>NZ_JAUBUR010000032.1:12802-85585 GCF_036705485.1 Microcoleus sp. AT9b-C3 | reverse complement strand
TAACGAACATACATTTGATTTCCCCAAAATACGTCAATATAGTTACACACAGAAAATCATTTAGGATTGCTATATGTGCAACACCAGGAGGATTTATCCTTTATTCGTCAGTCCGATGGTTTGTCCGGGGGGTCGTTTGTTTGTCCGGGGGGTTGTTTGTTTGTCCGCGAGTCCGCGATTCCGCCAGGGGTTGAAACCCCTGTCTCATAGCTAAAGTCGGTTGAAACCGACTGAATAATGGTGACAAATAATCGATTATGGTGACAAATATTTGAGTGTTTATTTAATTTGCTTTTCAGTCCTCTTTTAGAGGACTTTTGCTATGAGACGGGGGTTTCAACCCCCGGCGGACTTGTGGGGTAGCGTAGGGGATTTTGGTGGCGGGGATTTTGGTGGTCCGAATGTGCGATCGACTTGTTGAACACATTCCGCACTTCTTAAGATAGTCAAAAATATGTTGACGAGAAAACCTTATCCTATAAATTTAATCCCAACATATTCTCGCTCATTAATGACTATTGAGAACAAATAAACACTCTTTAATAAAACTCATATTTGTACATCAGCGCAATGCTTGTAGACAAATAATTACAGCCATTTCTTACAAAAAAAATCCCCAATTAATGTTATGATATGCGGAATGTTGGTTCAATCGCCCAGTAACTAAATACATAAACTCGCACAAACAAAAACCGGGCAACTTCAAAGCTACCCGGCAATCCAAACTTTAGACTTCAGACAAATCTAAAATCTAAAACCTAAAATTCTTAAACAGCCACAGTCTTCTTAGCAGAAGAGCTCAATTCGCCCTTAGCATACTTAGCTGCAAAATCATCCAAAGATACTTGCTTAATCTTTGTACCGTGACCAGCGCAACCGAAAGAGTTATAACGATCGCTACAAACCTTCTGCATATACTTGATCGACGGCTTCAAGAAGTGGCGGGGGTCAAACTCATCGGGCTTGGCAAACAAAGCTTCGCGCACCGCAGCGGTAATCGCCAAACGGTTGTCAGTATCGATATTGATCTTGCGAACGCCGCACTTGATACCCTTTTGGATTTCTTCCACAGGTACGCCGTAGGTTTCGCGGATTTTGCCACCGTTGCTGTTGATAATTTCCAGCAATTCTTGGGGCACAGAAGAAGAACCGTGCATCACCAAGTGAGTATTCGGCAAGCGGCGGTGAATTTCTTCAATGCGGCTGATTGCCAAAATTTCGCCAGTCGGCTTGCGAGTGAACTTGTAAGCCCCGTGAGAAGTGCCGATCGCAACTGCTAGAGCATCAACGCCGGTTTGCTCGACGAAATCCACAGCTTGTTCAGGATCTGTCAGCAACTGATCGTGAGAAAGCGCACCTTCAAAGCCGTGGCCATCTTCTGCTTCGCCCATCCCTGTTTCCAGAGAACCCAAACAACCCAGTTCGCCTTCAACGCTAACGCCGATCGAATGAGCAACATTCACCACATCGCGGGTAACTTGAACGTTGTACTCGTAGCTAGCGGGAGTCTTAGCATCCGCTTCCAGAGAACCGTCCATCATCACGCTGGTGAAACCTTGGCGCATGGCAGAATAGCAAGTGCCGGGGGCATTGCCGTGGTCTTGGTGCATGGAAATGGGAATGTGAGGATAGGTTTCAACTGCTGCCAAAATCAAGTGGCGCAGGAAATTTTCGCCAGCGTAGGAGCGAGCGCCGCGAGAAGCTTGCAGAATCACAGGGCTGTTGGTTTCGTCAGCAGCGCGCATGATCGCTTGGATTTGCTCCATGTTGTTGACGTTGTAAGCCGGTAGGCCGTAACCATTTTCAGCCGCGTGGTCGAGCAGCAATCGCATAGGTACAAGCGCCATAGATATTCCTCCTAATTATTTGTGATTTTTGGGCAGTGAATTTTGGACAAGCTCAATTCTTACGATAATCTTAAGACAATTTGCCACCGATCGCGCACTATCTTTCCAGATTTACTTAAAAGTTCAAAAAACAAAATTTTGAGTTCCGAGCATTCCACTCAAAACTCAAAATTTTTAACTCACAAATTTTTTATGGGTCGCCCGGGATTTGAACCCGAGACCAATCGGTTAAAAGCCGAATGCTCTACCGCTGAGCTAGCGACCCGCGAAAACATTGTTACCGCACACAATTTCTAATAGTAGCACCCCTCATTTGAAATAGCAAGTGTTTTTTAAATAAAATTTGCAGTCATCCGAACCAGCATTTCGCAAGTCGCTCCCGGCTGCAAATAAATCAAGTGTTCGCCAGTGTTGAGGGCATTTCGAGGAGCAGTCCAAGGTTCCAAACAGTAAAAATCCTTGCCCTTCACCATCCAGAAAACCAACTTCCCATAGCTGGAGTTGTAACTGAGGGTGAGCCGCAAGCCGCTCGCGGCGTCAGTGACAGTAGCAGCAAGACCAGTGAGTTCGTCAAAGGAAACATCAATTTCATCCAACGTCGGGTCAAAAACCCCAGTGAAGTAACCCTTGGAATGGGTGTTCTGATCTCTGTACTGCATCCCCGGAATATCAAAGCGCAGCTTAGATTTGTCCGTCGCGAAAAAGTAGGGGTGCAAACCACTAGAAAACGGCATGGGTTCAGCAGACAGATTGGTGTATCGCTGAAAAATTTCCAAAGAATTGCCTTTAATCTGATAAGTGAAGGCTAGTTGGAAATCAAAGGGATAAACAGCCAGCGTCTTGTCGCTGCTGTCGAGAATCAGCGTAATAGCGGCGCAACCCTCCGTAACTTGTTCGCCTATTGTCCAAGGCAAGTCTCGAGCAAAGCCGTGCTGTTTGAGCTGACGCTCCACTCCCTTGTGCGTGTAAGTATTGTCGGGGAGATTGCTGCAGATGGGAAACAGGATGGGAATCCCGCCACGTACAGTTAGATCGGGATTGGCGAACCGTTCCGCGTCCAAATAGAAGATTTCTTTGCCTTCAACCAGCCAGCTAGTGGCAATACCGCCCCGTTCCGGCACAACTTCTAGAGTAGAGTTAGCGGTTTCGTCGGAGAGGATATAGGTTTTGTACTGCTTTTGCTTGAGCGCGATCGCAAACACATTTGTCATCGGTAGTAGGTCATTGATCATTGGTTGTCAGTAAATCGGTCGTTAATAATTGGTCGCTGGTATGTTGATGTTCACCCATTACCGCCCCTATCCTCCCCCTGCCTCCTCGTTGTTCCGACCCCCATCGGCTAACCAATGCTCCCAGCTATAGGAGGCAGGGCGATCCGGTGCTTGGAGCGCTTGCTGCTGTTAGCTGGAACGATCGCGGAGGCCGGCTGCTGTTTGAGTGCGACTTCAAAAGATACAGCCCCAGTGGGGGGAAGATAGCTTTGGGGACTCGGCACTGCTCCTTGACTAGGAGATGGGGGCGAAATAAACGGTTCTTTGATGAATGGCTCTTTTGTAAACGGCTCTGGTTCCCGGCTGGGATTTTGAGGTTGAGTGGGGTAGATGCGCGGCGGCAAATTTTGATTCGGAGGTGGGTTTGACTCAATTGCAGGCCCTGTCCCGTTCGGGAAAAATGAGGAGTTGTCCGGCTGTTGGGGCGCAGCCGGCAAAGCCGGCAAAATCAAAGTAGGTTTGGGTTGTCCGGGCCCTTGCTGAGTGCTTTCACCGGAGGTTCCCCCGGAACCTCGCCCGGGCTGGTATGTACCGCTCTTTGCTGCTCCTGGCAATGGAGAATTTGGAGTTTTTGATGCCGCTCCTGGCTGGACTAGGGCATCGAGAACTACAGAAGATTGCATCGGTCGATCGAAAATACTAGAAATTTGCTCGACACGTTTGAGGATGCGATCCGCTGCGGCTCCCTTCACCACCTTCGGCTGAAACTTTTTCACCTCCACAGGCAGAAACTCTACCTTCATATTCCTGTCTTTGAGCGATACTTTCAGGACTGCGGTATCGTAATCCCTGCGAGCATTCGGGCCGAATATAAAATTACCCAGCGAGTAAACTATCGGACGGCCCTTGTAAATTTCTGCACCTTGCAATACTTGGGGATGGTGTCCCACTACCAAATCAGCTCCTTGGTCGATCGTGAACCGAGCCAAATCAATCTGCCAGTCGCCCGGATAATCTGCCAATTCGACTCCCCAGTGGTAATTAACAATAATCCAGTCTACCTGACCCCTAAGAGCGCGAATATCCTCGGCCACGCGATTGTTACGGCGGGGGTTAGTCCCCGCTTTCCCTTGGTCGGCGACGTTAAGCTCGGCATCATAATAACCGAGGTAGGCAATCCGCTGACCCTTAACTTCAATAATATCTGGACGCCTCGCTTGTTTAATATCTCTGCCGGCTCCCAGGTGTTGAATCCCACTACTATCTAGAGTATTCATCGTCTCCACCAGTCCCGGTTCCTCGTAATCCATAGCCCGGCTATTTGCCAGATTGACAATATCCACTCCTCCCGCTGTTAATACTTTCACCGATTCTGGATCGGCTTTAAAATTTAATTGTTTTTTGCCAGACCCCAATGTAGAGCGAGTCAGGGAGTTTTCTAGGTTAACCATCGCCACATCTGCTTGCCGGTACTCGTCCATATTGGCGAAAGCCCATTGGTGATCGTTGGCAGCAGATGCTCCGAGCGCATCCGATAGATTCACATTTCCTCCGAACATCAGCGTTACTGTTGGGTCGTAAGGATTAGCAACTTGCTTTTGCTGTACTACTGGTACCACTTCTAAGGCCGCTTGCACCGTATCCGCACGTTTTGGAGGCGGCCCCGACATTACTGCAGTTTGCTGGTACCCGGATACTGGGGATACTGACCGCAGGGTCAGAGCTTCGTGGTAGCTGACCCAACACCCTAAAATAAATGAGGCCAGTGCCGATCCCACTAGCAGCAGAGAACGATACGTTTTAAATTTAACCCAATCGACTGCCGGTAGGGAACGGTAACGTCGCCGCTGGCGGTTTGCTGGAGTGACAATTCGCACTGACTGTTTCCAGAGAATGTCTGCATCCCCAGCCAAGCGCGCGTGAATTCGCACTCCTTCTACTGCTGGCGAGTTGAGTCTCCAGAGTTGGTGGCAAATAAATTTGACTAAGCCTTCCCGGAGAGTGCTGCCGAGTAATGTAGTATCTGGCGCAAATTCGCGCTGGAATTCTACGAGGATTTGGACGCAGCCGGCCTGAGCCTGTTCGACGCGGGCATAAATCCCTTCGGGTCGCAGCAAGCTGTCAATCCAGTAATTGAGGGCTTGAAAGTTGCCCGATCTCGCTAGCTCCAAGATAGACGGCTGCGACCAATTTTCTGCGTACACCATCAATTAGCCTCCTTAATACGCACGAGCGATGACTCCAATTTGTTTTGAACGGAACCGCAATTCTTTTAGCTTAACCGCCACAGGTTCCGCTGCCCGTTTTGAAGCTAGTTGTTGGCCGCCACCATTTTCTACATTTAGGGGCGGCCTGCTGTCAGTGATTTTTATCACACTCCGGTCAATCGATTTTAGATTTTAGATTTTAGATTTTAGATTGAGTTCACATAGGGTACTCGGGGTCAGAACAAACATCGAAACAAGAGGTTTCTGGGGGACTTGAGGCAGAAAAGAGCGAGATTTCTGAGGCAGAGTCTGTTTTTATTGTCGCTGTTTGAGTGTCGCTTTAGAGCTTTCGCTGTGAAAGTTGAGATTTGAGATTGAGCCTTGACGGTGTTAGTGGGCGATCGAACAAACGTCGAAACAAAAGATTTCTGGGGAAGTAGAGGCAAAAGAGAGCGAGATTTTTGAGGCAGAGTCTGTTGTTATTGTCGCTGTTAATCGGGTGCTGTCGTCAAGTCCTAATGCTTCGATCTATGCTGGCAAATGCCTCTCACGAGGGATGCCACTGGCTGCAGAACCTGTAATTGGATAAATGGCGTACTAGATAGATTTGGTGGTAAAATCAAATTTGGTAACTCCCATCGGTACAAAAGTTGCGGAAAACGTGAAACTGGCCAGTCCATACGGCTGTGCCTTCCGATGTAAAACCCAAAGTACGTTACGGTAAACAGACCATATTTTAAGCAAGTTACACTGCGCAGGAGAACTGACAAATGCTACAGCGCAAAATCTATCAACTCTGTTGTGATGGTCGTGAGGTTTCTATTTTTCTTCGAGATCAGCAACGTTGGATAGAGCGCGCTCGTATCCTAGATATTGAAGGGGATCTAGTCACGCTGCGCTACGAAACCGACGAAGAAGACGAAATCAGCTCTTGGGAAGAAATGGTGCGTCTCGAAAGTATTGGAGCTGTGTCCCAGAAGTTGGCTTCGGTGTCCCGAACTAACTGCGAACCCCTAGTTTCTGACGATTGTCCCGAAGCCGAACAAATTCGCAATCACTACCCGGACTCGAATTTGGAATAGTTTTGCTCTCGCGCTTGAGGCACAAGGAAAACTTGGGGGAAAAGAAAACTACTTTTCTCCCTTTTTTGTGGAGAAATTATGCAAAAAACCCGGTTTAGGCCAAACATATTCTGGGTTGTGACCACATAAGCTATTTTGCCTTTAAATTTAAGCTTAATGGCGGGATCTCCTGCCCACGCGACAAGAGCGTAAGTACACAGTAGTTTAAAAATTCAATGGGCGACAGCTTACCCCTGCTCAAACCGGGTTTTTTGTCTGGGTGCGTCCAGGGCTGTTCTTTTGTTTTCTAGACCTGCAGGCTGGTTTCTAGATGCCCGACAGCTTATTCGCCGTCTGTTTCGCCATCTAGGAAAAGTTCCGACTCCGGTATCGCTTTAAACACGGGACAGTAACCGTCGGGGGTAACTTTAAAGCCAAACAAAGCACTGGACTGGTTCCAACAGCGCTGGCTGCGGTAGTGCTGACAATTGCCACAGCATTCGAGGTTTGCCTGAACGGCGCTGCCTTGAAAAAGCAGTTCCCGCTGGGAGATGCCGCGCAGTACCAGTTCTTCGCCTTGCCAGCGCGCTTCTACCAAACCGGTATCGGCAAAATTGGCCCACCGAGGATCGGCTGTAATCGGACTCGGCAAGCTAATTGCTACCTCTGTCCCCAATTCGCTGAGTTCTCCCTCATAGTTAGTTTCTGGGATAGCGGGCTGCAAAAACATTTCCCCGATCGGCAATTCGACCAGTGTTCCGGCCGCCGGAGTGTGCAACTGGTAGCGGTTTCGCAGCTCGTCCAAGTTAGCCAAGTCAGCCAAATATGCAGGGGAACCGTGGAGTAAAATTACGTGCTGGGGACGCAAATTGTGGATGAGTTGGGTAGTCCCCGGCCCGTCGCAGTGTTCGGCTAGCAGATAAGTTTCGACACTTGTGACTCCAAATAGGGGCCTGTTGCCCAGCCAGTCGGTGACGGGATATCCTGGTTTTTGAGGGGCGAGCAAAATCCAAGGATTTGTGCCATCGGCAACATACAAACCCAAATCAGCTAACTTGTCTGTAATTACAATACAGGGCGTGGCTCCCAATCCGGGGCGTTGTTCGGCAGACAGCCGGCGGACGCGGGGTTTCACCCTTTCGTCCCAAAACAAAGGTTGGTGCAGAGCAAAATTTTGGACGGCGGTGGGAAATTGGGGTAACAGTTCCAGATAAGCGTCGCACCCGTCGGCGACAGTGCCGTCCACCCAAATATCCAAGTCGCGGCCAGTAAAGTAGTGGTGACTGCGGAGCAGCATCAGCATTTCTTGCCCCAAACCAAGGGCCGGCGCGGGCAGCAGTACCGAGTACCCGTCGGCGATGGCGCGGTGGATGCGATCGGCTAACTGATTTTCTAGTTGTCGGCGGTGAGGGTGGCGCGCCGTGCCGTAACTGCCTTCCAAAATTAACACATCCGGCTTCATGCCCCTGAGTTCTCCCAGGGGCAAACCTTCTACCAAACGAGAATTGGACAGGAAAAAGTCGCCGGTGTAAACCACTGTGTAGGTGCGGTGCGGGGCGGCATAAGTCAGCAGCACAGTCGCCGCTCCGGGCAAATGGCCCGATGGGAACAACTGCACGCTCAGTCCTGGGCGCACTTCGAGCGGCGACAGCCAGGGCAGTCCCTGACAGAACCGGGACTCTGGCTGCTGAGCCACTTCTGGCCAGTTCAGCGGTAGCAGTCGCGCTGTCACTTCGCTGGCGTAAATTGGCAAGTGGGGGAAAGATTGATGGAGTGCTAGCAAACCTCTGGCATGGTCAGAGTGGGCGTGGGTACACACCACAAAATCGGCTGGCAGCGATCGATTTAGTGTCGCTGACAGCGGTGCAATATCCTCTATACCGCAGTCTAGTAAAATGCGGTGCGGCCCCATTCGGACTAGCAGACAGACCCCTTCCTGTGCGTGGCCTGCGCCGTAAGGTAAACAATCGAGATCCATCACTGCGGTTAGCTCCCTGCTTTGCACGCAACTTGCAGTATCGCCACATTTAAACATTGGTTGCAACTGCATTCATTCGATCAAGTTCTGTCTCGGACGCAGAAACCGGATTTGATGGACGAAAACACTTTGTTGCCGCCCTCCTTCCCGGTACAAAAACCCGGTTTATCTAAAGTTGTGGTGCGTAAGCCCTGGAGTTAAATGTTTGCTCGAAGGCTCCGGCTCTCGTGCAAGGAAAGTAATTGCACTTAAGATTTGATGCAGCCCCAAGAAAGCGATTTTCCGAAGGCATTGGCGGGACGGGCATTCTGCCTTAGACAAAGTTCAGGCTACTGGTTCTTGCATCAAAAGTTACATTTTATTGCACCATGTAAGAGCAGCGAGCTCGATCTCATATTCTGAGTTTTAAATCTTTTTCCACAATTTGCGCCTGCTAAAAGCTAGTCTTTTTTATGAGAAGATTTTAATTCAGATGCCCAAAGATCTTGATAAAACTTTACAAATCTTCATTTTTAGGGTTTTGAGTGCCGTGTATAGTCCAATCTGAAAAACGGAGAACCAGCATCGGGCTAGCTAACTGCTTTTGTCCGGGCAGACAGAGACTTTATGAGTTGGCTCGGTTTCTTTGTAAAAGTTTGATACATTCTTCTAAGCAAACCTTGTGGCTATCGAGGAGAGAGTGTGAACTACCAGACGCTGACCACTTAAGTGGTACAGCGCTGGCTTCCTGATTCAACAGGGATAGCGTCCAACAAAACCGAAGTTTTACCAGATCGACTTACATCCCCTCCACAGGCAGAAGCGCTAGTTCCTAACGCCAAAATCCGCAAGGCTTCATTTCTAATGTTGAGGGCTGCATTTACATCACGGTCGTGGTGAGTACCACAATGCTGACAACTCCACGCTCTAACATCAAGAGTGAGATTATCAACTCGATTTAGGCATACATGGCAAGTCTTAGAGCTAGGAAACCATCTATCGATCTCGACATATTGTTTTCCTTCGCTCTCAGACTTGTACTTGAGCATCGTGCAGAACATACCCCAGCCAACATCACTAATGGATGAAGCGAAATTATGATTCTTTACCATGCCTTTGATATTGAGACTTTCTACTGCAATAACTTGGTTTTCGTTGACTATCTTGCGGGATAGCTTGTGCAGAAAATCTTCGCGGCATCGGGCAATTTTGGAGTGAACTTTTGCCACCGCCAGTCTTGCCTTTTTCCTGTTTTGACTGCCTTTCTTTTTGCGCTCAAGCTTCTGTTGCTTGCGCTTTAAGTTTCTTTGGCGTTTAACAAAATGCTTGGGATTACCGAACTTGGAACCATCACTGGTGATAGCAAAATGGGTTAACCCGACATCAATGCCAATAGCTTTATCTGCTGGGACTAACTCAGGCTGTTCTTTCCCATCGTCAATCAAAACAGAAATAAAATGTTTGCCGTCCGGGTTGCGAGACACGGTAACGGTCTTGATGTCGCCCTCAAAATCACGATGTCGCCGACAGAAAACTAAACCAATCTTAGGTAGGTTGATATAGTCACCGTCGAATTTGACGTTTTGAGGATAGCTAATCGACTGCCTGCTGTGCTTTGACTTGAATTTGGGCAGCATCGCCCTCTTGTCAAAGAAGTTTTTGTAGGCAGTAGATAAATTCAATGCAACCACCTGCAAACATTGAGAATAGGGTTCTTTTAGCCATTCGTATTCTTTTTTGAGTGCAGGGAGCAAGCCTTGTATGTATGCCCTAGATAGTCCTTTGCCAGTATTCTTGTAAGTTTCTTGACATAGATTCAAAGCATAGTTCCAAAACCATCTCGCACAGCCAAAAGACTTTGAAAGCAAGACTTCTTGCTCATCTGTGGGATAAATTCTGTACTTGTAAGCTTTATACATTTATCAAGATTGCAGAATACCGATAAGATCATAGCGCACAAAAACGATATTGATTCGCTGTCGCTCAATTTATTTTCACCGCGAGTTTTCATTCCGACGCTCACCTTCGGTAGAGCGCGGGACTTCCCATTCGCATTAGTTAAATGGCTTTTTGACCCCGCCCACAAACGGATACAAGTTTCCGACAGGAATCGCCCGCAGCCCAAAGTTTTAGACTCTTGTTCCAGCTCCAGATTCATCTGTGGAGTAAATCTCAAATCGCCCGACTCAGCGCGACTCGACGCTCGTACTCGCCGAAGGTCTGAGCGCGGCTCGATCGCTCACCCAACGTATCGCCGAAGCCTCAAAACTCAAATCTAAAATCGACTGACTGCCCCATAATAGGTTCGTTTACTCCGCTGATTGACTAGGGGACAAAAAGATGCGTTCTTTTGTTTTACCCCCAACATAGCCACCTCAATCCCCCGACAATGGATGATATTCATCCTTCATCCTGTAAAAATACCACTAACTTGCCAGAATTAATCTCAGCTTGATGAGTTTCCAACCAGTCTGTTATCTCGTGTTTTTTTTATCATTGTTGGGTCTTCTTTGGGGTTGGTTTTTAAGTTTTTTTTAGCTAACCCGTGCCTATTTAAAAAGTGTGTAATAGCTGTGTTTGGAGTCCAATAACACTTCGTAGCTCTCTAATATGTATCGTTTGATTTCTGCGATATCCCTGTTGGTTGACTGCATTCAGCAAATGAATGCCGCGCTTTGCACAGGACATTATAGATCGGGAACTGGCCCTCGTCGCTAGGCAAATCTTAACCTAGAAATACCAGTTTATAAAATTTAGTTTTTTGATAAATTAACCGTAGTAAACTTTTAGATAATCCTGAATATTCAGGTTATTATAATAGAATTTAAAGTGTTTTAATAAAAAAACGGATTAATTTACGTGGTTATTGATGGACGCTATCAACTCATTGAGAGCGGGTAACTAAGTGTTATGAATAAACAGCCTCTGAGGAATTTGGAGTTCAAAAAGTGGCTTGTATAAAATCAATTTTTAGCTAAACCCGCCCATACAATATATTTTTTTCCCCTAGTATATTTAGTAGTTGAATTGAGGCTCAAAAAATAGTATTTCAGGGGTTGTCTCTATTATATTCTCACAACTAACTTGGGATTGTTATAGAATTACTACTTGCGAAAATTTGAATTTGGAGAGTGTATAATTGTTGGGTATGTTGTAGAGAATAGTACCCGATCGCAATTCAAGCTGAAAAGAGGAGCGCTGGCACAAACCAGGTTTTGTCAAAAAATAAGGTTCTTAGAGGTGGCATTAATGGCGAGACTGGGGAGAGTGCCGACGATCCATAACACCTGCAATTGACACCAGCCTCAACGAGCTAAGGTGTTCGACGACAAATATTCTGTTGGAAAAAAACTTGACATCAGCGGGTAATAGAAAGTAAAAATAAATAAAAGCAATATTAAAAATAATGCTTTATGTTTGATTCGCGAGCGAGGCTAGGCAAGCATGGGATTGAGAAGTTGCTATCCCATAAAACAATTTTCGCTAAAATACATCCGGTAATATACGGAGTTTATATGATTGATTCGCAATCTAAAATATAAAATGGCAACAGCTATTCTTGACCTGGAAATCTCCAAACTCCCGCCAGAAATTACGGTTGAGGAGCGTTACAGCAAAGCCTTGATTTTAATTCGACTGCACAGCAAACCGATCGGTCAAGCTCTATTTTCGGTAGCCGGAGGTCGCATCGATCGAGATCAATTGCAGGAAATACTGATGAATGCTGCGGGCGAGAACCTGTGGAAAAATTGGCTCTACGATGCCCTCGCATGGGATGAACGCGGGCCCATGCAGGTAATGCCGATCGCCACAGTAGCGGTTTGCACGCGCGATCGCCCGGAAGATTTGCGGCGCACTCTTGAAGCGTTTATGCAGCTCCCAGACGACGGTCAGGAATACTTAGTAATTGACAATTGTCCGGCCACGGACGCTACGAAGGAACTGGTCAAAAATTACCCAAAAGTCCGCTATGTGCGCGAAGACTTACCAGGCTCCAGCGCTGCCCGTAACCGAGCTTTATGCGAAGCTAAACATGAATTCGTAGCCTTTACAGATGACGATGCTGCTCCCGATCCGAACTGGCTGCGATCGCTCTTGCGGAATTTTAGCGATCCGCGAGTGATGTGCGTCACGGGGCTGGTGATGCCCTTGGAACTGGAAACCGAGGCGCAAGAATGGTTCGAGCGCTACAGCCCCCACGGGCGGGGCTTTGAGCGCCAAATTTTTGACGGGGCGCACTGCAACCCGCTGGTTGTCGCTCCTGTGGGGGTTTCGGCGAGTATGGCTTTGCGGAAAAGTTCGATCGACTCTATCGGCTTGTTTGACGAGGCTTTGGGGGCGGGAACGCCCACAGTCGGCGGCGAAGACTGCGAACTGTTTGCCCGCATTTTGCGCGCGGGCTACCGCATCGTCTACGATCCGAGAGCCTTGAGCTGGCACCGCCATCGGGGCACTTGGGAAGAATTGCAAAAAACGCTCCAAGGCTACGGAATCGGAGTCTATGCTTTCTGGACGCGGATTTTGGTAAAAAATCGCGAATTAGGGGTGGTGCGATTGGCTTTGGGATGGCTGTATTCTAAGCAAATTCCTGAATTATTTGCTTCTTTGCGAAAGCAACCGGGATCTATTCCTAGTGATTTACTTTTGGCTCAACTGCGGGGCTGCATTAGCGGGCCGATGGCTTATTTTGCTTCTCGCAAGCGGTTGCAGGAAGTTAAAGGGAAAGTCAATCAATTTTAGATTTTAGATTTTAGATTTTAGATTTACTCCACAGATTAATCGGGGAAATAAAACTAAGGTCTAAGCTTTTTGGATTAATAGTTACTCAGGAGGAAGAGGGAAATTCGGCAACGGATGGTGTAGTGGATTGAAGGGATTTAACAGATGGATATTGATGGGACAGCGAAGAAGTAAGAGTGTTGGGAATTTTTATCACCACTTATAAATCGCCACATACCAAATACCAAATATTAATTTCCAAATAACAATTACCAATTACCAATTATCAATCTAATATGAACAGGGAACATCTAACTGTTAGCGTAATTATTCCCAGCCACAATCGAAGTTCTTCGCTGCGGCGCGCTCTTGATGCTTTGCACGCGCAGACTTATCCGCTCGAGCTGATCGAAGTTATTGTGGTGGCAGATAGCTGCATAGACGATACTTTGGCAATGCTACGAGAGTACAAAGCTCCGTTTAAACTGCACGCGATCGAGGTAAATTGCCGGAGCGCTTCAATGGCCCGCAATACGGGCGCTGCTTCGGCTACCGGGCAATTGCTGCTGTTTCTCGACGACGATATCGAAGCCCTGCCACCTTTGGTGGAAAGCCACGCGCGCGCTCACCGAGAGCGTCCGGGCTGCGCTGTCATGGGCCCTTACCCGCCTAAGTTGCAGGGAGCGACTAGGTTGTTTGATGTGCAAGCGCGATCCTGGTGGGAAGACAAGTTTTATCAGATGAGCCAGCCGGATCGCCGATTTACTTATAAAGATTTGCTCAGTGGCAACCTTTCTCTGGATGCAGAACTGTTTGCTCGTCTTGATGGCTTCGATTCGGCTTTCGGGAACTGCGGCGGGGAAGATTACGAGTTTGGGGTGCGTTTGCTGAAAGCTGATGTACCTTTTGCTGTAGCGCGGGATGCAGTGGGCTATCATTACGAACACGAAACCAACAATCTCGATCGCTATTTCTGCAGATCCCGTCAGGAAGGGCGATCTGATGTTTTGATCGGCCAGCGACACCCGGAACTTAGACCGACACTGCAGCTAGCAGGCTACGAAACTGCTTACTCGGTGGTAGATAAAATTCTGGTGGCGGTCACGTTTTTCTGGCCTGCTGCTGTGGATTGCCTGGCCGTGGGACTGAGGAAATCTCTTGATTTACTCGAAAGCTTGCGGATGCGGGGAACTTGGCGGTGGTTGTGGGAAAAATTGCGCGGTTATTGGTATTTGAGGGGTGTCATCGATGAGTTGAAAAGTCGATCGGCAATTTCTAGTTTTTTGGAAGGAGGCCCGGCGAGCGGCGATTTGGGCGGACATGAAATTGACATCGATTTGCAGCAAGGTTTGTTCGAGGCAGAACGCCTGCTAGACGCGGAACGCCCGGCTGGGGTTTACCTGTATTACGGTGAACGGACAGTAGGCCACATTGTTCCGCAAGCGGGCGCAGAACCGCTGCGGGGCGCTCACTTGCGATCGATTCTGGCGCTTGACTTTGCCGCACCCTTGGCTCGGGCGATCGGGGCTAACGGTATGCCCAAAAGTGCCGATCTTTCTGAGTCTAGCTTAGTTGACAACACCCTACTTCAACATCTAGAGTTATGTACAGTATTGGACAAAAAAAACTGAAAAATCCTTTCTACTAACTGACATAATTAGATGAGAGGAAAAAAAACAAATAGAGGTGTAATTAAGCCTTTAATTTATTTGAAATAAATAGTAATTTAGAGTTAAAAGGAAGAAAAAATGACAATGGTAATTATGGCAAGGAAAGAAATTGAAGCTGATTTTTTAGAACCCATTGCTGACAAGCTGACCCAGAATTTGGTTAAGATTCAGCCCTGGGAGGCATCCGGGCGAGAAGCTCAGATAGTTGCCGGAGGTGTGCGGTGAGAAATGCGGGAAAGCTGGTTTATCGGCGCAAAATTGCTCATTGGTGGGATTTGCTGCGGGTGTTGGTCGATCGCGATATGAAATTACTTTACAAGCGATCGACCTTGGGGATTGCTTGGACTTTAATCAGTCCGCTGTTACAGTTGGCTGTATTTTCCTTTTTGTTTCGCTCTGTCGTACCCCTTAATATTCCAAAATTTTCTTCCTTTGCTTTCAGCGGCTTGTTAATCTGGAATTGGTCTCAAACGGTATTATTTAAATCAACGGCATTAATTACCAATCATAAGCCATTAATCAGGCAGCCAAATTTCCCCCCGGCAATTTTGCCGGTAGTCACGACGACGACGGGGCTCATTCACTTTTTCTTAGCATTGCCGGTGTTACTTATCTTTCTGGCAATTGATGGCGCTCCTCTGAATGCAGTGCTCTTGTTGTTGCCGCTACTGATGATTATTCAGTTTTTCCTGACAGTTAGTTTTGCTTATCCCCTTGCCGCTTTGAATGTCACTTTCCGCGACACTCAGCACACTTTGGGAGTAGTTTTGCAGATGCTGTTTTACCTGACTCCGATTTTCTACGACATCAGCAGCGTCCCGGACAAATTTAAGATTTTTTATTACTTAAATCCAATGGTGCCCCTGATTGAAGCTTACCGCGCCATACTTCTTAAAGGTATGCAGCCGGATTGGTCTGCTCTGTTAATTTTGAGCTTGGCTGTGGCGGCTCTTTTACCCATCGGACTGGGAATTTTTAGACGGCAAAGCGCTCATTTTGTGGAGGAAGTGTAAATGCGTGAAGCAATTATTGTCAAAGGTTTGGGTAAGCGTTTTAACCGCTACTCTACCGCGAAACCTCATACGATTATGGAAGCCGCTTTGTCCGGTTGGTGGAAGCTGAAGCCGGAGGCGAGTTTTTGGGCGCTGCGTAATATAAATTTTACTGTTTCTCCGGGCGAAATGCTGGGAATTCTTGGCAAGAATGGCGCGGGAAAATCAACGCTGCTGCAACTTGTCGGCGGTATTTGCCGGGCTGAGGAAGGCTCTATTAAAGTTAACGGCAGAATTGGCGGCTTGTTGGATTTGGGTGCGAGTTTTCACACGGATCTAACGGGCAGAGAAAACGTGTTTGTGGGTGCTGTGGTGGCCGGTTTGACTCGCCGGGAAGTGGCGCGCCGGTTTGACGATATTGTGGAATTTGCAGAGTTAAAACAGTTTATTGACAGCCCGATGCGGACTTACAGTACGGGGATGAAAATGCGGCTGGCTTTTTCGGTGGCGGTGCATACCGATCCAGAAGTGCTGTTAGTTGATGAACATTTGTCGGTTGGTGATGTTGCTTTTCAAACTAAATGTTTGAATAAGATAACTGAGTTTAAGAATCAAGGATGTGCAATTGTTTTGATTTCTCACACCGCGTCGCAAATTCAGAAAATGTGCGATCGGGCTTTGTGGCTAAAATCAGGTGAAATTGTGGCTTATGGGGAACCGGAAGTGATAGTCGGTCAGTATTTGTCAGAAATGCGATCGTCCACAGAAAATCGCAGTACCCTGCCTGCTGCGGAAGCTACAAGTAGCCAGTCACCACTGCTAGGTAATCAGAATCGGTTCGGTTCTTTGGAAGTAGAAATTAGCGATGTCAAAGTGTTTCCCAATTCGGAAATAGATAGCGGTGATGCTATTAGCATTGAAATTAATTATTCGGTGTCTCAGGAAATTTCGGCGGCTATTTTTGCTGTGACAATCAGCAGGGATGATGGTCAAAGTTGTTTTGAGACTAATACTAATCAAATGGGCAGACTGCTCCCACTGGTGAAAGGGAAAGGCAAAATCCGGCTGCAAATAGACAGACTGGATTTAGGAAACGGTCAGTATTACGTGAATGTTGGGGTTTACGAGGAAACTTTGGCTTACGCCTATGATTATCATTGGCAGGTTTATCCGCTGTACGTGCGATCGACTGTCAACCAAAAAACGATTCTTTGTCCGCCGTACCGCTGGGAATTTGAGGGCAAAATGCCACTTCTGGATTTACCGGAACCAGCCACTACAACTTACGATTTGAATAAAAATAATCCCGGCTACGTCAATGCTTCAAATCAGTTGGGACTTAAGCAAAAACCTGATTTTTTAATTATTGGCGCTCAAAACTGTGGCACGGAATCTCTCTACGGCTATCTCGCAAAGTACTTGCAAATTAAAGAAAATTCCCGCGAAATTCACTTTTTTGATGTGAATTATGAGCGTGGTGTTGATTGGTACAGCCAACAGTTGGCTCGCACTGTAACTGGTGAAAAGGTGTTGCTGTGGGAGATGACTGCTTATTATATTTATCATCCTTTAGTGGCCGAGCGGGTTTACAAGTGTTTCCCGGATGTTAAGCTGATTGTGATGCTGCGAAACCCGGTAAAACGAGCATGGATGCACTATCATTTAGAAGTGGCGAGTGGCTGCGAAAAGTTGGATTTTGAAAAGGCGCTCGCTTCTGAACCAGATCGGCTCAAAGGTGAGATTGAAAAAATGAAAGCCGATGAAAATTATTACAGTTTTAATCACCAGCATTATTCCTATTTGTCGCGGGGAATTTATGTAGAACAAATTAAAAATTGGCTTGATTATTTTCCCAGGGAACAGTTGCTAATTCTCAAAACAGAAGATTTTTACGCAAATCCCGGCCAAGTCTTTTCGGAAGTATTGAATTTCTTAGATATTAGTGAGAGTGCAATTAAAGAATATGAAATTAATCATGTAGAGCTATACAGCCAAATGCCGCCTGAACTCGAACAAGAATTGACTAATTATTTCACACCTTACAATCAGGAACTTTCGGATTTGTTAAAAGAAAATTTTACGTGGAGTTAAGCAAATATTTGAGTCCAGCTAAAAAAGAGATGTTGACAAATGATTTATAATCATACATCAATTAAATCTCTTTCTTCTCTTACTCTGTGGGCTTAGCGCTCTCTGTGTTTCCCTCAAAAAAATGTCATTCACAAACCATTTATGAGGTATAAAAATGAAAAGGATATTTTTAGTAGGCTCTCCGAGGAGCGGCACAACCATGCTTCAAAGTTTGTTAGCCGCTCATCCTGAAGTTATTTCTTTTCCTGAATCTAAGTTTTTTCACTATTTGCTGTACAAAAAATTTGTGCGAAAGTTTCCTAGTAGGATGGAAGCTTTTTTTAAGGATGAGATTAATCGCCCTGAACTTTTGCAAGGTTTTGATGATAGTCAAACTGTAGGCACTAAAGTTAGGTGGTTTGTCGAAATTTTGGATGGTTTGGCGACGGAACAAAACAAAAGTATTTGGTTGGAAAAAACGCCAGAACACATATATTTTATTGAGGATATACAGCGGTTGTTGCCGGATGCTAAATTTATACATATTTTACGAAACAGTATGGATACCATAGCTTCTCTGCATGAGGCTACTAGAAATTCTCATGATTTATGGGGGCCGGGTTGGGATTTAAACCACTGTATAACTCGCTGGAAAGAGGCGATGTTAATTAGTCACAAATATGCTAAAAAATCTAATCATATATTAGTCAAGTATGAGGAAATTCTAGATAATAAACTCAAAAAATTAGAAGAAATTTGTGATTTTATGGAAATTGAATATGATGATAGAATGCTAAAATTTTATCAAGAAAAAGCTGCTCATCTCAGTTTAAATCTACCTTGGCACCAAGGGATCGAGAGAGAGGTTAAAAGTAATAAAGTTCAGAAATATCATAAAATTTTTAAAAGCAATGAAATCAGATATATTTTAGATAACATTAAGCGAGTCAAGGGTGAAATTGCCTGGAAGTTGACGGTGGAAGTGAGCGAACCAATTTCCGATATTTGCGCTCTTCCGCAAATACACGATCGCCTGTGCTCTACGATCAAACTAGAAGGAATTAAACTCGGTATTATTGAATTGCCGATTTGCAATGGCATGGTGGCGGCTGCGGTTTTGACGGATGCGATCGCAGCCCAGTTTGCGTGGCAAATTCTCGATCGCTTCTTTCAACGCAATCGCTGCGAAAAAGGCAATAGATTGTGGCAAACTTTGCTGGAACCATTGCAGCCTAAACATGACTGGACGCTATTTTTGCAAGAATTATGGGGGCGTCCGCATTGGCATTTGGAGGATTTCTACAATCCTGAAATAGCTGAGGAAGTCCCAACAATTACGCTCGAAAAAGATTTGATGGCTGTAGAAGTTAGCGAGGAATTTACTAATATAAAAGTTGAGCTTCCTGAAATAGACGTGCTGGTGAAAGTAGGCGGCGTTGCTGTCGGTATTGTCAGTGTTGCGGTGGAAAATAATTTTGTTTCGGCTCAAAAATTGCGATCGACAATTACTCGAAATAGCGGTTTTGAGTTGTGCGTCGTCGCCGTGCGAGAAGCTTTGTTGGGAAAACCACTCAACGGCAAGCAAGGGCTGCGATCGCGCTTAGCCTCTTGTGCTCAACAAAGGTCGAATTTGCCCGACTGGTTGAATGCACCGGGTGCTGGGGGCATTTATCCCCAAAATGCGGTGATATTCGGCAGGCGATCGGGTGCGATCGGAACGAGTGTCAGCCGCCGAGCCGCACTCCCGGCGGCAGCGCTGCAGGAAATCGCGTCAGCGGCAGCAATCGCGGGGGAACCGACAATTGAAATTGCCCCAGAAAACGAGTTTCCAAAGCAAGTATTTTACGCACCGGAAATCATTGGCTCAAAATCTTCTTATCGGGAAGTTTCTCGCTCGGTGAAACCTCAAGTTTTTAACAATTATAGCGTTACACAAAGGCTGCCGATTCTCGCCTACCGTCGCATTTCTCCTGACGGTTTAGACGCAGTTACTCCGCAGGTTTTGGAACAACAGTTGCAGTATCTCAAAGATCGCGGTTATTATAGTGCGAGTTGGGAAAATTGGCAAAGTGCGAAACGGGATAAAACTCCTTTACCCGGTAAAGCTGTATTGATGACTTTTGACGGTGGCTATCTCGACTTTTTCCAATATGCTTGGCCTCTGCTAAAACGCTTTGATTTTACAGCGACTGTTTTTCTTGTAGCGGAGTCGATAGGAAAGACAAATAGTTGGGAAAAAGCCGAATTTGAAGAAGTGCAGTTAATGGGATGGCAGGAAATTCGGCAACTGCGGGATGCAGGAATTGAAGTCGGTTCGATGTCTGCTACTCATCAACCTCTTACTGCATTGTCGCCGACAGAAATTGTGCGGGAGGGGGCGAAA
Organism: Microcoleus sp. AT9b-C3; assembly: GCF_036705485.1. Classification (NCBI taxonomy): domain Bacteria; kingdom Bacillati; phylum Cyanobacteriota; class Cyanophyceae; order Oscillatoriales; family Microcoleaceae; genus Microcoleus; species Microcoleus sp. AT9b-C3. The sequence continues at coordinate 65,468 of NZ_JAUBUR010000032.1, read as the reverse complement.
TCCCGTGCTATCTTGGAACGGGGATTAGAGAAATCGGTTAAATCTTTTGCCTATCCTTATGGGGATGTCGATCCAATCGTAGCGCATTTAATTGGAGCGAGTGGGTATACTTTTGGTGTATCGTATAGGTCAAATTTTAGCAGTTTTGACGATGCTTTACTGTCGCTACCGCGCATTAAAGTTACAGCAGAAAATTTTCTATGGCAATTAGGTTTGTAGGGTGAGTCAGCCAGCGATATTTTTCCCTCAATTAACAATTTCTCAACAGACGCACCTTACAAGTGAAATCGCTTAATCAATCCCTTGATTTTCCGCTGCAAATAACCGCCTAACCCTCTGGAAATCTTCTCAAACTTATAATAAAATAAAATATCCATAACATCTTCAGTTTTCATATACTTTAAATAAGAAATCATTTTATCGGTCAGTTGATCGTTAACATCATCGATATATTTTCTCACCGCCAACCTTTCCGAAATATTCCATTTCTTATCAAACTTGCGGTGCATTTCCGTCTCATAATCCCGAAAATCTGAAATTTTCCCCTCCAAATAGCTTTGAATATATTTCCCGGCGATTTGGGCACCATCCATCCCGTGTCTAATCCCTTCCCCACCCAAAAAATTTACTGTCGAAACACTATCGCCGATCGCAATTATATTATCCTTACAATAAATATCCTTCAAACCAGGACTGTATTTCAGCGTCGAACCGTGTTTGTCAATAATTTTAAAATTTTTAGAATTCAGATATTCATCAATCAGTAAATCAATATATTTTTTCAGCGGCGACAAATGCTTCACCGTTTTCGGATCTAAAAAAATGCGCCCCGCACCAACTTTCAGCCTGTTTTGTTCCATTGGGAATATCCAGGAATAACCCTTCGGCATCCATTTATCGCCCAAAAAGAAGATTAAATCACCGCTGTATTTATTGTAAACTTCTGGCTCTACTTCAATTAAATATTCGATTCCGGTTCCCGACAAAAAATCTGGCTTATCATTCTCTTTTTCGTACATAATCGCCCTAGCAAAGCCAGTAGCATCAACCAATACTTTCGTGCTAACTTTGATAATTTGACCGTCGGATAACTGTTTGAATTCAACTATTGTTTCGCTGTTTTCTTGTGAGTGTCGAATGTAGCGATAACCAAGCCAAACTTCACCGCCAAATTCCTCAACTTCGCGTGCTAAAAATGTTCTAAATTTAGCAAAGTTGAGAACCACTCCCAAGCTTTCGGGAGACTCCCAAGTTTGACTGACTTTGCTAGTTTCAATAGTAAGTTTGTGCCAAAAACTGCCGATAACGGATTCGGGCAAATCAAATTTAGAGAGGGTTTCTAGAGGCGTGGCGGCACTAGAAAAGTCATTTTTATTAAAATTGTCGTTTTGCTCTGCCAGCAAGACTTTGTGACCGGATTTGGCTAGGATTCTCGCGCAGTGACCGCCTGCAGGGCCGGCTCCTACTATTACTATGTCAAAACTTTTTAAATTCATTTTGCTTTTAACTCGCTTCCCATGTCACAATACCTGCCGACATATCAACTACTAACCGCCGATTTTTTAGCCACTGGCGGCCGATTAAAATTTAAGGTACGATTTGGTTTCACGTTAGTCATTGTTTTTCTCCCTTATCCTCAAGTCTTCCTTCAATCCTGCTGCTCGGATCTCGAAGGGTAAGGTGCGCTAGGCGCACCCTACAATTCGAGCTATTTACACGCTAACAGGAGACTGTTTGCGGCTGAATGTGGCTAAGATACGATCGCACATTTGCGACGGATTTAATCCCAAACTGGCAAATGATTGTTCAGGCGTTGCATGATCTACCAAGGTATCGGGTACACCCAACCGCATCAGTGGCACGAGAACATTATTGTCGAGCAAAGATTCAGCTACTGCTGAACCAAAGCCGCCCATCAAACAGCCTTCTTCCATTGTGACAACTTTGCCGATTCGCTGTGCTAAAGGCAAGATTAATTCAGTGTCCAAAGGCTTGACAAAACGCGCATTGATGACAGTTGCTTCAATACCGTGCTCGCTCAGAATCTGGGCGGTTTGCATTGCCGGATAAACCATTGAACCGTAACCCAAGATCAGCAAATCGTCGCCGTTGCGGAGAATTTCGGCTTTGCCGATCGGCAATTCTTCCCAACCTTCCTCCATCAAAGGTACGCCGTAACCGTTACCGCGCGGGTAACGCATCGCGATCGGGCCGCTGGTGTGGTTGATTCCTGTGACGACCATCCGCTGCAATTCTGCCTCATCTTTTGGCGCCATAATTGTCATATTTGGCAGACACCGCAAGAAAGAAATGTCGTACATTCCTTGGTGGGTGGGGCCGTCAGCGCCAACTATTCCGGCGCGATCCAAACAGAAGAAAACTGGCAAATTTTGGATACAGACATCGTGAATTATTTGGTCGTATCCCCGCTGCACAAATGTCGAGTAAATTGCCACAACCGGGCGCATTCCTTCGCAGGCTAAACCAGCGGATAAAGTCACGGCGTGTTGTTCGGCAATGCCGACATCAATGTACTGTTTCGGCAGTTTTTCATGAAGTTTATCCAGACCTGTTCCGGTTGCCATTGCAGCGGTAATGCCGACAATTTTGGGATTATCTTCTGCTAGCTTGACCAGGGCGTGGGCAAAGACTTTCGAGTAAGCTGGAGGCTTGGGTTTGGTGGAGGGAATGCCTTTGCCGGTGGCTAAGTTAAAGGGATTTTGGGCGTGATATCCTACTTGGTCTTTTTCGGCGATCGCATATCCTTTGCCCTTCACCGTCACAACGTGAACCAACACCGGCCCTTGAATGGTATGAGCTTGTTTGAAAGTGGCAATTAACTCTTCCAAATTGTGTCCATCTACCGGGCCCATGTAAGTAAAGCCCAATTCTTCAATTACTGCTCCAACTTTCGAGACTGCCAAGCGTTTCATCCCTTCTTTGAGGCGTTCCATTTCTGGAGTAAAAGTTTCGCCGACAAAGGGAATGTGTTTGAATTGTTCCTCTAAGTTATCTTTGAGAAACTGCACCGGTGGCGACAATCGCATCTTGTTCAGATAGCGGGTAATTGCGCCGACGTTGGGCGAGATTGACATCTCGTTGTCGTTGAGCACAACTAACAAATTGGTTTTCGGCATATGGCCCGCGTGGTTAATCGCTTCGAGTGCCATGCCGCCCGTCAAGGCGCCGTCGCCGATGACTGCTACAGTTTTAAAGTTTTCTCCCTTGAGGTCGCGCGCCATTGCCATTCCTAGTGCTGCGGAAATGCTTGTGGAAGCGTGACCTGCACCGAAGTGGTCAAATTTGCTCTCGCAGCGCTTGAGATAGCCTGCAACGCCGTCTTTTTGGCGCAGGGTGTGGAATTGGTTGTAGCGGCCGGTGATTAATTTGTGAGGATAAGCTTGGTGGCCGACATCCCAAGTAACTTTGTCGCGATCGAGGTCGAGTGTTTGGTAGAGTGCTAAGGTCAGTTCGACTACACCCAATCCTGGGCCGAGGTGGCCGCCGCTAGCGGCTACAGTTTCTAAATGCTTTTCTCGAATTTGTCGGGCAATTTGTTCGAGTTGATGAATCGAGAGGCCGTGTAATTGGTTTGGGTGAGTCAGTTCGCTGAGATGCATATTTTAAAATCTTGCTCCTGTGAATCAGGACGAATCCTTAACAGATATAGGTTGTGCCTGCGAGGTTGGCTACGCGCAAACGTTAGAATAGTTTAACGGTTATTTGAGAAAAACTGTTAGGCGTAAGATTTTTGTTATTTTTGGCCTGGTAATTATAGTTAATAAATTGTGCGCCGTCAAGATAAAAAAAGCTTATGTTGTTAGTTGCTAATCGCTAATTGTTAGTTGAACTGGAATTATTAGGAATTTTAAACTGCTTTTTGTAGCGATGGCTGACTTTTTAGCCATCTTGTTTCTGCCAGCGGACTATGATACAAAATCATTAACTGTGATGGAGCATCTCATATTTGTAAAAACACTTCTTCTGGCTCCTTCCTTCTGCCTCTTTCCTTCTGCCTCAAATTAATTCAATAGACCTCTTGCAAAAATAATTAGGACGGGCTCTGGGGCCCATCAATTGAGGAAAAGGATTTTTGCAAGAGGTGTAATCTCCCTTACTCCGCTGATGGCGGAGTTTCCGTTTCTTCGGGTGGCGGAATTTCCGCAGGAGTTGATTCGGGCGACGGCGAGAGACTCTCGCTAGCGGGCGGCGGAATTTCCGCAGGAGTTGATTCGGGCGACGGCGAGAGACTCTCGCTATCGGGCGGCGGAATTTCCGCAGGGCTCGATTCGGGCGACGGCGAGGGACTCTCGGCACCGGGCGAGGGACTCTCCGAAAAACTTGGGGCGGGAGTTTCCGGCGGTGGCGGAAGTGGTGCGGGCTCTGGCTGGCGGCTTTGGAGGCTTTGCACCCACAAACCTAAACCGCCGCCGGCTAATATCAGCCCCAACACCCCCAGTAGGGGAAGCGGCAGCTTGGATCGCCGTTGTTGAACGGGTTCCGGGGCGGGGGAAGTTTCGGGGTATAACAACTGTTTGGACGATTCTGAAAGCTGAGATTCTGGAATCCTCCCGGACTTCTGGAGGGACCGCGGCAGGGACGGCGGCAGCGACACCGAGGCGGACGCTGGCGCTGACGCCGGCGCTGACGCCACCGCCGGATCAAACAGTACCAATCTCTCCGGCGACATCCGACAGTGAGTGGCCACCACCGAGGTGTTGTCATAACCGTTTTTCTCGTTGGCGAGACGAATCCAAGACTGAACTGCAGCTTCCAAAGACATTTTGCCATCGAGCACCTCTGGGCCGTAATTCTCCCAAGATTTCTCTACCCAGTCGTTGTCGCTCAAACCGTCGGAACACAGCAGCAGTAAGCCTTCCTCTTCGACAATAAATCGCTGAATCGTCGGGCGCAGGAAATCGCCGTCCCGCGTTCCCAAAGCTTGAGTCAGGGCTCCTGCATCGGCTCGCAGTTGAGTTTCCCAGTATAAACAGTGTCCTAGCTGGACTTCCCTTGAGGCTACGTCGTCGTCCACAGTCAGCCGGTGACAGTAATTTTTGCCAATCCAATAAGCCCGGCTGTCTCCAACATTGACCAAATAAAGTTCGTGACTGTTATTCGAGGGCAAATCCTCGGAAATTTTCACTTTTTGAGGCAACTGGAGGGCCATCACCAAAGTCGTCCCCATCCGCTGTCGCAACTCTTTTCCCTGCTCGTTATTTTGAGCGGAAATCACATTATTCACAACTTTCACTATTTCTTCGAGTTGCTTGATGACCATTGTAGGCGTCATCAACTCTTCTTGTTCAGCAATTTCTGCGAGCAAATTTTGGATTAAAGCTTTCATGGACTGGACGGCTAATTGACTGGCAACTTCTCCTCCTTCGTGGCCTCCAACCCCGTCGCAAACCATTGTCAAGTAAGGAATTAGTTTCTCGCCCCCTGAAGTTTTGCTAAATTGAAAATCAGTAGCAACCGGATAGCAACTGTCTTCATTTTTGGAGCGCTGCGGCCCGGTATCGGTCATGCCGACTACTTCTAAATGTAGAGGCAATTTAGCGGCTTGTTCTAATAATAAATCGTTTAGTTCCAGGGCGATCGCGTCGAAATTCATGCTGCTGCGGCGCATAAACTGACAAATCTCTCCGAGTTTCGACTGCACCTCGGGTTGCGCTGATTCCACCAAACCTGACCACACATCTCCCAAATCCCGCAGCGTCGGTACAAAATTGCCCCGGTGCAGTTCCAGCAGGCGTACCCGCCAACCTTCCACCCGCAAATTTTCCGGTACCAGCAAACTCGAAGCTACTCCTTGTTCCGACAGCGGCGCCCACAGTTGGAGCATTTGCCACAGCCAGTAAACTTGGCGCGCGGCGCTTGTCCCCGACCAAGATTCTAAAATAGAAGGATACAGGCGACCGAAATTATTGATGGGCACATTTTCCAACAACAGCACCTCTGTCGCTTCCGGTGCTTCCCCTAGCGCACAAAAACCGTATACTTCCGGCGTATGCAGCCGTTGGGGATACAAATGCAGGTAAGGCATAATGCTATCCGGCAGTTGTTCCGGGACGCTGGGAGGCACAACTGGACGGCTGTCGAGCCAGATTTGGGGTGCAATGACAAAGTATCGATCGGCTATTACCTTACCCACCGGCACTTCCTCGGCTGCTTGCCCCACCACCCACACATAGCGATAAATTAAATCGGTTTCGCAAGCTGCACAGTGCTGGCGGCCAAAGGTATTGCGGGGATCGGCACAGCTAAGATTCGGGCAATAAATGGGTTCGGAGAAACTGCTGATCATATCGAAATAGTTTGTGTAAAAACATTCTGAAGATATATGATTCGCAAGCCCAAATTCATGAGCTTGAGAATAAACTGATTTTAGCCCCTATCAATTTCTTAACTGCCTTTGGGCCCCTAGAAATTGTAGTTTCTGCCAGTCTGCACCGGCTTAAATTGTAATTTAAGTTAGTGAACTCTGACTTGGAGTAGGATGGAAGCCTCAACCTGGTAAGGCAGCGCGAAAAATCGCTCTGAGCGGCTGCAAGTCGCAAACCCTTGCACAGTCAGTTGTTGGCAATTCTTAAATCTTAAATTTCCAATCTAAGATCTAAATAGTATCACCTATTCTTTTTATGATCTTGACTCCGACGCTCCTTTGGCTGCTAGCTGGGTCTTTGCTCTGTTTGGCAGAGCTATTTCTCCCGACTGCTTTTGTCGCTTTTATGATGGGACTGAGCGCCTTCGCCGTAGCTGGATGCTCTCTAGTTCTACCTTACGTTAATTTACAAATATTCCTGTGGATGGTTTTTTCGACAGTTTTTGTGATGCTGTCTCGGCGGTTGATACCAAAAGGCACCGCAAGGGCGATCGCAGATTCTCAGGAAGCAAAAACTTTGACAGAAATTCCCCCCGGAGAAGCCGGCAGAGTCATTTATGAGGGGAATTCTTGGCAAGCTCGCTGCGAAGACACGAAGGCCACTATCCCCCCCAACCAAAACGTAATTGTCGTGGGACGGAAAGGCACTACTCTGATAGTTTTGCCAGAAAATCTCTTGCATTCTTAAACAAAATGCGTAATTAATCACAGGCAATTAGTAGTTAGTCATCAGTCATTAGTCAACATAGAACAGTCAACAGTCAACACTCTATATTTATAGGAGACGACCGTGGAACAATTTTTTTTACTTGTATTTTTAGCACTCGGCGGCTCAGCCCTCGCAGGTTCCGTCAAGATTATCAATCAGGGAAATGAAGCGCTGGTGGAAACTTTAGGTAAATACAGTGGCAAGAAACTGGAACCCGGTTTGAATTTTGTCAAGCCGTTTCTCGATCGCGTCGTGTACGAGCAAACAATTCGGGAAAAAGTCTTAGATATTCCTCCGCAAGCTTGTATTACCCGCGACAACGTTTCCATCACCGTTGATGCTGTGGTTTACTGGCGCATTGTAGACTTGGAAAAAGCTTGTTACAAAGTAGAAAATCTCCAGTCAGCAATGGTAAATATGGTGCTGACTCAAATTCGCGCCGAAATGGGTCAACTGGATCTCGAACAAACCTTTACTGCTCGTTCTCAAATTAATGAAATCTTGCTCAGAGATTTAGATATTGTTACCGATCCTTGGGGAGTGAAAGTAACGCGGGTAGAATTGCGCGATATTATCCCTTCTAAAACTGTACAGGAATCGATGGAATTGCAGATGGCAGCCGATCGACGCAAGCGGGCGGCAATTCTGACATCCGAGGGCGAACGCGAGTCAGCAGTTAACAGCGCCAAAGGTAAAGCAGAAGCGCAAGTTCTGGATGCAGAAGCGCGCCAAAAAGCGACTATTTTGGAAGCGGAAGCTCAACAAAAGGCGATCGTCCTGAAAGCTCAAGCAGAACGCCAAAGTCAGGTTTTGAAAGCTCAAGCTACTTCTGAGGCCTTGCAAATAATCGCCAAAACTCTGCAAAATGACCCCACTGCTCGGGAAGCTTTACAATTTTTGTTAGCTCAAAACTATCTGGATATGGGTCTAAAAATTGGCACCAGCGACAGCAGCAAGGTGATGTTTATGGACCCGCGCAGCATTCCCGCTACGCTCGAAGGAATGCGATCGATCGTTGGAGAAGGTAATAATAATGAGGTGAAAAAGTAGGGGAGCATCTCATATTTGTAAAAACACTTCTTCTGGCTCTTTCCTTCTGACTCTTTCCTCCTGCCTCAAAACTCCAATTTCTAGTTTGGCTGCTTTCATTGAGATGCTCCCAAAAGTAGGGGAGCATCTCATATTTGTAAAAACACTTCTTCTGGCTCCTTCCTTCTGACTCTTTCCTCCTGCCTCGAAGCAATAGAGCCTCCTGCCTCAAAACTCCAATTTCTAGCTTGGCTGCTTTCATTGAGATGCTCCCCTTGGTATTTGGTATCTATTTAAACATCGATATTCAGGCAAATTCTCTTCGCCGTTAACCTAATAACTCGACACAGTTAAAACGATCGCCTCCCTATCTCCCAACACCAAACCATACTCCAAACCCTCAACAACCGCCTGATAAGAAGCATCCAAAATATTACCAGAAACCCCCACAGTCGTCCAGCGGTCTTGACCGTTGCTAAACTCAACCAAAACGCGAGTTTTAGCAGAAGTTCCCGCACATCCGTCCAGAATTCGCACCTTATAATCTGTTAAGTTAAAATCAGTAATTGCCGGATAAAAATTCCGCAAAGCCTTCCGCAAAGCCGCATCAAGTGCCGAAACAGGCCCGTTCCCTTCCGCGCATTCCAGAATATCTTGACCGTTAACAGTCACTTTCACGGTTGCTAAAGAATTAACTGTCTCCTCCTTACCTTTATCGCAGTGAACTTGGAAACCTTTGATTTCAAATAAATGCTTGCGCTTTCCCAAAGCCTCTCGCATTAACAATTCAAAAGAAGCCTCAGCACCCTCAAATTGATATCCCTGGCTTTCCAAATTTTTCAATTTTTCCAAAATTTGGCGGCAAGCAGGATTTTTGCGATCGAGATCCATTCCAAAAGTGCGCGCCTTCGCCAAAACATTGCTCAAACCGGCTTGATCCGAAATCACAATTCGCCGCCTGTTGCCAATTTTTTCCGGTTCCAAATGTTCGTAAGTTAACGGATTTTTCTCAACAGCCGATACGTGGATTCCGCCTTTGTGAGCAAATGCCGAAAGACCGACAAAAGGAGCACGATCGTCAGGAGCAAGATTGACAATTTCACTAATCGAGCGACTTACTTGAGTTAATCTAACTAATTGCTCGTTTTCAATGCAATTATGACCCAACTTTAGCTGAAAATTAGGAATTAAGGAACATAAATCGGCATTGCCACAGCGTTCGCCGTAACCGTTAATAGTTCCCTGTACCATCGTCACTCCTTCCCGCACAGCAGCCAAAGCATTAGCAACCGCAACTCCCGAGTCGTTGTGAGTGTGAATTCCTAATTGTAAAGATTTTTCGCGATCGGTTCCTAAAGCTTCTAAAACATCGCAAACAACCTGACTGACTTCGTGAGGTAAAGTACCCCCGTTAGTATCGCAAAGCACTAGCCATTCTGCACCGGCATCGGCAGCTACTTCTAAAGTTTTAATAGCATAATCTGGATTGTGTTTGTAGCCGTCAAACCAGTGTTCGGCATCGTAAATAACGCGCCTTCCCTGACTCCGCAAATATTCAATTGTATCTCGAATCATCGCCAAATTTTCTTCTAGTGTCGTCTTCAAACTTTCAATAACGTGCAAATCCCACGACTTGCCAAACAGCGTCACCCAGCGAGTACCGGCGGACAAAATAGCCTGCAACATTTCATCATTAGCTGCTGTAGTTCCCGGCCGCCTAGTCGAACAAAAAGCTACAACTTCTGCTTGAGTTAGGGGCTGTTCTTTGAGACGCCAAAAAAATTGTACGTCTTTAGGATTCGCCCCCGGCCAGCCGCCTTCAATAAAGGGAATTCCTAAACTGTCTAACTGCCGAGCAATTCGCAGTTTGTCTTCGAGAGATAAGGAGAGTCCCTCACACTGAGCACCGTCTCGCAGCGTGGTATCGTAGATCCAGAGCCGATTTGTCATGGGAAATTGCGATCGAGAAATTGGTAATATATCACTTACCATATTAGATGAATTTATTTGAATTTAATGCGATAATATATAGGAAAATTAACATAAATCTAACTGGGGTAAATAGCTGTGGTCAAGGTACAAGCGCAAGGCAAAACATTTGAGTGCGATCGCGGAGCGAATCTCCGTGAAGTATTGCTCAAAAACGGCATCGATCTCTACAACGGCAACGCCAAAGTCATCAACTGCCACGGCCTCGGCACTTGTGGCACCTGCGCCGTCACCGTCGAGGGCGAAGTTTCCGAGGCGCAGTGGCGCGAAAAAGCCCGACTTTCGGTTCCTCCCCATTCTCCCGCCTCCAACCGCCGTTTGTCCTGCCAAACCAAGGTTTTAGGCGATATTAAGGTGACAAAATATGACGGTTTCTGGGGTCAAGGTTCTGAAACTGTCTGGAAACCCCAAGCATAGATTTTTTGTTAACGAAGGCAGATAGGACGATCGCCTTGCCAGATAATCTGTAAGACTTGTGCAAGAATTCTCACTGTAAGGTGCACGCGGGGCACCTTATCATAAAGAAATCCGAGAGGTTAAAAAAGCCAGAAAGTCCATATAAAAGTTAATGAATTCATCTAAAGATATTCTGATTATTGGCGGCGGAATAATTGGTCTTTCGCTAGCAGTAGAACTGAAATTGCGAGGGGCATCTGTCGCGGTTCTCACCGCCGATTCTAAACAACCGACTGCCCGGGCTGCCGCGGGAATGCTTGCCCCGCAAGCCGAACGAATTCCCCCCAGTCCGATGCTGGATTTGTGCTTGCAAAGCCGCGCACTGTATCCCGCCTGGGTGGAACGGCTAGAGAATATTACCGGATTGAAAACGGGATATTGGCGATCGGGAATTCTCGCACCAGTTTGTCAAAACGATCCTCAAGAAAAGCCACTTTTGTCAAATCTTAATTATCAATGGTTGGACAGAAATACTGTTCGCAAACACCAGTTTGGATTAGGTCAAGAAGTAATTGGCGGTTGGTGGTATCCTGACGACGCTCAAGTAGACAACCGCGCTTTATTTCGGACGCTTCAGGCCGCAACTAAAGAATTGCAGATTGAGATTATTCAAGGCAATGCCGGGGAAATTATTCGGCAGGGAAACCTAGTTTTTGGAGTGGAAACAACGGCAGGAAAATTACAAGCTGACCGTTATGTTTTGGCTGCGGGCCCTTGGTCGGAGCAGTTATTGAATGTTCCTGTTTTTCCAAGAAAGGGACAAATGCTGTCAGTATGTGTACCAGAAGATTGTGGAATTATCCAGCCCCTGCAAACCGTTCTATTCGGGACTGGCATTTATATTGTGCCGCGTCAAGATGGCAGAATTATTATTGGTGCAACTAGCGAAAATGTCGATTTTACGCCGGGAAATACGCCTGCGGGAATCCAAAGTTTGCTAGCAGGAGCGATTAAGTTATATCCCGAATTACAAAATTATCCGATTCTGGAGTTTTGGTGGGGATTTCGGCCGACTACTCCTGATGAGTTGCCGATTTTGGGTGCTAGTGCTTGGGAGAATTTGACATGGGCTACGGGGCATTACCGCAATGGCATTTTGTTGGCTCCGGTGACGGCTAAATTGTTGGCTGATTGGATTGGGAATCAGAAATTAGATCCGTTATTGGCTGCTTTTCATTATTCGAGGTTTGGATCTTCAGCACTTACTTAAACCTCTATACGTAGGGTGCGCACTGCGCACCTTTCCAGTGTAAGTAGCGCGTCAAACCATTTTTTTGCCTTAGTCCTGATTAGTTCGCATCCTGTTTTTTGGGTTGGTTCAATTCCCTGCATTTAGTGGCCGCCAAATCGTAAGCATTTTGGTAATCGCTACCGCCTAACATCAAATCGCCGTAATATTCATAAGGTTGATTGCCATAAATCGGCAGCGGGTCGTCTTCAGGATAATCTTCTTTTGATTCTTCTAGGATTGCTTTGAGTTTCTTGACGCTGAAGCGCTGGACTGGGAAGTAATGAATGTCTTGAGCGATGAAACCGAGATGGGGAAAGGTTGGGTCAACAATTCGCTCGTCGAGTTCAATCCAGCTATATTCGATGGGTTTATATGGCACTCCCGGCACGGCTAAAAAGCCTTGAACATAAATCGCGCCCTCGGTTGCTAACGCTGCTTTACAGGCGTTGTCAAAGCAGTTTTTACGGTTGCTTTTGATGCGAGCGGCCATTTCAATAGAAAGCGTCTCATCTAATAGTTCGGTCATAACCCATTTCTTGTCGCGTGTGCGATTAGATTGTAGCAAATCCGAGCTATCTCCGAGCACAAAAAACGCAGGCAATTGCGATCGCTCTTCAAATTATATTCTCAAGGAGTTGAGCCAAAATCCTCTGCGCTTCTGGATGTTGTGTCAGCTTTGGTTTCCGAGATTGGCGGTTTGTCGATCGCCCCTATCGCCCGCCTATAAAAAGTTTTCGCCAGTAGCCCAACTTTTGAACCTGCGATAGAGTTGGGGTAGATCCCGCAACGGTCAAGTATGCCACAGACGATGCAAGCAACAATAGCGGCATAAATCAATCACTGAATGGCGATCGTGCAACTAACAATCATATTAATGCCTTCGGGTGCAGCAATTTGCTCGGCGGCTGACAGGCTTTACAGTTTTTTCTGCACACAAACCAGAGTTGCAACAATTCTCGCTGAGACATGGGAATATCATCGGATTGGTAACAACCGGGAAATAAAGAAACCCCTGAAAGCATTTTTGAGTGGGAAATTAGAGACAGATTCTTTATTGCAGACTGTTCCCGCGCTGAAAAATATGGTAAAGTCTGCTACAGTGCTGCGGCAAGAAATCAATGCGAGTTGAAGATAACAAGCCGCAAGGTAGCTTTGGGTATTGACAGAATCTGTTCATTCACCAAAATATGCTGACTATTGAATACACTGCTTGAAATGGATTTTTCACGCCTGGTGATTTGTTATGTAGATCGGCCTATCAATACACCTGTGAAGTGGCAGGTTGATACGGTGCCGCATCACTTACAATTTATAACTGAATTGTCGCTCAAAGATGATTGGCAACGACAGTCAATAAAGCCATCTCCTCTCTCACATTTATTCAAATCATGGCTCCCTACAATCCCACCCAAGAAATTATTATCCTAATAGGTGACGGTCAAATAAAAATATATTTGCGGGAAGGATTAGCAATTACTCCGGCAGTTTGTTATGATAAATTACGTCAAAGCTGCGATAAATTTCCGCTTGACGAGACAATCTAAAGGAGGAGCTAATGAACTAAAAATTATCAGCAGATTGGTAAAGTATGGGTAAATTTTCAAACGAAATTTACCCCATTACCTGCAATAAAACAAAACCCCAAATAGCGAACCTCTCCTGATGCTAAGCTAAGCACTTATCCACACACCATAGACATACTGAATGAAAAGCGCGCTCAAAAAGTCGGATTTTGTGCTAACTCCTTATATGAAGAGCAACAACTTGAAAGCTAGTTGCCAAATACTCAATACAGTGATTCCTTATACATTTTTATGGTTTTTAGCATTTAAAGCTGCTGCCATTTCTGTATTCCTGCTGCCGCCGATAATGGTGTTGATGACACTTTTTTCAGGACGTTGTTTCTCTTTGATGCACGATTGCGGACACTATTCTCTTTTTAGTTCCAAAAAAGTCAATCGCCTGATGGGTTTTCTGCTAGGTATTATCAATGCGATTCCTCAGTACCCCTGGTCGAGGGGACACGCTTATCACCACAAACATAATGGTAATTGGGATATGTACCGCGGCCCTTCGGCGTTGATATCCACCGAACAATTTGCGGCGCTAAGTCCATTTAGTAAAAAGATGTATCAGTTACTCAGACACCCATTGATGCTGTTTCCCGGTGGTTTTTTCTATCTAATTATTAAGCCACGACTCGCGCTAATATTGGGAATTACTGGTTTTAGCCGACATATTTTTGCTGGTCTAAATGAAGATTTAGGCATGGGTTTATCTGCAATCATTGCTTCTTATAAATCCAAACATTGGTATACGACTGCTGAATTTTGGGATTTACTGTTCAACAATATTTGTGTTGTTGGTAGCTGGATTTATCTGAGCAACTTACTGGGGTTTGGCTTTTTCTGGAGTGTTTACTCAATTGTCATGACCTGTTCAGCAGCGATATTTATCTGTATTTTCTTTGTTCAGCATAATTTTGACGGTTCTTACGCTCATAAAGGGGAAGGTTGGGACTATCTTCTCGGCGCAATTGAAGGCAGTAGTTACCTAAAATTACCGACTATTCTCAATTGGTTTTCTGCTGATATTGCTTACCACAATATTCATCATCTTTCTGAGCGAATACCCAACTATAATCTTCAAGCTTGTCACAATGCTAATATTCACCTGCTGGGTAATTCAAAAGCCCTGACAATTGGCGATATTCCTAACTGCTTCCAATTCATTCTTTGGGATGCTGCTTCAGATAGTCTGCAATCGATTAAATTATTCCAAGAACAAGAAGAAATTCCCTTGAGTAATGTAGCTAATTAAAATCGGGGGCAATGAATCTGGTGGCTTTTTTATCAGCCAAAGGCTATGATGAGCGGTGCAGGTAGTGGGATCAATTTCAACCCTAACTTTCCTAGTTAAGTAGGTGGTTACAAATAAACATTAGATGGATCGGGCTGGTTTAACCGGGAGCTATACTAGCAGCCAGTTTATTCGGACAAAACCCGCCCTCCTCGCGACCAGTTTATTTGCACCTACCTATTTATCTAGGGTCTAACTCTAGATTACTCAAAGTATCGGTCACTGGTCAATGCAGCAATTCCTCTAATTTTTGCTGGTTCCACAAATACTGATAAAGCCCTGTTTCCCCTACCAATTCAAGGTGAGTGCCGCTCTGAACTATTTCTCCTCTCTCCATCACAAAAATGCGATCGGCACTAGCCGCCGCTGACATTTGATGCGAGATAAAAATTACCGTTTTGCGATCGGTTCCCGTTGCCAAGTTTCGCAAAATGTCGGTAGCAGTTTGATTGTCAACGCTGGAAAGAGCGTCATCCAAAATTAACACCGGGGCGTCAACTAACAAAGCGCGAGCAAGTGCAGTCCGCTGTCGCTGTCCGCCGGATAAAGTAATGCCGCGCTCGCCGACAACTGTTTTGTACTGCTGCGGGAAGTTGAGGATTTCGGCGTGAATTTGCGCTTGTTTTGCTGCGGCTTCAATCTCCGGCTGTTCCGCTAAAGGGTTTCCGTAGCGGATGTTATTCTTGATGGTAGTGCCGAACAGAAAACTTTCTTGGGGAACGTAGGCGATCGCCCCGCGCAATTCGGTCAATTTTACCTTGGTAATATCCTGTCCGTCTACAAATAACTGACCCGGATAGATATCTAGCAAGCGTGGCAGCGCATTAGCTAAAGTTGATTTTCCTGAGCCGATCGCGCCAACAATTGCGACAGTTTCTCCCGGTTTTATGGTAAAATCAACGTCTTTAAGCGCGGGTGTCTTAGCACCGGGATAAGTATAATTTAGATGGCGGGCGACTATTTCGCCTTTAACTGGAGTTGCCAGTTCAACTGCATGGGCAGCATCCTTAATTTGCGGTTCCACAGTCAGAATTGATTCGATGCGATCGACACTCACTTCTCCCCGCTGGTAAGCAGTAATTGTGAAACCCAACAGCGCCGTCGGAAACACCAAGCGCTCGACATAAATCAGCAACGCCACAAAATCGCCAATGCTAATTTGACCCTTAGCAATTGCCCCGCCACCTGCCGAAAGTAGCACCAACAAACTGATGCTTGCCAAACCGCCCAGTAGCGGAAAAATAAAGTTTCTAGTTTTTGCTAATTCCAAATTTGCTGATAGCAACTGTGCGTTGGAATTGCGAAAAGCTCGGCGTTCGTTTTCTTCTTGAGCGTAGATTTTAATTACGGACATCCCGCTCATATCTTCCTGAATCAAATCGCTCATCGCCGACAATTCCTCTTGCACGGCTAACTGTTGGATGCGAAGTTTGTCGCTAAATAACTGTACCAAAACCAGCATTAAAGGATAAACTGCGATCGCCAACAGCGTCAGCCTTACATTAATCCCCAGCATCACCGGCAAAGTCAAAGCATAAGCAAAAGCTGTATTCGCCAAACTCAGCACCGCAAACCCTACCAAGCGCCGAATATTGTCCAAATCTGAAGTAGCGCGGTTAATTAAATCTCCTACCGTATTGGCGGCAAAATAAGACGGTTCTAATGTTAATAAATGATTAAATATTTGCTGTTTGAGATCAAATTCGACTTGACGCCCGACGCCAAACAGCAAAATCCGCGACGCCATCCGAATCACCCACATGATTGACGCGAGAATCAGAATGAGTGCCACGAAGTTGAAAACTTCGTCAAATTTAGTCGCCACTTGGAGAGTGTCAACTGAATTCCGAATCAGCAGGGGAATATAAACGCCCACAGCATTGACAACTAATAGCGAAAAAACGCCCCAGAATGTTGGTTTCCAGTGCGGGCGCATATAAGAGCCGAGTTTTTGCAGTCGAGAATAACGAGCCATTTGTTAGTGCGTAATTTGAGATTGATGGAGGAAAGGAAGAAGGAAGAAGGAAGAAGGAAGAAGGAAGAAGGTAGAAGGAAGAAGGTAGAAGGTAGGCGCAATCTTCAGCTCATGTTTCAGCAATTAAGAACGTCCTAATAGTCTTGGCGGTTGCTATAGAAGGCAGAAGTTTGAAAAAAAAGAATAGAAGCTCTATCGAAAGGTAGATGACCGAAAACACAAGTTAAGAAATTTTTAATAAAAATTCTGCTTTGGGATGACGCGCCATCAAAATTAGGTTTTGGCCTCAACCAAAACCTGATTATATCGATATGTCACAAACCACATTATATCTGTGGGAACACGATATCTGTGGGGGCACGGCAATGCCCTGTCCTGAGCCACCCGGAACGATCGCCCAAATCCCAATCCGCCCCCGCAATCCCCCACAGCGTTGACTCGCGCTACAATCAAAAATCGATCAACTTAGCACTCAGACTCAGAGAGTGCTAAATTTGCTAATGTAAGCGATTGGAGACAAACATGACCAAAATAGTTGCATTTAGCGACAAATCTCGGCGGGCACTAGAACGCGGCGTCAATCAACTCGCCGATGCTGTCCGCATCACCTTGGGCCCGAAAGGCCGCAACGTCCTATTGGAAAAGAAATACGGCAGTCCCCAAATTGTTAACGACGGTATCACCGTTGCTAGGGATATCGAACTCGAAGATCCCCTGGAAAATGCCGGCGCTCGCTTAATTCAAGAAGTCGCCTCCAAAACTAAAGATATCGCAGGCGACGGCACAACAACCGCAACGGTTATCGCTCAATCCCTCATTCGCGAAGGTTTGAAGAATGTCGCAGCAGGCGCAAACCCAGTCGCGCTGCGCCGGGGTATTGAAAAAACGATCGCCCACTTGGTACAGGAAATCGAGAAATTGGCGAAACCCGTCGAAGGCAGCGCCATTGCTCAAGTCGCCACTGTGTCCGCCGGTAACGACGAAGAAGTCGGCGCCATGATTGCCCAAGCAATGGAAAAAGTCACGAAAGACGGCGTAATTACTGTTGAAGAGTCGAAATCTCTGACAACAGAATTGGAAGTTGTCGAAGGGATGCAGTACGATCGCGGATATCTTTCTCCGTATTTCGTCACTAACGGCGATCGCATGGAAGTTGATTACGAAAACGCTCGCATCCTGATTACCGACAAAAAAATTAGCTCGATTCAAGAACTAATTCCAGTTCTCGAAAAAATCGCCCGCACCGGTCAACCGTTCCTAATTATCGCCGAAGATATTGAAGGCGAAGCTTTGGCAACTCTGGTAGTCAACAAAGCCCGCGGCGTATTGAATATTGCAGCTACCAAAGCTCCTGGTTTTGGCGATCGACGCAAAGCTATGCTTCAAGATATCGCCGTGCTCACCGGTGGTCAACTGATTTCTGAAGAAGTCGGACTCAGCATCGATACCGCAACTCTAGAAATGCTCGGTACCGCCCGCAAAATTACGATCGACAAAGAAAACACGATCATTGTTGCTGGCGACGAACACAAAGCTGACGTGCAAAAACGGATCGAGCAAATCCGCAAGCAGCTAGAAGCGACGGATTCCGACTACGACAAGGAAAAGCTAACCGAACGCATCGCCAAACTCGCCGGCGGCATTGCTGTAATTAAAGTCGGCGCCGCTACCGAAACCGAGCTCAAAGACCGTAAACTGCGTATTGAAGACGCACTGAACGCTACTAAAGCTGCTGTGGAAGAAGGTATCGTTGCCGGAGGTGGCACGACCCTAATTCACCTGATTACAAAAATAGATGCGATCGCACATACTTTAGACAGCGAAGAACAAGTAGGCGCTGACTTGGTGAAGAAAGCTTTGGAAGCACCTTTGCGTCAAATCGCTGATAATGCTGGCGTTGAAGGTTCGATCGTCATTGAGCGAGTGCGGGCGAGCGAGTTCAACGTTGGCTACAACGCTCTCACCGATGTGTACGAAGATATGATTGCCGCCGGGATTATTGACCCGGCTAAGGTGGTGCGATCGGCTTTGCAAAATGCCGGTTCCATTGCTGGTATGGTGTTGACCACTGAAGCTGTGATTGTCGAAAAACCCGAGAAGAAAAAAGCCGGCGGCGACATGGGCGACATGGGCGGCATGGGCGGCATGGGCGGCATGGGCGGCATGGGCGGCATGGGTGGCATGGGCGGCATGGGCGGCATGGGCATGATGTAGTCTTCAGCCATTAGTTTGTACTCTGTAGAGTGCGCCATCAGCACCATTGGTGTCAACAAGCGCGTCTTATGTACTACCCGTCTACTGTTTGACCATTAAGACAGCTTATCCCCCCGGCGTCTCCTGATAGTCCGGGGGGACTTGAAGCTATCAAAGTCCCCTTCTTAAGGGAGATGCAATGGCGATCGGCATTAAGCTACAAGCCATAGTTTTCAGGGATTTTAAGCTTAAGTTGCCACCTATACAGTGCGCCCCCTCCCGGTCAACTAAAATCCTTCCCAGAAACCGCCTCTCCTCCTCTCCCCTGATCCTTCAAGACGACGGAGTTACATTGTTGCTGTGCAAGTCTTGAGGAGATTGAAACAGAGTTTCGAGATAAACTCTCGCAGCTTGGCGATAACTGCGCGAAGCTTCAGGCGTACCGCTATCGGCATTCTGCAACAAAAACAGCGACAGGGCCGCGCAAAATACTCGGTCTAGATCCCATTCGGGATGGGTTTCCAGGTAAGTTTTGAGAGAATCGTGCAGCGTTTCGGGAATTTCAGCAAAAATACTGACTGTTGGGTTCATCATTTTTTTTAGTCTCGCTAATAAATTGAAAACAGAACCCCCCCTTCGGCCGGATACAGGTGCAGGCACAGCCGAAATCAGAGCGCTTTTTTTAGGTCGGTCGCATCATTGTGCGCTATGAGGGGGTGGGTTTGTCAATGTTGCGAAATATTACAAAGTCCTTTAGATAAAAAAAAGGTTTACCAAATAATAAGCTTTTCAGGACATTTTTTGTTACATATCTTTATGTTTTGGGGGGTTTATGAGGAATTAGGCAGCAAGTTAAGGAAATCCCCAATTCCGCAGCAAGATGCTACCGTGCCGTTAATTTCTGTGGAAAACTTTGTCGGATCTGTGGAAAACCTCAGACTTGCCTGTGGAAACGCTGTGGAATGTTTAGGGAAAAGTCAGGGAAAAAATAAGAATTGCAAAGGGCATGGGGCATGGGGCATGGGGCATGGGGCATGGGTAGCAAATAACAAATGATTAATGACTACTGACTGCTGACTACTGACTAATGACTTCCTAAGTGCCACTGTGCCGCTTTTTGGCGGATGGTTGCCAATTCAGTCGGTGGCATTTTGTCGAGATTGGCTAAGATAAAGCTCATGGGATCGATCGACTGAAGTTTTTCCCGGTGGCGCGCTAGGAAATCCCTGTAGGGAAGATCGATCATCGGTGCGGTTGATAGCAGCTTGGTTCTGCCAAAGTTGATCGCCTCATATCCAAACGCCAAAAGTTATCTTTTACTTTTCATGAGGGCTAGTCGTTTATTCAGAAAAATTAATGGGCTGAAAAATCACAAATCCCAACTCATAATTTATCCGCTGGTGGCGAGAACGTACTAGAGCATAACATTGATTTCCAAAGATAGGGACACCGACCAGCAAATTTAAATTTTATGTCGGTGTATCCTTCAGATGTTAATAACTTGGTCAGCGTCTCTACTGAAAAAAATTTAATGTGACCGTTATCCCAAAGAACGGTAAAATGTTTATCTAGTTTGCCAGAAACCGCTAAAGCCAGATTTTTTAAATAGCCGTGATAGGGTGTGGAAATAATTAGTTTCCCTCCCGGATTGAGGCATATTTTGGCGGTTCTTGCTAGTTCTTTAGGATAAAGCAAGTGTTCGATTACTTCAATAGCTAAGACAACATCAAATGAGTTCAGAATATCGGTATTTGGGAGGTCGTAAATATCTGCTTGGATAAACTGACAATCGGGGAAACTTTGACGGGAGATGGCAATTCCGGGCGCAGAAGTGTCAACGCCGACCACTTCGCAGCCGTGCTCTGCGATAACGTGACTGAGACTGCCATTGCCACAGCCGAGATCCAAAACTCGGAGTTTTGTCTTGCTGGTCTGCTGAAGTGTCGCCAGCATTTCTAAAAGGGGAGATATCAAATAAGCGTGATGATATCTCGGACGGTTGTTTGTGTAATAATACGTATAATTGCTAAAGTTTTTTTTCATCGATTAAGCTATGGAGATTATTTCCGAGACCGCGAATTTACGGAGCGTGGGTGCACTATTTGGGCCAAGGTTCCCCACATTAGGGTTGTCAGAGTCGATCGGCAGCTCGATCGTCTCATTCTTTTTGTTTGACCGGTGAATTATTGTCACCGAATCAACCGGATGGCAAAAGAAATCTTGGACAGGTTGCAAAATCTTGCATCGCCCATCTCTGGCCCATCTCTCGAAGGCATTCCGAAAGAAAAAGTCCGATCGAGCAAGAATTCTCTCTGTACACTAGCCGGAAACCGAACTTTTTGCCTGTTAATTTGGGGCGAGTGCATCAATGCGATTCTAGCTTCAAGCAACTGCGGTATGTCCACCCGACGCTTTTTGCAGCCTGAAAAATGTGCTCAGGGGCGATCGGATGCCAGTCGCTCCGAGAATTGAGAAGGGAAGTGTGACCGAAATCACAGCCATGTGCGAAACAAATTGCTGAGCATCTTTGGGTTCACACACTTAGAATCGAGATTACTACAGTGGCTCCTATAATTGTGTTTAAATGTTGTTCTGAAGCTGTGTTGTCGAGTCAGCAGAACCCCCTAGACAGATTCATGCTTTCGGTCTGGTTTATTTCACTTTAATGGTCGCTGTTGGGTGTTGCACCTTAATTTAGATATTTCCTATGGTTAAGTTAGGTCAATCCTCCTTTCGCCGTATTTTACTGTCGCGGATTTTGTTGCTCAGCGTACCTGTTCTACTGGTGGGGGAGTATGTTACCTATCGCAAGGCACGCTCGACGCTTCTGGAAACTGCTCGTCAAAACTTGACAGAAAGTGCAGTCAGAAAAGCAGACACTATTGAACAGTGGGCGAAATCGCTGAAGTCAAATCTGATCGGCGCTTCGGAAAGCTCGATGTTGCAGTCGGTAGATCCGAAGGATTATCAAAAGTTTATCGCCCAATTAGGGCAGCGGTTGCCAGCGCAGGTTGATTGCTTGCAATTGACTAATTTAAAGACAAATCAAGTGATAGCAAGCACTTGCGGGCAGCAGCCGATTCAGTCGTTGCCGGCAAAATTTTGGCCGCCCGTACAGCAGCAGCAAACGCTGCTGGACGACAAGAGCGTTTACATCAGTCTCTCCTTACCTAAGCAGCGACAGGGGACAGCCAACGATCAGAATGTGGGTTTGGGGGCTGAGGATTTTCCCGATGCGGGTAAAGAAGGCCGCGATAGCCAAGCGAGTTTGGTGTTGAGCGCTCCTGTTTACATTCGTCGGGGCAATACCCTGCAGTTGAGTTATGCTTTGAGTTTGCAGTCGGCCTTGCCTGTGCAAACCAGTGCTCCCAAGGGTTCTTTAGCCGGCTATACGGTGGCGATCGACCAAGATGGGACGATTTTGGCGCACCCGAATATCAACCGCGTGGGCCGCAATATTGACCAAGAGGCAGATGCCGCTCGACTAAAAAGTATTGTCAGAAGGGCGATCGCAGGCGGAACAGCTTTTCTCCACCTATTTTCCTTTGAAAGAAATGGTGTAGAGTTGCTAGCAGGATACGCCGCTATTCCGAGTCCTTCAACTACACAGGAGAACAGCAAGTGGATTATTTTAGCTGTCTCTCGCTTAGATTACGCTCTGTCGGGTTTGGAAGAAATTCAGCAAGTTTTATTTAATTTAATTGTAGGTTTGATTGCTGCTAGTATCATCGCGACTTTATATCTGTCTCGCGACTTGGCGCGTCCTGTGGAAAAACTGAGAGACTACGCGATGAAAGTAGATACGGAAGCGTCGCAGACAGTGCCCCAAGATTTCCAAATTAGGGAATTTAATCAACTATCAGAAGCACTCAACAGCATGGTGCAGCGCCTCAGATCCTGGGCCAGAGAATTGGAAGTCGCAACCAAAGAAGCGCAAGTTGCCAATCAATTAAAAAATGAATTTTTGGGGAATATTTCTCACGAATTGAGAACGCCGCTCAACGGGATTATTGGTTTTATTCAAATTGTGCGGGACGGCTACTGCGATGACCGAGATGAAGAAATGGAATTTTTACAGCGTGCCCACGATTCGTCAATGCAATTGCTCAATATTATTAATGATATTTTGGACATTGCTAAAATAGAATCCGGCACGTTCTCCATGATGTTAGAAGTAGTTGACATTACTCAGGTACTTGAAGACGCGATTGATTTGCAAGCGAGTCAAATTGAGGAAAAAGGCTTGAAGTTAAGTTTGCCAGAACCTCATGATCCGATTATCGTTCATGCCGATCCAGAGAAGCTAAAACAGGTGTTTTTAAATGTTTTGAGCAATGCCGTTAAGTTTACAGAGTCGGGCAGCATTAATATATCTGTGCGGCTAGAATCGAGGACTAATGCTGGTAGTTTTAACGGCAGTGGGGAAAGTATGACGGGTCCCAGCGGTCAAAGCGATTGGGTGGTGGTGACAATTAAAGATACGGGAATTGGTATTGATCCCGAGCACCAGCAGAAATTGTTTCAACCTTTTGTGATGGCTGATGGTTCTACAACTCGCAGGTTTGGCGGTAACGGTTTGGGCTTGGCTATCTCGCGAAGGATAATGGAATCTATGATCGGAAGCATTACCCTCCACAGCGCGGGCGTGAATCAAGGTACTACGGTGATGATTTCTTTGCCTGTCAATCAGCAGTCAAGTTTTTATTTTCACAGCCCGGACTTAGTAACGGAAAAGGGAAATTTCAAAAGTTGAGGAGTAATTTTCCCAATCTAAAATCTAACATCTAACATCTAAAATCTAAAATGGTATTAGGGGCTGTCCGCCGAGTTCGAGGGATTTGCTCAAAGTGCTCAGAATGCGGATTAATTCGACGGAGGCCGCGCCGGATGAGGTAGGACAGGGGGTATTTGTTTGCACGCAGTTGAGGAAGCGATCGCACACTCGCCGCAACGGTTCTACTTGTTCTAAACTCAACACTTCGCGGTGTCTGAGACTTGTTGGCTGCGGTGCGATCGTCTTCGTTGGCGTAGCCCCCGTAGGGGCGGGCTTCGCTAACGCACTTTCAAAAGAGTTATTATCTTCGCCTCCCCAATCTGGATTGCCACGCTGCACAATCAGAAGAGTTTCTGGCGACATTTCGTCAAAAATCAAGGTTCCCAAACTGCCAACAACTGTTAAGCGCCGTTGTTTGTCGGGATTTAGCCAGCACAGATGAATAAATGCTTGAAATCCGTCGGGATAGGTAAGCGTTACCCAAACTAAATCTGCTAGTTTTTCTGCAGGCTTACTAGCCAGCAGTGAAGGATCAAATTGATTTTCAATTTCTGCTGCTTCTTGATTTATTCCTTCTTCCTTTTTCCCTTTTCCTGATTCCTTCGGAAATACAGTGCCGATCGCTCTTACTTCAATTGGCGTTTGTTCCAACCAACTATTGAAAATAGCGATATCGTGAATAGCCAAGTCCCAAAGGGCATCAACGTCATGGCGAACTGGTTCAAAATGGGTGCGCTGGGCGTAACCGTAGCGCAATTTTCCGAGTTGATGCTGTTGAATAATTCTTTGGCCTCGATCGACTGCTGGATGAAACAGATAAGTGTGGTCAACGAAGAGTTGCCGCTGCTGTTTTTCGGCTAATTGGCAGAGTTCTATAGCTTCAGTGAGGTTAAGGGCGAGGGGTTTTTCTGCTAAGACGTGGTAGCCTTGTTTCAGCGCTGCTGCTGCGAGGGTGTAGTGTGTGGAAGCTGGAGTGGCGATCGCCACAGCTTGCAGTCCCGGCAAGGCTTGCACTCGAGACCAATCGGTAGCTAGAATCACCGAGGCATCAAGATTAAACTGTTTTTGAACGGCCGCCAATGAATCTCGATTCGGGTCTACCACCGCTAAAACTTCGCTGTTGGGATGTTCGAGAAAGTTGCGAATTAAGTTAACTCCCCAGCGACCTGCACCCAATACAGCTATTCCGATTTTCATTAATTATAATTTCAAAAATCGCACAGGAATTATAGCATATTTTGTTATTATTATCTATGTTTTAATTCACAAAAATCACTGTTAACTGTTCGCAGTCGTGATTGGTTCTCAGTTATTGGTAGCAGCCAACAAATAACCAATAACTGATAACACCAGTCTACTGACTACTGACTATTAACTAATTTATTGAAAGCTGCCTGAGCCGCTGCTTGTTCTGCCGCTTTGATCGATCGACCTTTTCCCTCTGCTACCAACTTTCCCTGAATCAGAACTTCTGCGGTAAAACGATCCTCCCCGCCCTGCACTGTCCCGGTTTCTTGCACGCTATATTTGGGCAAAGTTTTGTATTTGCCTTGAGTCAATTCTTGGAGAGCAGCTTTGTAGTTTTGGCGGGCAGGATCGCTGCGGATTTCCGCCGCTAGGCGTTGAAAGTGAGAATCTAGCCAAGGGCGAATTAATTCTAAACTGTGGGTACTCAAATAAAGCGCAGCCAGTACCGCTTCCAAAGCATCTGCCAGTCGGGGTTCAGCGCCTGTTTTGTCTGCGGCGGCGCTGCTGGAAACAATTAAATAGCGATCGAACCCGTAACTTTCAGCGATTTTAGCAAGAATGCGATCGCTCACCAAGATCGATCGAATAGCAGCAAATTCCCCCACTGTACAGTCGGGATAAATCTCAAACAACAATTCCGACGCAGCCAGCCGGACAACTGCATCCCCGACAAACTCTAGTTGCTCGTAATTTGCCTTAGCTGACGCGCTCGCATGAGTCAAAGCTAAATCGAGGAGATGCCATTTTATCGCATCATTCTTTGGCAGTCCCAATTTTTGAATTAATGTTTCAAGTTGCTTTTGGCGACCCGGATAAATCATACCATTTTAGATTTTAGATTTTAGATTTTAGATTTTATAATTAATTGCGAATGACGGATGACTATCCGGGCTTGGAGCTTTTCTAAAGTTGCATGATTTTTTGAAACTGGTATCAGATTCACATCACTAAAAAGCTTTTTATTAAAAAACTAAATAGTCCTTCTGGTGCTTATAGTCCGATCTGTCAAGGTGGTGAATAAGTGCCTCAAACGCGGGAAATCTCTGCTTCGGGCGATCGATAAATCTTCTTTATTTCTTCTTTATTTGATAGATGATTAGCAATAAATAACATATCAAGAATAAAGATCAACGCTTACGATGACGCAAACACCTCAACTACACCTTGACAAGTCTGCCCATAAGCACCTTACCAAAATTTGGGTGGGGAAAAAGTCGGACATAAGCCGGGTTCTGTTCTCTCAACTGCAAGCAGTTTTCGAGGGCAGTTATCTATCTGGGACGCCTGTTACCAGACGCCTCAAGCGGTACCAAAAAACGGAACTGGTAAAAAACCAACCATAGTTCCTCCGACCTTGCTCCCAACTGGGGTTTACCGAGCCAGCACCTCTCGATGCTGCTGGTGCGCTCTTACCGCACCTTTGCACCCTTACCCCTAACATTTTGGGATTTTCGATGCTTGATTTTTGATGCAATCTCCAATCTCCAATCTCAAATCTCAAATTGGGGGGCGGTATCTTTCTGTGGCACTATCCTCACGATCGCTCGCACTGGGCGTTACCCAGCAAGTTTGGTTTTTCGGGAGCCCGGACTTTCCTCAGACAAGCTTTCGCTAATCCGCAACCGCCTGCGCCTACTTTTTCCCCAGATTTATTGTACGCGATCGTTCGTCAATCAATTGGGGATTTGAGATAGAATTTTTTAACTTGTCGCCCGCTTAATTTGGACATTTGTGTTTATTCAAACTCTTGTACGGTCTGCCCGAAAGCCCGCCCAACAATTAAATTACCATGCAAATCCCCTTAAATTCACTCACGGATGAATCAGGGGGCTGAAAAGTTGGGAATTATGATGCAAGGATTTATGGCACGGATTCCACTAGGGGCAGGAAACCTTTTTACCTAACATAATTTTTAATTATTCAATCTTCAATCCCCAATCTCAAATCTTCAATTCCGTTACTTTAATGAGTCATCTTTGATAGTAGAAAAATTATCAAACCAGCCGCGCCGCCAGAAGAAGTAAACTAAACCAGAGGCGATCGCTACCATAATTGCCCAACAAAGGGGATAGCCAAAATACCAATTTAGTTCCGGCATATTCCAGGGCGATTTCTCTGTATTGAAATTCATCCCGTATACTCCTGCAACAAAGGTTAGAGGAATAAAAATACTCGAAATCACCGTCAGCAGCTTCATGATTTCATTCATTTTATTACCAACCGAAGACAAGTAAACATCCATCAAGCCAGAAGACAACTCTCGATAGGTTTCCACCATATCCATCACCTGCACCGTGTGATCGTAACAGTCCCGCAGGTAAATTCTTACCTCTGGACTAATCAAATCACTGCTATCTCGAATTAAAACATTAATTGCATCCCGCTGCGGCCAAATGGCGCGGCGCAGCGTCAACAATTCTCGCCGGATTTTATAGATTTTTTCCAGGGTTTTGCGGGTAGGGTTCAGCACCACTTCATCCTCTAATTCTTCAATGCGCTCTCCGTAAACTTCTAATACAGGGAAGAATCCATCTATAATCGAATCTAACAGAGTATAAGCCAGATAATCAGATCCGTGTTTGCGAATTATTCCTTGTCCTTTACGAATGCGCTCGCGCACTGGTTCAAAACAATCATAGTCAGGTTCTTCCTGAACAGTTAACAGGTAATGCTTGCCCAAAATCAAACTTACTTGTTCTTTATGAAAAGTATCTAATTCTGGGTGGAGCATCACCATCCAAGCAATGATTAAAATGTGTTCTTCATAGTCTACTACTTTCGGTCGCTGGGGAACATTAACTACATCTTCTTGAGCCATTAGGTGTAAATTAAACACTTCGCCCATTTGTCGCCAAGTTTCTTTGTTTCCCAATCCCAACATATCAACCCAAGAAACAGATGCTGTATCTAAATACGCAGCAGCTTTTTGAGGATTTGCCAATTTGGCGCGAGTTGCGGCTGTTTCGCAATAGTCAATTAATACAATCTCCGGAGGCAGCGCATCTGGTTCTAAGTCGAGAGTTCCTGGCGGAGCCCCCGGATCGTCATAAAAATAGTCAACATAGGAATCATCATCATCTTCTTCTTTAATTTGTTTTGCAACGGCACTAGAAGTATGTATGCTTTTGTATACCATGCTAATATTCCTGACTTTTAGAACCTTTAATTAGATTATCATTTTTCTGGTGCAACTACCAATTATCAATGACTCCTTACCTCTGCCGAATGGGAATCTCGATCGCAAATTCAGTTCCCTCTCCCGGCGCGGAAATGCACTGCAGCGTCCCTCCGTGTCTTTCCACCACAATCTGATAGGAGATAGACAGTCCTAAACCAGTATTTTTGCCCACTGGTTTAGTAGTAAAAAACGGGTCAAATATCCGAGACTTAACAGACTCTGCCATGCCAGAACCGTTATCTGAAATTACGATCGCCACCCGATTGTTCTCAAGTACCTCAGTGCGAATCCGAATCCACGGCAATGTGTCGCAAGTTAAAGGTAAATTAGCAAAATCTTGCCCTTCCTCTTCCGAATAACTCCCCAGTTCCAACTTCCTATTCCTGACATCCGTTAAAGCATCAATAGCATTATTTAAAATATTCATAAACACTTGATTTAACTGTCCCACGTAGCACTGTAGCGGCGGTAATTTTCCATATTCTTTAATTATTTGAATCTGACGATTCCTGCCATTTTCTTTAATCTTGTGTTGCAAAATTAACAGAGCGCTGTCTATTCCCTCGTGAATGTTAACACGCTTAATATCTGATTCTTCCAGCCGGGAAAAGTTACGCAAAGACAGAACTATTTGACGAATTCGCTCGGCTCCGGTTTGAATTGAAGTCAGCAGGTGCGGGAAATCCTCTTTCATGAATTCTAGTTCTATTTCTTCGGCAAAATCTTGGATAACAGCAACAGGTTCCGGGTAGTGTGCGTGGTACAAACTGCACAGTTCCAGCAAGTTTTTGGCATACTCACTAGCGTAAGTGATATTACCGTAAATAAAACTGACAGGATTATTGATTTCGTGAGCAATTCCAGCCACTAGCTGTCCCAAACCCGACATCTTTTCCGCTTGAATTAGTTGAGCTTGAGTCCTGCCTAATTGTTTCAATGTTTGCTCTAGCTGGCGATTTTTATGTTTTAATTGAGCTTCGGCTTGTTTGCGCTTGGTAATATTGCGGGCTAGAATAATAATCTGATCTGAATTAAACGGCAACAGTCGGGCTTCATAAGTTTTTTCTCCTTCCGACATGGAAAGCGAATATTCTATATCGATTGAATTTCTTGTTTCGGAAATTTCAAAGATTGCTTGGGAAAATTGGCTGGCGACATTGTGTGGCAATATGTCTGTCATTCGTTGGCCAAGAAAATGTTCGGGAGGTACGTATAAATTCGAGGAAGTTCCTGACAAATAATCCACGATTATACCGTCAGCATCTAGCCGAAAATACAAATCAGGCAAAGCGCGAAAAACTGCTTCTAACTCTAAAGTTTTTTGGCGCAATGCTTCCTCGGCGTAGTACCGATCGCTAATATCAAAAATCACCCCATCCAAATAGCAAACGTTTCCATCTGCGTCGAACACAGGAGAACCTTTATCCCACACCCATTTAACCGTACCGTCTGCTGCTAGCAAGCGATATTCCAAGTTATAAGACTCTTTCTTTTCTATACCTTGCCGAATAGTTGCTTCTACTTTTGCCAAATCGTCCGGGTAAATAATACTAGCAAAAGTCCTGCCTCTCCTGTCCAAACGCAAAATAAAATCTGTCGCAGGGTAGCCGATTAATAAGTAAACGGCATCGCTAATAAAATTAGTCGAAAAATCGCACCTCCAGCGATAAACCACTCCCGGAATATTAGCTACCAAAGATCTAAATCTTGATTCACTCCTACGCAAAGCTGATTCCGATTCATGTCGTTCGGTAATATCGTGAGCGAAAGCTAGAACTGCAAATACATTACCTTCTGCGTCGCGCAGGGGAAGTTTTTGGGTATCAAAAATATTTACTGAACCGTCAGCAATAGTTGCCGGATCGCAGCGATTGTGGATGATTTCGCCGGCCAGTACAGCAGAGTCGTCTGTGCGGAAGCCTCTGATATTTTTGGCAGAATTCCCAAACACTATATCTTCTGAAAATCCTAACTCTAAATCGGATTTGCCAATTATTTGTTCGACTGTTTTGCCGATCGCTTGAGCGAAACTACTGTTTGCCAAAATATAGCGAAAATTTTTGTCTTTGGCAAAAATCCAGTCGCAGGTTTCGTCTATTACTGTGCGTAGGAGTTGTTCGGATCGTTCGGTTTTTTCCAACGACGCCTGCAGTTCTATTTCTAGGCACTTGCGAGCAGTAATGTTTTCAAAAGCAACACCGACGCAGTTGTTGGGTAACGGAAAAGCTTTAATAGAAAAAGCGCGAGTTATTCGACCCCCTTCATCGCAGTCAATATCTTCAAGTTCTACGGCTTTCTGACTGCGAATTACCGCAGCAAATGCTTGGGGAATGTTTTTCGATCGCAGATGGGGAAAAATCTCGTCGATTGTCATTCCCAAAACATCCGCCATTTCTAATCCGGTAAATATGGTAGCCGCGGGGTTTGAGGCGATCGCCCTGAGAGTGCTGTCATCGTCTATATTTTCTAAATGATAGACGTACAAACCAATTTGCATATTCTCCACAATTTGGTCGTAGAGGCGCACGCTTTCGTCTACCTGCCTGCGTTCGGTAATATCTTCAGTAATACCTAAAACGTACTGAGGACGGCCTGCGGAGTCGAGAATTGGCACTTTGCGGGTGTGCAGTATTCTCATACCTTTGTGGCGAGTTTGAATCGGCTCTTCGGCTATGTCTTTAACAGTAGATTGGTTGCGTTCACCGGTCAATATTTCTCTGTCTTGAGCAGTAAAAACATCAGCTTGTTCTTTGGGGTAAATATCGTAGTCATTTTTGCCGATCGCCTCTTGAGAGGTAACACCTGCGATCGTTTCTCCGGCTTTATTCCACAGCACAAATTTCAGCGAAGAAGCATCTTTAGCAAAAACTCCCACCGGCAGATTTTCTACTACGGAATTCAGAAACCCTCTAGCTGATTTTAATTCAGCTTCTGCACGCTTGCGTTCGATGCCTAAAGCGATGACATCGGCAACCGATGCTAAAGTTTCCTGAAAAGGTGCTGTCAGCGGCTGGCAACTGATAATTACCATGACTCCCACCAGCCGTTCTTCGACTATCAAAGGGTAGCCGGCGAAAGTTAGAATTTCCTTGGGTATTGGGCAATTTCTCGGCTTTTGGCTGGTGTTGAGAAGTGCTACTTCGGAACTTTGCGCGTCTGTTTCTTTCGCGGATTCTTCCTCTGGGAGTCCAAAATTATTCAGTTCAAATCCGCAGTCAAATTCCGGTTTTTTCTGTTTGGCGATCGAGTTAACCTTACTTTCAATAAACCTAGCCCGATCGTCTGTGCGGCTGTAGATTTCAGAGGCTGCTTGCAGTTCCCAAACATTCTGTTGAGAGTTGAAAGTCCAAATTTCAGCAGAAGCGACATCAAGATTCCGCACCATTGCCTCGCAGCAGGGAAGCAGGATATCTTGAGGGTGTTTGGTGAGGGCAATACCCACATCGGCTACCATTGCTGTGAGGCGAGAAGCTTGGGCTTTTTCTGCTTCCAATCGTTTGCGATCGGTGATATCTTCCACCAAAGAAAGCACGGTAAAAGTGTCGCCGCTGCGAATAATTGAATTGAACCAGCGACACCAAATTACCTGTCCGCTTTTAGTATAGTTGCGGTTAATTGAAGTATTGCCGTTGCCAGTGGCTAGTTCGATCTCGATCGCGCTTATAGCCTCTCTATCTTCCTCGCAAACCAAAGCCAAATCGCCGAACTGCTTGCCCATCATCTCATCGGATGTCCAGCCAAAGATTTCCTCGGCGCGTTTCGACCACTGAACGATCCGAAAATCTTCATCCCAGCCCACCATTGCTAGGGGACTGTTAGCTGCATTCAACCACAGTAAATGGTTCGATCGCCGCAACTGTTGAGTTTTCTGCTGCTGCCAGCGGTAGTGCCTGGTGATATCTCTACCAATACCCAAAACCCGCATCTGCTTGCTAGAGGCATCCACCGCTGGCGTGTAAGCAGTTTCGTAAATTTTAATCCCGCCGTCTGCCGTCGTCACCTCATGAATTGCCAGCCGTTTTTCCCCGGTAATAAATACTTGTTGCAGGCAGGAATCAATCTGCGAAATTATATTTTTGATCGCAGAATTATTAGGATATAATTTCAATAATTCCTGATTAGTTTTGTTGAGTATTTCATCAGGCTCTAATCCCATCCAAGCCGCAGCAATAGGATTGATCGATAAATAATTTTGCTGTCGATCGCACTCTAGGAAAGCATCAACAGAGTTAGACAAAAAAGACTGAAACGAGTTGATAACTTCCTGCATGGCTATTTTTTCATGAGAAAAGCTTAGTATTATGAAAACCTCGTATCTTTAGACTCATATCTTGCGCCATTTTCAATATGCTTTCATGGGCGGGCATCCTCCCCGCCCTACCAGAAATTAAATCTTTGTGGAACAGGCCGGAAAGCCTGTTAAGCGAGAATGGTGCAAGATGTGAGTTGACCGATCGAGGCAGCACGCATCAGGCAGTTTTAACCGCCTTGAATATTGATTATTGCTACACAGGACTACTTGGTCGCTTGGTACTTTTATGATCTATTTTCAACGGAACAATTACCGTTTCAAATATTTCACCCGCGATCGCATAGCAGCTTGAGCTTACACCCAGAATTTTGATAACGTAATCAGTTAAGACGATAGCAAGTCAACTCTCTCTTTTGATTAGGGCATAAAGCCCCATCTCTTCAGAGCGGGGTGCTAACTTGCTTAACCTGTAAAATTTTCCTAAAGTTAGTTTAACCCACTCAAATCTTTTTGGGCACTGTACTGCTGCGTTTCCCGGTGCAATTTTCGGCGCTGTTCCCTATAATACAAAAATTTTAAATAATATAGTATTTTGGGGAATATAGCTTAATTACAGCAGATCCTCTTTTTTTAAACCAGACCCAGCGGATACAAAAGCGAGATGGAGAGACCCGGAGACGGGAATGTGGGCAGAGGTTAATCAACAACCTGCGAGAAAAATGCTTCAGAAATGCCGGACAGCTTACCGATTCCCAATTCCCAATTCCCCATTCCCAATTCTCGATTCGCAATTCCCTATTCGGTAATCTGAAAGCGGTTTGGCAGTAAGCCCAGCAAAGAACGCAAGCCGTGCAAAGCCATGTAACATAAAGATTGCGATATTTTTCTATGTAATATGGAACTATTAGATACCTTGATTGTGGGTGCGGGTATTAGCGGTTTGAGTTTGGCGCACGCACTTGACAAGGAAGCAACGAGTGCATCACCGCTGAAGATTTTAGTCGCTGAGAGTCAGGGACGTGTGGGCGGGAACATCACCACTGTGACAGCGGAAGGGTTTCTCTGGGAGGAGGGCCCGAACAGTTTTTCGCCGACTCCCGAATTGATGAAGTTGGCGGTGGATGTGGGATTGAAGCAGGAGTTGATTCTTGCCGATCGCAAATTGCCTCGTTATGTTTATTGGCAAAAAAAGCTGCAACCGGTGCCGATGAGTCCACCGGCGATGATTCAGTCTCAGTTACTGAGTTTTCCGGGGAAACTGCGGGCGTTGTTCGGGGCTTTGGGGTTTGTCGCACCGGCAATGGGTATTGGACTTTCGCAGCAGGGTAACGAGGAAACTGTTTCTCAATTTTTCCGCCGTCATCTCGGTACGGAAGTGATGCAGCGGTTGGTGGAACCTTTTGTTTCTGGGGTTTATGCCGGCGATCCGCAACAACTTAGCGCGGCGGCGGCTTTTGGCCGGGTAGCAAAGATGGCTGATGTCGGTGGCGGGCTGGTGGCGGGGGCGCTGCTTTCTGCTAGGAAAAGACCGAAGAAATTGCCTGCAGACCCGAATGTTCCGTCTACTAGACCGGGGGAGTTGGGTTCGTTCAAACAGGGGTTGAAGGCTTTGCCAGAGGCGATCGCTGCTCAATTGGGCGATCGTGTGAAACTCAATTGGCATCTGACTCGCCTCGATCGTACAGAACGCCAAACTTACATTGCTGTATTCTCGACGCCCGACGGACAGCAGGAAGTTGAGGCCCGCACCGTGGTTTTGACCACACCCGCTTACGTTACAGCCGATTTGTTGCAGCCTCTGCAACCGGAAGTTAGCAGTGCTTTACAAGCTTTTACTTATCCTACGGTAGCCTGCGTCGTATTAGCATATCCGCAGTCAGATGTCAAGGAAAAATTAGTAGGTTTTGGAAATTTAATTCCGAGGGGGCAGGGAATTCGCACTCTGGGGACGATTTGGACATCGAGTTTATTTGCCGATCGCGCGCCTGCTGGGTGGCAAACTCTCAGCAGTTACATCGGCGGGGCTACTGATTCGGAAATTGGCAATCTCGACTCAGAACAAATCGTTCGGGAGGTGCACCGAGATTTGTCTCGGATTTTGCTGAAACCAGATGTGCCACAGCCAAAAGTTTTAGCGGTGAATGTGTGGAAGCGGGCGATTCCTCAGTACAATTTGGGGCATTTCGATCGCCTGCAACAAATCGATGAGGGCTTAAAATCTTTGCCTGGGGTGTTTTTGTGCAGCAACTACTTTGGCGGCGTGGCTTTGGGAGATTGCGTGCGAAGGGGTTTTGAGCGTGCACGAGAAGTGGGCGAGTATTTGAATGATAATTTTGAGTTTTGAATAGTCTGTAGGGTGCGCATTGCGCACCTTACCTATTGCCTGGGGAGGGCCGCTGGACAACGATCGAGCAGGTGAATCCGAGATATTAGTGAACCCGCCCCTCGATCCGAATGGCGAATGCTACTAGGTTGTTGGCTCAAACTTGTAACCCACGCCTCGGACGGTTTGAATCATCGAAATTTGAGTGGCATCTGGTTCAATTTTGCGGCGAATTTGACCTATATGGACATCCACCACGCGATCGGCTCCTACATACTCGTAGTCCCACACTTCATGCAGCAATTCCGATCGCCTCCATACGCGACCGGGTTTGCTGGCCAAACAGTACAGCAGGTCGAATTCTAAAGCAGTCAAAGCAACTATCTGACTGCCGAGAATTACCTCGCGGCGAACCGGATCTATGAGTAGCTCTCCAAAAGTAAGAGTTTGTTGTTCGGCGGGAGTAACAATGCGTTTGCGCTTCAAAATTGCTGCAACGCGAGCTCCAATTTCTACAAGACTAAAAGGTTTAGTAATGTAGTCGTCAGCACCTTCGGCAAACCCTTTCATTTTGTCAGCTTCATCGGTTCGGGCAGTCAGCATCAACACAAACACGCCCGTGCGTCTTTGCATTTCTTGACACAGTTTGTAGCCAGTTGTATCAGGTAAATTTACATCTAGAACTACTAAGTCAGGATTGAGTTGCTCAAATAATTCCAGACCAGTCTGACCGTCCTCGCCAGACTCAACTTGATAACCTTGCTGGCTCAAAAAACGGTGAATTAAATTTCGGATTGCCGGGTCGTCATCAACCACAAGGATTTTTACAGGGGCCATGACCACAAGTTTGCTTGAAGAATTAGGCAAGAAGATTCAGCCATAATAATAGAAAACTGGATACAAATCTCGAAAAAATTGAGCTTTTAATAGTTATAGCCATATTTATAACCTACGCAAGATTTCGGGCAATAAATCTCCGGGAACTTTGGATAAGGCTAAATTTTGGCCTGGCAGCCCACATTCACTATAGAAAGCTCTAATCGTTTTGACAATATAGCTCAATGCTGTTTGCCTGGAATCAGCAGCTTGGGAGTTTGCCGGGGCTTGCAGGTTGAGTTTATCCCCATATATTAACCCTTTGTCATTGAGATATTGTCCCCATTCGGCGCACACTTGCAACTGGTGCTGCAGTGCTGCTTCTAGATGGCTTGTCTGTGCAGCTTTATTAGCGGCAAAATCTGGGTCTGTGGCTAGTTGATAGTGGGCTAGTCCGAGATTGTTACGGGCGGCCAAGGCGTCAAAGGTAAGTTGGGTTCGATCGAGCTCTCCGGCGATATCCAAGGCGGCTTCGTAGGCGGTAATCGCCTGCTGCAATGATTCCGTCCGCGCTCGTTTCTGCTGAAACTGGTTCGCCAAATGCCAATAAGCGGTACCGAGATTATTGTAGGTGGCTGCTGCTGCTGCGGGTACTAATTCTCTGGTGCGGTATTTCAATGCTTCGCGGTAGGCGGAAATCGCCCTGACTAGCAGGGGTTCTGAGGGTTCGTGCTGGGCGAGGTTCCAGCAGGCGGTACCGAGGTTGTTTTGTACTCCGGCATAATTCAGGGGTTCTCGTTCGGGACTGTAGCAGGAGAGGGCTTGGGTGTAAGCTGCGATCGCGCTTTTGAGATATACGATCGGCTCACCATCTTGAGCTAAATTCCAGTATGCTGTCGCCAAATTATTCTGAGCAGCAGCGTACTGCTGAGGCTCCACGGCGGGATCGAGATCCAGCAGCGCTTGTTGATAAGCTGCAACTGCGTGCTGCAAGTTCTCTGTCTTGTCTTGATAGCGGGCTAAATCGGCCGAGGCGATTCCCAAATTTTTGTTTAATCTAACGCGGGTTTGGGGTACGGTTTCGGCATCTGTTCGGTTCAAACCTTCAAGGTAGAGGGCGATGCTGCGTTCAAGGTTGGATACCGGATCTGATGCGTTATGCTGCGTGCGATCGCGCGATAGCATCCAATAGAGAGTGCCGAGATCGTTAAGCAGATCGGAAATTGGCGGTAGGCTGTTGGACTCCTGGGCGTACTGAGTTAAATTTTGTGTCAATTGGGCAATCAGCCGCGCGCATTCCTCAGTTAGTGGTTGATTTTGCTGGGAGTTGCTGTCAACGTCGAGATATGCAATCACTTGTTCGATCGCGCCAATGGCTATTGTCAAGTTTTGCTCTGAAACGTTTCCGCCCAGAATGCGATCGC
The DNA here is from genome assembly GCF_036705485.1 of Microcoleus sp. AT9b-C3. NCBI lineage: Bacteria > Bacillati > Cyanobacteriota > Cyanophyceae > Oscillatoriales > Microcoleaceae > Microcoleus > Microcoleus sp. AT9b-C3. The sequence continues at coordinate 28,627 of NZ_JAUBUR010000032.1, read as the reverse complement.
GGTAGTAATTCCCCAAACTGTGATAAGCCAAAGCCAAAGCTTCGCAAGAACACTGATGTTCTTGCAGGAGTTCGATGTATTGCAGAGTTTGCAGCGGCAGAAAATTCTCCTCTGATGTGGCATCATTTTCTGCTTCCAACTCCTCAGAAGCCGCTGCTAGCACCAAATCTGCCAGTTCGACGGATTTAGAATCTGGCGCTGGGGACGGGGGATGGGAAATTGGGGATGGTTCGTCATCTGTCAGTTGGACGGATTTAGAATCTGGCGCTGAAGACGGGGGATAGGAAATTGGGTATTGTTCATTGGGAATTGGGGATTGTCCAGATACAGAAGATATTAAAAGTTTGTTGCCAAAGTCTCCGCTGTCCCGCAGGTTTCGCAAGTCTCCCGAGTGCCCGAAGTCATCAAAGTGCCCCAAGTCTCCCTTAGCTGGAGTTGGTTCGCCTTCAAACTCAAATACTCCGGTCCGCCAGTGCCAAAATTCCGGGGCCGATTGCTCGATCGAACTTAGCCAGGGCCGCGACACCCACAGCAACAGAGTAGACTCGCACATTTGCAGGTTTGCTTCGATGTCTCTCAAATAGCTCAGGAACGACCACTGCACGGCTGCTGACTGCCTGGTCAGGTGTTCTGCCCCAAGAATTTGAAATCCCGGCAAAGGGCTGTAGCTGCCCCTGTTTTGTGGCGGTGGGTGTTGGGTCAGCCACGCGGCGATCGATCCCCAAGGATTTGGATTGCTCAAGTCGAGTTCCAAACTGACAAATCGGGGGTAGTCGATCGGGGAGCGAGGATCGGAGCCAGCGCTCTCTGCGGTTAATTCTGCGTGCAAGCGGGCTGCCAGACAGTCCCGCAGCCACAAGTCGTCGCAGGCGGCAATAAAAATTTGACGGCGTAAATTGAGGTCGATCGCCTGTTTCAAGCGTTGGTAGATCAGCTTGTTCGAGCTAGAAACTTTTTGGGAAGGAATAGACATCAGGAGCAGCCGATTTTAGATTTTAGATTTTAGGTTTTAGGTTTTAGATTTTGGATTGTAGATTTTAGATTGTAGAGTTGAGAGTTGAAATCTCGATCGCTCATAACTCACAACTTGCGCCCCGAAGGCAGTCAATCGATTTTAGATTTTAGATTTTAGATTTTAGATTGAAGCCTTGACCCCACGGATAAATTCGGAGGCTCCTTTATCGGATACAGGTTTTTTATTTCTGGACGGATGAATCCGGGGGCTTGTATCCTGGATGCTTGATTGTCAATCGCACCGATGATGACTAAAGGATTGTAGATTTTCAATTGGCAATTTTATGTGGGTGGCGAACCAGTGTGATTAAGTGCAACCCAAGTCCCTGAACCCTACAGCCAAGAGGAAAACACCCAATTTATGCTGGTCTTATTTAGCTTTCCGGCTTGCTCGGCACGCTTCAGGATTGTCGCAACTACCTGCTTTGTATTGAAACACAAAAACCATGTTTCCATTGGTTGGAAAACATGGTTTGTTGAATGATTATTTAAAATTGCGATTTGAATCAGCTTTGAGTCTCAGCCCAGCTTTTAGACGGAAGCAGCCACAAACACCAAACCCGCGACCAACATGGCTGCTGCAATTCCCATGATGATATAGTTCCGTTGCTGATTTTTGTTGGGAGGTACGGCTTCATACACCTTCGGCTCTTTAGCAAAGTTGTTCAGGCGTCCATCGTCATCTTTGATGTAAGGCATCAGTCACAATCCTTAATATTTTTGATGTTTACAACTGTACCAAAAAAGCGCCCAGGAAAATTCGGCCATTTATTTGGAGGTGACGGTGCCTGTTTGGGGGGAAGAGGCGATCGCGTAATCTTTGATCGGCATTCTACCTGCTAAGTACGCTATCCGCCCCGCTTCTGCTGCCATGGACATTGCTTTTGCCATTGCCGGGGAATTTTGGGCATTGGCGATCGCGGAATTAATCAACAGTGCATCGGCTCCCATTTCCATTGCTCGGGCTGCTTCGCTGGGCGTTCCGATCCCCGCATCGACTACCACCGGAACATTTACCGTGTCAATAATTATTTGAATGTTGGCCGCATTGTTGATCCCTTGCCCTGAACCGATGGGCGAACCTAAAGGCATGACTGTCGCACAACCGACTTCTTCGAGGCGTTTTGCCAGCAAGGGATCGGCATTGATGTAGGGCAAAACGGCAAAACCTTCTTTGACTAATTGTTCTGCAGCTTCCAAAGTGCCGATCGGATCGGGCAGCAAATATTTAGCATCGGGAATCACTTCTAACTTGACAAAATTATTGTCTTCTTGCCCTAAAAGTTTCGCCATTTCCCGGCCCAAACGAGCTACTCTAATCGCCTCATCCGCAGTTTGACAACCGGCAGTATTTGGCAGCATCCAAATTTTAGTCCAATCAAGAGCCTCTGCCAATCCTTCATGGCCGGGAGCATTTGTTTGCACTCGCCGCACAGCCACAGTCACAATTTCGCACCTGCTAGCGTTGACACTTTGCTGCATTTCTGCAATGCTGCGATATTTTCCCGTCCCCGTCATCAAGCGAGAATGAAAAGTTTTGCCGGCAATCACCAGAGGTTTATCAAAAGATGGCATTGCGGTATCTACCGGATAGCCAAAAATGCTGTACTCAAGTGCTTCTTCCCACTGTTTTCTACCACCCATCATCTCTTCAAGCTGCAAACCTTCTTTATTTGTCAGCTCATCGCGCGTAACTGCATATAAAATTTGCCCAAGTGTAATCAATTTGGCATCTCGCGGCATATGATTTTTTAAGCCAACTTGTATGGCTTCTTCAAACTCATTAAAAACGTCTTCCATTTTCCCATTCCTCCCTAGCAATATTTTGAACTTCTTCGCTGTTGAATACTAATATAATTGCTTTAATCAGTTGAGCTTCGTCCCAATAAAAAGCTTTTCTGATACCGTCGTTTATCTTCCAGAACTCATATATTTCTCGATTTACGTGAATAATAACGGCTGCTGCACCTTGATTTTTTGCTCTACTGATTCCTTCTTGAACTCGATACCTGATATTTCTAGTAGATTCTGTTAGCTCCTTAAATTCACAAATCCGACCGTCTATCTCAGCATCTGGCGTTCTCACACCCTCTGCTGCTTGCTCGCTCAAAAGTGTAACTCTTTTTCCTATTTTAGCCAAAACTTCAGCAATAAAGATTTCCGAATTATTAAGATTGTGTTGTTGGTGGATGAGTACAAATCCGCCAGCTACCTCATCAAAATAATATCGCTGATATTCCGGTTCTGCGTTTTCGTAGATGGCTCTGCTGGTCTCGATATATTGTGAATTCACCGTTATTATACTCTGAATGGACTCCGATCGCCTAAAATTAAATGTATGAAAGCAACTGTCGAGCAACTGGCCGAAATTGGGATATTTGCCAGCTTAAACCGAACTGATTTAGAGCAATTGCAAGAACATACAGCAATTCGGAGTTACCGACAGGGAGAAGTTGTGATGTATGAGGGCGATCGCATCCCCGAAAAATTATACACTCTTTTGAGCGGTTCTCTGCGGGTTGCAAAAACAGCGGCGGCGGGCAAAGAAACAATTCTCCGCACTTTATTTCAGGGAGATATTTTTGCTGCACCTGCTTTGCTAGGCAACGGCATTGCCCCCGCAACGGTGACTGCTGAAACTGATGTGGAAGTTATTACCACAGAACGGGAATTTTTGCTAGCAGCAATTCGGGAAAATCCTGAGATTGCGTTGCGAATATTGGCGGTTTTTAATCAGCGGTTGCAACAACTGCACGAGACTGTGCACGGTTTGGTGTCGGAAAGGGCGATCGTGCGGCTGGCCCGATTTATTCATTACTTTGCCGTCGAGCAAGGTACAAAGATTGCGGATAATAGTGTATGCTTAGAAAAACGTTTTCCCTATTATCAAATTGCTCGCAGTATTGGAATTACCTACGAAGAATGCGTGCGGTTGTTTAAGAAACTCAAGCCGTTTGTATGCTACAGTCGAGGCGGTAAAATTATTGTATTGGATTGGAAAAAATTGGAGGAGGTCGCCTCTGGAGATGAAATAGAATAAATGTTAAAATCCCAATGCTCGTAGGGGCGGGTTTTACCAACAATTTACGTCTCAAACTAACAATCTCGTAAACCCGCCCCGCCCCAACTGATGATGCTACGGGACATGATTTCACAAACAATATTTGACTGCAACTCACTATCTACATAAACCCGCCCCGGTTCATGGGTTGTGGAGGGCGGGTTTATGAGATTATTGATTGTAGGCAATTATGGTGGGTAAAACCCGCCCCTACAGCAATATTTATGGGATTAATGAGGCTCGGAAAGTGTCAAAATAAACGCCAAATTTTCTTCAGCTTTCAAAGCGTGAAGAGCTTGACCAGGCATGAAGACAAATACCCCCGGTTCCAAAACAATATCCTTGCCTTCCAAAGTCAAAATACCCTTTCCTTCTATGACATTAACTGTGGCATTCCGTGCCGAAGAGTGTTCCGAAATTTCCGTTCCTGCAGCCAGGCAAAATAAACTGTACTGACAATTTTTGTCTTTGACTAAAATTTTGTTCAGCACTCCGGCGGCGGGATATTCAATTGCGTCTCGGAGTTGGATTGCTGAAGATTGTAGCGGTAAAAGAGTAGTAGTCATAGTTTTTGACAGTTAATTAATTTGGTCACAAGCCCCCGGATTTATCAGTGGCTTCACTTTCTTCCATCGAAAATCGAAAATCGAAAATTGATTGACTCGGTTAAGATTGTTTTTTGGCAGACATAACGATGTAGCCTAGATCCTGTTGGTAATGCTGGAAAACTCGACGCATTGCTAAGATACGATCGCGCATTTGCGATCGGCTTAATATATTCCACAAAATCCGCACAGTACCCACAAACCCTTCATCTTGCAGCATTCGCTGCAAATTTAGGAGGCCCATCGCCCCGGTTTGAGACTTTTCTACTTGCAAACCCGCGTTTTGGCAAACAGCAATCCAGCCCGACTCAGACAAAGGCGTTGAATTAGCCCGAGTTACTTCTGATAAAGCTTTGTGAATTTCTGATTCTCGGTTTCGGGCTAAAAGTTCGTGAGAAAGAAACTTGCCGCCTGGTTTTAAACGATCGCAAATTCCCGATACAATTTTAGCTTTCCCCGACGGCGACTGCATTGTCAGGATAGCTTCAGCCAACACCCAATCAAACTGTTGGGAAATCCGATCCAAGTGAAAAATATCTCCTTCCACAATTTCTACTTGATCGCTCAAACCGGCTGCTGCAACATTAGCACGAGCGCGGGCCACACTCTCGGGATTTTTCTCAACTCCCACTACTTTTACGCCAAAACGTTCAACAAGGGCGATCGAACTATATCCAAAACTAGCAGCCAACTCCAAAACAGTCTCCCCAGGCTGAAAATCCGCCCATTCAAATAACTGTTCCGTAGCAAGTTTCCCCCCCGGCCTCAGCATTTTCTTGCCAGCCGCCGCGAGCACTTCATGTCCGGGTGCAGTCTTAAAATTGAGAGTAGTATTGGTCATTAAATTGACCTCCTATTTAACCTTACTCTCAGTTTGCCAAATTTTCCCAAATCTTTCTATGATCTAGCTCATATTCAAATTATCATAGGCTGACGAACCCTACAATATCAGGAAGTATATCATGTCCGCCCCTCAACACTTCGCACTGTTTTTGATTGCCAACACGGAATCTAACAAGGAACGAAAAATTTGATGGTTTTAGGACTTACGCAAAATTTCCACATAAGCGGGACAATCACATGGATTATCCCTACAAACATCCTATTAAGAAACAATTTTCTCATTCCGATCTTGAAAACATTGCCGCAACACAGAAACAGGCAGCTCATTCAATTGACCCGCGCGCACAAATTCAGCATAAGTATCAGCCTCTATTGCCTGCAAATCCCCTTCGAGTTTGTCGATAGTCATCTGCCGCAGTTCAGGAGATCGATCGTACATTTGATTGATTTCTGCTTGCAGCAAGTTTAATTTTTCTTGAAGCTGACTCACGAGATGATTGGAAAACTCAGGCTCGATTTTACGATCGCCCGATACTTCAGATAGATGCTTGAGAACCCGATTGAGAGCAACACGTTGGGCGATCGCCTGCAGATACTGCTGGCGCAACTCCTGGTTCTTCAATAACCCCAATTTTTCCAGCAGCGCCTTGGTGGTTAAACCTTGTGCTAGCAGCGTAAATAAAACTACGCCAAACACGATCGCAATAATTGTTGGTCGATCGGGCAGAACATGGGGTACGCTCAAAGCTAAAGCAATCGAGACAGAACCCCGCAATCCTCCCCACCAAATTACAGTTTGATCGGGCAATGAAATTTCAGAGTGTCCTAACCAATTGCTCAACCATCCTAAACCAAAAATAGCGATCGCTCGCGTCACAAACATCGCCACTACAGTTATGCCAATCACTCCTAAATTCGCTCCCAAATCAGCAAACCTTATCTGATCGCCAATCAGCAGGAACATGATCGAATTTACAAAAAACGCCAAAAAATTCCAAAATTGTGTTACCGCAAGTCTGGTACTGGGTTGCATACCTATCTGAGAGCCAAAATTGCCAAATATCAAGCCCATCGTTACCACCCCAATCACCCCTGAACCGCCGAGCTCCTCCACAACTATATAAGTGCCGTAGGCTGAAACTAGGGTTAACGATTGCTCAACCAAAGGTAAATCAAATGGTTGAGTCAGATAAGAAACTCCAAAACCGATTAAACTGCCGACAACAACCCCAATTCCCACAAAAGCTAAGAAACGCGCAATCAGAATTGGGATGCCAACTTCATCAGTACCTAGAGAGAATCCCACCAAAAAACTAAAGGCAACAATAGCAATGCCATCATTAAATAAACTCTCACCCTCCACCAGTAACGCTAGCCGTTTTTCAACTCCCAATTCCCGGAACAATGCAATTACAGAAACAGGATCTGTAGCAGATATACTAGCTCCTACCAACAGAGCGATCGCTAAAGAAACTCCCGCTATTTGGTTGAGAGCAAAAGCCACGCCAGCAACAGAAATAACGACGCCCAAAACCGCATAAAGAGCGATCGGCACTAAATCCCGCTTGAGTTTAGGCCATTCCAAATTCCAAGCAGCTTCAAACAAAAGAGGCGGCAAAAAAATCAACAGAATTAGTTTCGGTGAAAGCGTCACCAGCCGCACATCTATAAAAGCCAAACCCAACCCGACAATTACTAACAGCAGCGTGTAGGGAATTTTGCTCAGCCACCCAAAGATTTGTGGCAGCGTCGCCACAGTTAAGGAAACCGCTAGCACTAAGAGAAATTGCTTCAGATTACCCTCGATCGTCACTTGATTAATTAGAGTTTCTGGGGTCATACAATTAGGGATAAAATAGTTAAGGTTTCGGTTTCGATCGGGACTTATCCGCCGTTGACCCCCGCACTTCTTCAACTTGACTGACTTGAAAAATCAGGGTAAATTTTTGGCCCATTTCTTTTTCGACAAATGCTTCTAAAAGCTGCACCTGTTTGGGTGTCAAAGCTTCGCTGCTGCGAACAATCAAACGAACCTCCGGCGGTTTTGTCAACCAGTTAGTATCAGTTGCAATCAGTTCCACCCGTTGAAAAGTAATAGTTCGGTTAAGCAACGCCCGCTTCAGACTGGCTTCTAGTTGGGCTTGCTCGATCAATTCCGCAAAACTCACGGCCAGAGGAATTACAAGTATAGCCGTCAATGCTAGCGCCCAAAATAGGGCTTTACCGGCGCGATGTAGGGGGGTGTAGCCAGCCATTAAAGAGGTTAGCATACAGGAGAGAGTTATTCCCAGCAAATTAGTAAGATACAGGAGGCTTGCTCCCAAACTGAGCGACCAATTAGCTTGAGATAAGCCTAAACCTATAACACAAATTGGCGGCATCAGAGCCACCGCTATTGCAGTTCCCGCCAGAGTAGCAGAAACTTTGGGCTGAACTTTCGCATAGCCACTGATTCCCCCAGCGGCGATCGCAATTCCTAAGTCTAGTAATGTAGGTTTAGAACGAGCTAGAACTTCGCTTCCAAAGTCGGGAAGTTGTACCAAAGCTCCCAAAAAACAAGCTAGAAAAATTGCTAGCAGCGTCCCTACTGATAATGCAATTAAACCTTTGCGGAAGAGGATAACGTTACCTTCTACCGCTCCAAAAGCTAACCCTCGGATTGGCAACATCAGAGGCGCAATGATCATAGCACCGATAATGACGGCTGCGCTGTTGGCAAGCAGTCCAAAGGTGGCAATTATACAGGAGCCTAGAATTAAGACAAGATAGTTAATATCTAGGGTTGATTCTTCCAACAAGTCAACTCGTATTTGCTTTAGATGCTCTCGAGGAATCCTGCTCCTGGTGAAATATTTAAGACGGTCTCGAATAGGGTTGAGCAAAATAATCTCCTTAAATTGGGGGCTTGTATCTGTCAATCGATTTTAGATTTTAGATTTTAGATTTTAGATTTTAAATTCACTCCACACATTTTAGATTTTAGATTGATTCGACCGATGAATATGGGAGCTTGAACAAAAGTCTAAAATTTGGGGTAGCCCAGTCGATTTTAGATTTTAGATTTTAGATTTACTACACCGATTTTAGATTCGAGATTTTAGATTTACTACACCGATGAATCTAGGAGATTGAACTAAAGTCAAAAATTTGGGGTGGCTCACGACAAGAGTCGGGGGCTTGTATCCCTGTGCAGGTGCGAGCAAAAGAATCAAAATCCCAGCCCGCAAGTTTTCGAGGATGTCCCGGAACTCTAAAGCAATTGCCGCGCCACTAATACCCAGCAGTTGAATCACATCCCTTGCCTTGAATGACTGGATGGCGATGAATGACCCGATCGACAATAATTGATTTATAATCAAGATATCTACTCCAACCCAATAATACCGAATCATGCTCGCAGAAGCAAACGCGACACTTTGGCCTAGTCTAATTACTGTTTCAGCATTAATTCTCTACTTCGTTGTTACCATCAACGTCGGAAGAGCTAGATTCAAACACAAAGTTTCTCCCCCGCAGATGACAGGAAACCCAGACTTTGAGCGAGTGGTGCGAGTTCAGCAAAATACCTTAGAGCAAATGATCCTATTTTTGCCCTCACTGTGGCTATTCTCGCAATTTATCAGCCCAATTTGGGGCGCAGGTATCGGCGCAGTTTGGATAATTGGACGCATTTTGTTTGCTTGGGGTTACTATCAAGCTGCCGAAAAAAGAGCGGCAGGATTTGGCATTAGTACCTTAGCTACTTTAGCTTTGCTTGGGGGTTCATTAACTGGCATAATTATGTCGCTGCTGAAGGTTGGAGCGTAACTTGCGATCGACATAATTGTTTTTCTACTCGTTTCCAGGCTCGGCCTGGGAACCAGTTAAATGTAATAAATGTTAGGAGTAAATATGTCAGAAACCAACAAACCCGTATTTGAAATTAACCCGAAACTTTTTCAGCAGCTTGTCGAGTGGCAAGAAAAACTTGAACGAGAAGATGAATTAGCAAGCGAGTCAGAAAACGAGAAACCAACTGAGGTAATAACTCCTCCCGAAAGTGATGAACAGCATTCTCAAACAGATAATTTCTAGCTGGTGGCTAGCAGCATCTTTGGGATTTCCGGCTGCTGTCTCGGCTCAATCGCTGACACCCAGCCAAATTCAGCAAGTCAATAGCGGTTTGTTTCGTTCTAACTCTCAAGATTTCTTTCAGCAAGGCTATCGCCAACTGGAAAGGGAAATCGCAATTTTGTTACAAAAAAATGTCGCTTCCGAAGACCGGATTCTGGAGATTGATGAAAAATTGCTCTCTCAGCTTTGCAGCGAAGAATTTAAAATCTCCTCGCGGCATTCTGATACAATAAGTGCTGCTGAGATTTCGGATTTTCAGAGCAAGTTAAAAGACATTTGCAGACACAATTAAAATGAAAGTGAGGTCAATATTCAAAGTTTAGTGCTAATGGATAAAGAGGCAATGGCTAAGTTAAAAACAGCCATGCTGGAAGCGGAAACCGCTGCTCATTTGGCGGCAATCATTATTGATTATACTCATGAGGAAATGATGGTAGTTTTTTATGAGCTAGAATGGGAACAACAGGATAGGATTAAGAGTGTTTGGAAAACAGTTAGTTAAAGTAGATTGGCCAAAATCAGAGGTTTTAATTTTTAACCGCAGATGTAAGCCGATAGACGCGGATGAACGCAGATTGAATTTTGTTAGTGTTCGCTGTGTATAAAAATCTGAATTTGTACACAGCGAACAATGACCTATCTAAACTAGGGATTCGAGGCATAATTGGCGGAAATGATCGCCCCGTTGCTCGAAGTTTTGGTATTGATCGAAGCTAGCACAGGCTGGGGAAAGCAGCACTACTTTAGCGTTGTTCTGTTTGCCTAATTCGGCCGATCGCGGGATTGCTCTTTCCATTGTTTCGACTATTTCCCAAGCGCTGTAATTTGCTTGTTCGAGCCGATCGGCAAAAATACCTGCCGCATCCCCAATTAGCAACACCGCAGCAGCTTTCGCCTTGATTGTATCAATCCAAGCGCGATCGTCCCCTTCTTTGGCGTCGCCGCCCGCAATTAAAATCGCCGGTGCGCTCACAGAAGCCAACCCGACTTGGGCGGCGTCATAATTAGTAGCTTTGCTATCGTTGATGAAATCTATGCCTTCCCAAGTGCAGATGTGTTCTAGGCGGTGCGAAACTCCGGGGAATTTAGCGATCGCCCGGGCGATCGCGCTTTTATCTATCCCCGCCAAGTTAGCCGCAGCCACCGCCATTAACAAATTCTGCAAATTGTGTTCTCCCACCATCCGCAAAGAATCAGCAGGCAGAATTTTATCGCTTTGAGCTATTACCCAACCGTTTTCGATGTACGCTCCAAAAGTGCGATCGCCCAACAGTTCTTTTTCACCTTTGACACTCGTCCAACACGCATCCGGCCAAATGTCAACTCCTTGCTGCCGCAAACAAGGATCGTCACCGTTAATTACTTGCAATTCCGACTTTTTCAGCAAATGGGCTTTAATGTTGTAGTAATTTTCTAAAGTTTTGTGGCGGCTGAGGTGATCCGGCGTCAAAGTCGTCAAAACTCCGATTCGCGGTGCTACAAACGGCGAGGATTCTATCTGGTAGCTGCTGATTTCTGCGATTACCCAATCGGGCTGTTTTTCGGCTAAAGCTAATTCACACGCAGCATAGCCAATATTACCGCAAGCGGGAGCGTAAAGCCCGGCCTCTGCAAAAATAGCAGCAATTAAAGCAGTCGTGGTAGTTTTGCCGTTAGTGCCGGTAATTCCCACCCAAGGAGATTTGAGGTAACGCCACGCGAGAGCCATTTCTCCAATTGTTTCAATCCCTAACTCTCGGGCGCGCACTAATGCTGGACTGTCCCAGGGAACGCCCGGACTTACTACTATTAATTCTATAGATTCGTCAGGTTCAAAAGATTTACCTAACTCCACATGAATTCCTTCGTTAGCGAATTCCTGTTGCTGTTCAAGCAAATTTGGGGAAGATGAGCGATCGCTCAACGTTACTTCCCATCCTTCGCGTTTGAGCAGTCTGGCGGCGGCAATTCCTGATTTTCCTAGTCCAATGATATGAGCGATCGGCATAAGTTGTGTGTGTGATGGAGCGAATTTCCCTGGTTTTATAAGTTTATATTTTAACCTGGGATCTGTTGTTGGCTATTGGCCATTTTGCTTAAATTATGACTGTTTTGACAAAGTTATCGTAAGGTGCGCAATGCGCACCCTACCATTATGATAGGCTTATTGGATAAATCTTTGATAGATAGGGAAACCGCAGATAAACGCAGATACTTTCAAGATAGTTTACGACTTTTGCAATATTGTCTAATTTACTATCATGATGATTTACCCCGATTTTTTTTGTCGCATAAAGTGCGCATTGCGCACCCTAGCATGATGATTTACCGTGAATTTTTTAACCTTTCACGATCGCCCCAAAGTCAGCCAACACCCGCGCGTGATTCCGCAGCAAACCCAGTAAATTCAACCGATTTTGCTTAATTTCCGGGTCAGAATCCATCACCAAAACGCTTTCTGGCCCGTCGAAAAAGTTGCTGACAGTCGGAGCAATTTCCGTCAAACTATCTACTAACTGCTGGTAATTGCGAGTTTGTTTGGATAACAGCGTTTGCGGCACTAACTGCACGACTGCATCGTAAAAAGCTTGTTCAGACGATTTTTGAAATAACTCTGGTTTCACCGCATTTTTCGGTTCCAATTCAACTTTATCCAAATCTCCTTGAGCCGCCAAACGAGTTGAACGGTTGACTGTTTCGTAAATTAGATCCAAAGTCTGATTATTGCGGATTTCTTGGAGAAAAAGTGCTCTTTCCAGTGCGTCCAACAAATCTCTCAATGCTCGTTCAGTATATTCTGGGTCGTTTTCTCCCAAAACTGCATTCACCAAATCGTAATCTACATTCTTTTCTTCTTGCAACAAAGTCCGAATTCTTTGTAAGAAAAAATCGTATAACTGTGATAGCAACTCCGCAGGTGTTTCTGGGCGTGCTGCGGTAAATTCGGAAACAACTTCTGCAAGCAACTGGTGCAAATTGATGGGCAATTGAGCCGCCCAAATAATGTTAATTATTGCATTAGCGGCGCGGCGCAAAGCGAAGGGATCGGATGAACCAGTCGGCAACATTCCCAAGCCGAAGATGCTGACTAAAGTATCTAATTTGTCGGCTATTCCGACAACTTGACCTGTGAGAGTTTGGGGCAAATTGTCGCCTGCACCTTTGGGCAAATAATGTTCAAAAATCGCTGTGGCTACTTCTTCCGATTCGCCACTTGCTAAGGCGTATTTCTGCCCCATGATTCCTTGCATTTCGGGAAGTTCGTAAACCATTTGGGTTACGAGGTCTGCTTTGCAAAGTAAGGCTGCTCTTGCTATGTAAGCTTGTTCTTCGCCTGTGATTTGCAGTTGGTTGGTGATGAGGCTGGCAATCTTGCACAGCCGATCGACCTTTGCGCGTACTGTCCCCAAATCTTCCTGGAAAGTAACTGTTGCCAACTTGGGCAAATAATCCTCTAGAGGCTTTACCAAGTCTGCTTTGTAGAAAAACTGACCGTCTGCCAATCTCGCCCGCACTACTCGCTCGTTACCGGCGGCAATAATCGCCGCTTTAGCGGGATCTCCGTTGGAAATTGTAATGAAATAGGGCAGCAGTTCTGGAAAATCCGGGCTTTTGAGAATCGGAAAATAGCGCTGGTTTGTAACAATAATTGTGGTGATTACTTCCGGTGGCAATATCAAAAATTCGTCGTCAAATTTCCCGACAACTGCGTTCGGCCATTCTACTAAGTCGGTGACTTCTTCTAACAAATCTTCGGTAATGTCGGCGTAACCGCCTTGTTTTGTTGCTGCGGCTTCTACTTGTGCTTGAATTTGATTTTTCCGCTGGGTTCGATCGACCTCCACGCAAGCAGCCCGCAGACATTCGACATAATCCTCGGCTTGCGGAATCGAGACAGGCTGCGGATGTAACACCCGGTGTCCTTGGGAAATCCGATCGCTCTTGACGGTATCCGAACCACTCACCAATGTAATTGGCAGTACACTATCATCTAACAGTGCCACGAGCGATCGAATCGGGCGCGGAAACTTCAAATCTCCGTCGGCCCACCGCATAAATCTTTTGCCTTCTAACTTATTAATCCACTGCGGCACAAGTTCCGTCAAAATATCCGCTGTCATGCGCCCCGGAATCTTTTTGAGCACAAACACAAAATCGCCTTTATCGGTAGCGCGAACTTCCAAAGCATCAATTTCGACGCCTTGCTTTTTCGCAAAACCTTCGGCTGCTTTCGTCGGTTTGCCATCTTTAAAAGCCGAACTTGCGGGCGGCCCTTTTACCTCTTCTTCTCTATCTAATTGCTGAACTGGCAGCCCTTTCACGAGAACGGCCAAACGCCTCGGAGTAGCGTATACATTAATAGAGTCATTTGTCAAGGATTCTTCTGCCAGCGTTGCAGGTACAAGTCGCTGCCACTGCTGGGCGCTGCCTGCGACAAAAGATGCGGGCAATTCTTCTGTACCGAGTTCTAATAAAAAGTTAGGCATATCGCACCGTAATGGAATTTTGTTTAGGGTAATTTAAGGTAATTTATCCGATCGCGCGCTCGTATATCTGAAAAATACTCAAAAATTCAGGATACCACGTAAAATCGGGGGTGAAAGACAATATTCTCGACAGCCCATGACCTTGGCCCAAAGACTAGGACAAGATTGGAAGTCTCGACTCGAACAAGATTGCCCGCAGGAGAGTTCTAGCACTCGCGAGAGTGTTGTCCGCTGGCTGTTGGGAGACAAGCCCGAAAGATTTGACACTCTTAGCCCAACTCAATTGTCTGTTGCCTCTGGGGCGATCGACTTTTTATATCGAATTTTGATTTCTCGGTATCTGGGAGTACCGCCAGAAAAAGCTTACCGCAACTTGATCGGGCGGCTCGGCGGCTTGGTTGTGCTCCGCCAAAAAATCCAAGCGTGGGTTTCGCTGAGTCGGGACAGACAGCGGAGTGCGGTGGAGGTACTGCAAGAAGTGATTCAGGAAATGCTCAATTCCGATCGCTACCTGCAGCAGCAAGTCGCCTGGATTGCCGAATGCACCTCAGACAGACGCCTGCGAAATGCTTTGCTGCTGGCGAGCACAGAAGAATACTGCTTGCGGCCGATCCGCAACCAGCCCCTGCTGGTGTACCGTTTTGTCAACTACCTGCGGCGTGCTCAGCGGGGCGGGTTGACGCAGGTGCCTGCGGGAGACTGGGTGCGGCTGGTGTCGGAACAGGTTCTACCCGAAGATACAGACGAACCGCTCAGCCTGCTAGACGAACAGGCAATGTCTGAGTATCGAGAAAATCAAGCTTGGGAAGAGCAGCAAACTCAGCGGCAGATTGTCCAACAAGAATTTGAGAATTACTTGGCCGCTGAAGTCGATCCGCTGGCTTCCCGGTGGCTGCGGCTTTACCTGCAAGGTCGTTCCCAAGAGGCAATTGCCGAGGAGTTGAAGGTTCCGATCAAGCAAATTTACCGCTTGCGAGAAAAAGTCAGTTACCACGCGATTCGGGTTTTTGCGGTCAAACAAGCACCGGAATTAGTCGCCAACTGGTTGGAAACTTCGCTCCAAGAACACAGTTTGGGCTTGACTCCGGCTCAGTGGCAGCAATATTTACAAAACCTCACGCCGGTGCAGCGGCAGTTGGTAGAATCGCTGAAAGCAGGGAAAAGTGTAGAGACGATCGCATCTGAATTAAAGCTGAAAACCAATCAAGTCATCGGCGAGTGGAGCAAACTCTATTTAGCAGCTCAATCGCTCCGCAACGAGTAGATTGGTCATGGGTGGCGGGTAATTGCTAATTGTTAATTGGCGGTAGCATTTTTTGGAATCCGCGCTACAAATCAATTCCCCAAAAGCCACAGAGTGCTGCGAGTTGCCCCGTGGAAAACCGCGCGATGCCCCTTGTATCAAATCAGGTTAGATCGATCGGGATGTTGTAGCGGTGCCGTGACAAGCGAGTTTCAAAGGTGGTACCCGCCACGTGATTTATCCGTGGAATCAATCCAAAATCGAAAATCTAAAATCCTCAAGCCCCCGAATTTATCCGTGGGGTCGCCTCTAAAATCTAAAATCTAAAATCTAAATCGGGATGTTGTAGCGCTGCCGTGACAAGCGAGTTTCAAAGGTGGTATCCGCCACGTGATTTATCCGCGGAATCAATCCAAAATCGAAAATCTAAAATCCTCAAGCCCCCGAATTTATCCGTGGGGTCGCCTCTAAAATCTAAAA
>NZ_JAUBUR010000032.1:0-12702 GCF_036705485.1 Microcoleus sp. AT9b-C3 | reverse complement strand
TCTAAAATCTAAAATCGAATGACGATCGCGCTCGAAGACGATCGCAGTCAACTCTCTGGGCTAAAATACTAGCAGCACGATCGACTTTTGAGGATTTTTTAACCAATCCTAAATTCAGCGGTTGCCCGTAAATCATCGGTTGTGGTGCATCTCTAATACTTGTGCATTAAAGACATAATTCTATTGTTTCCAGCCACGGGCATCAATCTCGGGCGATCGAGGATAGTGGGTCTAGACTGCGCTAGTCATCATCTAGTTCTCAATCTTTTGGTAGAATTTGAGGCTGCAATACAGAAGGGAGAAAATTCTGCTACTAAGGATTTTTCTTTAATAAAAGCTTCCGGTTGTTAGGCCAATGCCTCCGTAGCAGGAAGTTGCAGCGTTTAATTATATCGCATCAGGTTGGTGCGTCGCGCTCGATCGCGCTTCCAACTACAAAGCAGCTAATGGTACATACATCTTCAACAGACTCGGCAGCTACAATGGACTCCGATCGAATATTTCACCTAATTGATACAGTTGTCCCCTTTGAAGCTTGCCTTTACTATCAAGTTTTGCCTTTATCTCTAGAAGGTAATCTGTTTAAATTGGGCGTAGTCGATGCCCAAGATGACTCCGCCTTGGACTACGTGCAGCGGATTTTAGCTTACATGAATTGCTCAGTCACAACAGAGCCAATTGCCTCGGAAACTCAGCGCTCGATGCTCTCAGCTTACTTGCTGCACGGGAACCAACTCCGAGAACCGAGCCAGACAGAAACCGCAGCAGCCCCAACACCCAAAAAACCCGCACCAGCAACTTCAGGCCCTAATGCAGCAACGCTGCTGTCTGTGCCAGAACCCTCGATGCCCGCTCCTGAGCGGTTTAAACCTGCTGGCGCTGAGGTTCCCCCGACACCGACACAGCTATCGGTTTTGAATGTCGAGGCCTTGCACTTGTCAAGCCAAGTGGAAGTTTTGGCAACTTTGCCCGCGCCCCAACTGCTGCAAGAATTGCTCGGTAGAGTGCTGCGAGAGGGAATCGGTCGCCTGTTTTTTGAGCGGCATCAGTCCCAAGGTCGCATTCTTTGGAGTCAAGATGGCGTTTTGAAATCGATGCTCGAAGGTATCGATATCGTCCTTTTCCAAGAGGTCATCGACGAGTTGAAGCGGCTGACAGATATGCCTGTTTGCCCCGTGGAACAGCCCAAACAAGTCGAAGTTGAGCGCATATATCAAAACACTCATTTGCTGTTGCGCTTGCGGGTAATGACTGTGGGTGGCAAGGAAGAAGCCACCCTGCAAGTTTTGCGGGGGGCAGCTTTGAGGTTTTACCAGCAGCAGCAGTTGTCTACTTTGAGTCGGGACGCACTGCGGCTGGCCGAAGAATTGCAGCGGAAAGTTAATCAAATTCGCGATCGAACTCGGCTTTCTCCTGTGCATTTAGAGGGGTTGCCCGCTTTGGAACAGGTGATTAGAAATGTGGATGACCAAATTGAAGCTTTACTGCACGAACACAATCCCGATCAGTCCTAATCAGCAATAGATGACTGTTTTGAATTTTTTTTAACTCACATCAAGTTCGGTCAAATAATAACAATAATAATTATGTTTGTAGTGAGGACTAAAGTCCAAGCGAGTTTTCTGATAACTCAAGTCTTCACTACAAACCAATTTGATTGCAGTTTTGCGAGGTGACAGAATATTATACCAGTTCCCAAAAAGAATGCAATTGTATGCCCGTGTTCTAAACCCTGGTAGTCATCAGTCATTCCCAATCTAAAATCTAAAATCTAAAAGGGTATTAACCGTGATCGAAAACATTGTTGTACTGCAATAAATCCAAACTCACAAAAACGGGCAAACACTGAAAACATTGCTGTGCAATTTCCCAGCGTTCTTCTCGCTGCAACATAGCAGTCAACTTTTGTTTAGCGCTCAGCAAATAGCGCACATCGTTAGCAGCGTAGCTGAGTTGCCCGTCTGAAAGATGCTCGGAATTTCCCCAGTCAGAACTTTGAGAAGTTTTGTTGAGTTCTACGTTTTCCAATTCTTGGATTAAATCTTTAAGTCCGTGTTTGTTGGTGTAAGTTCTCGCAAGTTTGCTTGCTATTTTTGTGCAGAAAACAGGTGCAATGTCAATACTTAAATTGTAACGCATTGTTGCCAGATCGAATCGCGCAAAGTGAAATACCTTCTCAATATTTTCAGATTCCATTAACTTCTTTAAATTCGGTGCTGCTGTCTGGCCTTTGGCAATCCGCACCACTGCAACTTTACCTTCGGGATTGCACAACTGAACCAAACACAAGCGATCGCGCCACGGTAGCAAACCCATTGTTTCCGTATCAACGGCGATCGCCTCTGCTGTCAAATAATAAGATAAGAGAGAATCGGGAATATCACCATCGCACACTTGAAAATCTGCAAATTCCATTATGGGTAACTGTTGACTGTTGACTGTTGACTGTTGACTGTTGACTGTTGACTGCCTTCTTCCCTCTTCCCTCTTCCCTCTTCCTTCTAACTTCAGCATCTACCTCAGACTCGATAATTAATCCGTGTATCCGTGTCCGAATCCGTGTCGTGCCTTTCTTCAAATTACCGACTGCGGACAAAAAGCTGAGTAAAATAATACTCGCCTTTGGCATTTTTGGCAACCCCAATACCAGTCAGATTAAACTGACCTTCCATATTCTTACGGTGGCCCTCACTTTTAATCCAACCCTCAACAGCATTGCGTACCGGGTCGTTGTAGCCGAAATTGTAAGCAAGATTTTCAGCTACACTTTTATAAGGAATCGTAATTGCTTTCGCCCGCCCCTCAAATCCATCGTGACTGAAACTGACTTTACCGTTAGCCATATCTTCGCTGTGAATTCTTGCTATCTGACTGATTCGCGGATCGATACTCAGCGGCGGCAACTTTTTAGATGCTCGGTATTGATTAATCTGTTGGTTAACGGCTTTTTCTAAGTCAGTAATAGCACTCGAAGCAACATTAGTATTCATGGGAGTTTGTGGCAGCGATCGCGTAGGAATGGAGGTGTCACACTGAGGCAGGATTGTCAACAATCCCAAGCACATCAAAATCAAACCTTTGGACATGAAATCAAACGAGAAATAAAGTTAATTGTTACCAATTCCTACAGAGCGATCGCCCCACATTCCGCTAACCTAGATATTCAGAACTTTCGCCACAGTGTTCACGTCTTTGTCGCCGCGTCCCGAACAGTTCAGCACAATGCGGGGATTGCCTGTTAGCTGCGGGCACAGAGTCTCTAAATAGGCGATCGCGTGAGCAGTTTCCAAAGCCGGAATAATCCCCTCCAACTGCGAAAGCCGCTGAAATGCTCCCAGCGCTTCTGCATCAGTTACGCTATAATATTCAGCTCTACCCGCATCCTTTAAATAACTGTGTTCCGGCCCCACACCGGGATAATCCAAACCCGCACTAATCGAATGCGGCTCGATTACTTGACCTTCATTATCTTGCAGCAAATAACTCATCGCCCCGTGCAGAACTCCCACACTTCCTTTAGTCAAAGTAGCAGCGTGCTTATCAGTATCCACACCTTCGCCAGCCGCTTCAATACCAATCAATCTGACAGTTTCTTCCCCGACAAACTCATGAAACAGGCCCATTGCATTAGAACCGCCGCCGACGCAAGCTAATAAAATATCCGGCAAACCGCCCCACTTTTCCTGACACTGAGCGCGGGTTTCTTGACCGATTATCGCATGGAAATCGCGCACCATCATCGGGTAAGGATGGGGGCCCGCCACGGAACCGAGAATGTAATGAGTTGTTTCGACATTTGTCACCCAGTCGCGAATCGCTTCGGAAGTCGCATCTTTCAGCGTTCCCGTACCCGCCGCCACCGGCCGCACTTCGGCACCCATCAAGCGCATTCTAAACACATTTAAAGCCTGTCTTTCCATGTCGTGAACGCCCATGTAGACAACGCATTCTATACCGAAACGAGCGCAAACTGTGGCAGTAGCAACGCCGTGTTGACCTGCACCAGTTTCAGCAATTACCCGCTTTTTGCCCATGCGTTTTGCGAGCAATGCTTGAGCTAAAGCATTGTTAATTTTGTGAGCTCCCGTGTGGTTTAAATCTTCGCGTTTGAGGTAAATTTGCGGGCCAGTTCCGTCTGCTTTAGCATAGTGCTCGGTGAGGCGTTCGGCAAAATACAAAGGGCTGGGGCGGCCGACATAATCTTTGAGCAATTGTTGGAGTTGCTGTTGAAATTCCGGTTCGCTGCTGTATTTGTGGAAAGCGGCTTCTAGTTCAAATAAAGCCGGCATCAGGGTTTCGGGGACGTATTTGCCGCCGAATTGGCCGAATCGGCCGAGGGAGTCGGGGCGTTGGGCGCTGGTTTCGGGAGTGAGATGCAGGGGTGTGACTGTCACGAACTTTGTGCGGATAATGGGACAGATTTTATTATATCTAGTCGATGGGGCTGTGGGCGATCGGGTGTGCAAATCGCTGAAAGGTCGATTCGGTGGTTTTCGAGCATCTCCTAAATTGAGTATTTGAAGAAAATTTATGCTTTATACGTGTTTATACGGAATGGGTATATTCACGAGTGAATATCTTCAGTAGTGAAGTTAAGTGCATGTTTATCTCAAACATGAAATATTGTGGTTCTCAAAAAAGTGAGGTATGCCCTATGCCCTATGCCCGTCGGGTACCTCATCTTTCTGAGAAAGGCTATACAACATACAACTAAGCAAGGACAAATCATGAACTCTATTTCTATTCTGCTTCAAGAAGGCTCACAAGGCACCGAAGTCACCAAGCTACAAGAAGGTTTGAAAAATGTAAATTTTGATCCAGGTATCATTGATGGTATTTTTGGGCCAAAAACTAAGCAAGCTGTCATCAATTTCCAAAAGTCCCAACAACTGGTTCCCGACGGCATTGTCGGCGATAAAACTTGGGATAAACTAAATGCAGCGAACAATCCACGTTTTAATTTTCAGGTGGTTAACGTACAAGAATTCATCTCTTATGAACGCCTTACAGCGACTAATCCAAAAGCCGTAGCGGCACAATTGTTTAGGGGGTTAGAAGATGAAGAAGGAAGAAGTTATGAAGAGATTTCAATTACATATTCCCGAGAAGGAACATCTGTAATTTTATACACCAGAATAGGTTTAGCTGACGATTCAGCCCGTGCACTACGACACCGCGTTGAATTAAAACGCCACCAAAATCAATGGGAAATTATTTGGGTCGGACGGCAATTTCAGTGTCAACCAGGTCGAGGACATCAAGAGTGGTCTGGCATTATTTGCTCCTAATCGGGTTTTATTCCCTCGATATATAGAAACGCTTTAATCAGTGCCAACGTTTCTATAAAGGTATGGGGTTTATCCCCACTTACTGGTGAAACTAATTGATTAGAACCCCGACAACTTCTGCGAAGTCGGGGTTCTTTGCTTGCGCCCGATCGCACTTAACCAACTAAAATTAAATTCCCCACCCATCTCAAGCCCGCGCTTCAACAGAATTATCCATCTCCCTCTTCTCTTCCTGGACGCCCTCAGCGGTTCACTCCTCCAGAAACAACGGTAAACGATATAATTCAATTGAAACCGGGGAATGTGCGATCGCCCTGATAGCCCGCCAGGGAATGAATTCGCTGTCGAGAGAGCTAAAGTCAGTTAAAACTGACTGCTAATATCAAGTACAATCTATGTACAACCAACCGCAAATCTCAGAGATTATATTCCCTGAAAACTCACCTAAATCAACCATTATCAAACACATTCTACAGTCCTCTTCAGAGGACTTTAGCTATGAGGCAGGAAATGAATTCCCTGCCGAACTGCCGAACTCATCGGCTACCCAGCCTAACTCCAAACACCAAACTACTATGAGTACATCAAAACCCAAAAACTCCGGTACCAATAACCAATCAGGAAAACGAATTGTTTACTCCGAATTTGGCAATATTGACAACTCCGCCGCCCTCCAACGGGGAGTTGCCGAAGTTCCCCCCAATCAACAAAACCTCAAAATCGAAGCATCCCGAAAAGGACGCGGCGGTAAAACAGTTACAGTCATCAGCGGCTTTCAGGAAAAACCCGAAACATTAGCAACTTTAGCCAAGCAGCTAAAAGCCCAATGCGGTACTGGCGGCACAGTCAAAGATAATGAAATCGAAATTCAAGGCGAACACAAGCAAAAACTGCTAGAAATTATCACAAAGTTAGGCTATAAAGCTAAAATTAGTGGAGGGTAAATTAGTAAATACTCATCAGTGTATGGGCGGAACGGGTTTATGATATACTTAGTTTAAAACATAGATGGTTGGTAAAACCCGCCCCTACATCGCGCCAATTATACGATCGCGAATCAACCAGAAATGATATTACCAATTACCGCTAATTTTTAATGTACACTCGACCTTTAGCTCGTTTAATCGAACAATTGCAGCGCTTGCCCGGAGTCGGCCCAAAAACAGCCCAGCGTTTAGCTTTACATATTTTGAAGCGACCGGAAGAAGAAGTGCAAGCCCTAGCTAAATCTTTGATTGATGCCAAACAGCAAGTAGGTTTCTGTCAAGTATGCTTTCACTTATCTGCTGACCCTGTTTGCGAAATTTGCCGCAATACAAACCGCGACAGTCATACCCTTTGTGTAGTGTCAGAATCCCGCGACGTAATCGCTTTAGAAAAAACGCGGGAATACATGGGTAAATATCACGTTGTTGGTGGCGTTATCTCGCCGATGGATGGAATTGGCCCGGAACAATTGAACATTCAACCATTAGTCCGGCGCGTCAGCCAGCAAAAGATTAAGGAAGTAATTATTGCTATTAGTCCCAGCGTCGAAGGCGAAACTACTACTCTTTATATCGGTCACTTATTAAAACCTTTTACCCTAGTGACGCGCATAGCTTTTGGTTTGCCGATGGGGGGAGATTTGGAATATGCCGATGAAGTTACACTGGCTCGCGCTTTGGAAGGAAGGAGAGAGTTGGATTAGTTGAAAACGGGTGATGGCTGATTTAAAAATAAGAGAAACGAACCGCGAAGACGCCAAGGGCACGTTCGGCGAAGCCGTTCCCGAAGGGTAGGAAGAGAAGAGAGGATGAACAGTTTACAATTGATGCGGCGACAGCTATATCCTAAGCTTCTGCGATTGCTTCGCTGAGGCTCGTAATGACAAAATTGTAAGATATGAAACCCGCGTCGGCGGGTTTTGTCTTTGTAGCGACAGGTTGAAACCTGTCGGGTATTTGGTATTTGCTATTTGGTCTTGAGTTTCGTTGTTCCCTGTCGTCACTGCCGCGAAAGGTTAAACTGGACAAAGTTACCGAGAGTAGTAAAAAATCATGACCAAATTCGATCGACCTTTAAGCTACCCCACCACCCGCAAAATCGACCAAACAGACGACTACCACGGCGTCAAAGTACCCGACCCCTACAGGTGGCTGGAAAATCCTGACTCAGAGGAAACCCAAGCTTGGGTGGAAGCCCAAAATGCAGTCACCTTCGGCTACCTCAACGAAATTCCGGCGCGGGAAAAAATCAAACAGCGCCTGACTCAACTTTGGGATTACGAGAAATACGGCATACCTTTCAAAGAAGGATCTCGCTATTTCTACTACAAGAATGACGGTCTGCAAAACCAATCCGTACTCTATACTTTAACATCCCTTGATGGCGAACCCAAAGTATTAATTGACCCCAACACTCTCTCAGAAGATGGAACCGTTGCTTTGGGTAGCGTAGCTATCAGCGAAGACGGCAAACTCATGGCCTACGGTTTGTCAACTTCCGGCTCCGATTGGCAGGAATGGAAAGTTCGCGATGTGGCAACCGGAGAAGATTTATCAGACCATTTAAAGTGGATTAAATTTTCAGGCGCTTCATGGACTCATGACGGCAAAGGCTTTTTTTACAGCCGCTACGACGAACCCAACGAAAAAAGCAAGCACGAAGACGTTAACTATTACCAAAAACTGTTTTACCACAAGTTAGGAACAGCCCAATCGGAAGACGTATTAATTTACGATCGCCCCGACCAAAAAGAATGGGGATTTAGCGGCGGCGTCACAGAAGACGGCAAGTATCTAATTGTATCAGTTTGGCAGGGAACTGAAACAAAAAACCTGATTTTCTATAAAGACTTAACTGCCCCTGAATCGCCTGTTGTAGAACTGATTAACGAATTCGAGGCAGAGTACAGTTTCATCGACAATGAAGGCCCTCTGTTCTGGTTTCAAACTGACTTAAATGCACCCTGCGGCCGGGTAATTGCGATCGACACCAACAATCCCCCTCCTTTATCCCTCGCTGGCGATGACAGTCAAGGGAAATTTACAGAAATTATCCCCGAAGCAGCCGAAACTCTCCAAGGTATTGGCATTCTCAACAATCAATTTGTGGCTTCTTATCTGAAAGACGCCTACACCAAAATTAAAATCTTCAACTTAGACGGCTGTTTCGCGCGAGAAATAGCTTTGCCGGGAATCGGTTCGGCGGGAGGATTTGGCGGCAAGCGGCACGATACCGAAACTTTTTATGCTTACACGAGTTTCACTACACCAAACACTATTTACCGCTACAACATGGTGACAGGCGAAAGCACAATTTACCGCCAGCCGAATGTAGATTTTAAACCCGACGATTACGAGACAAAGCAAGTATTTTATCCCAGCAAAGACGGCACGCAAGTACCGATGTTTATCACGCACAAGAAAGGCTTGCAGTTGGATGGCAATAACCCCACCTACCTTTACGGATACGGTGGTTTTGGCATCTCGCTAACTCCGAGTTTTTCTGTTAGCAGGATAGTCTGGTTAGAGATGGGCGG
Source organism: Microcoleus sp. AT9b-C3 (assembly GCF_036705485.1). Taxonomy (NCBI): domain Bacteria; kingdom Bacillati; phylum Cyanobacteriota; class Cyanophyceae; order Oscillatoriales; family Microcoleaceae; genus Microcoleus; species Microcoleus sp. AT9b-C3. The sequence continues at coordinate 3,891 of NZ_JAUBUR010000032.1, read as the reverse complement.
AGTCTACGCAACAGCCTGTTTGCGGGGGGGCGGCGAGTACGGCGAATCATGGCACGAAGCAGGCAAAAAGTTGAACAAGCAAAATGTGTTTGATGACTTTATCAGCGCCGCTGAATGGTTGATCGAAAACAAGTACACCAAACCGGCTAAATTGGCGATCGCAGGTGGAAGCAACGGCGGTTTATTAGTAGGGGCTTGCATGACTCAGCGGCCGGAATTGTTCGGTGCGGCATTGCCCGCAGTCGGCGTTATGGATATGTTGCGCTTCCACAAGTTTACCATTGGTTGGGCTTGGACTTCTGAATACGGTTCTCCCGATAATCCCGAAGAATTTTCCACAATTCACGGCTATTCTCCGTTGCACAATCTCAAATCGGGAACGGCTTATCCGGCGACAATGATTACAACTGCCGATCACGACGATCGAGTAGTTCCTGCCCACAGTTTCAAGTTTGCTTCTGCTTTGCAAGAAACCCACGCGGGAGAAAAACCCGTGTTAATTCGCATTGAAACCAAAGCGGGACACGGTGCTGGCAAACCCACTGCGAAAGTCATTGAAGAATTGGCAGATGAATGGGCTTTTTTAGTGCGCGAACTCGATATTGACGCTTAGCAAGCCGCGTTAGAGGGTGCGATCGACGCAGTTTGATGATTTAGATAGACAGAGGGTGTAAAGGGCGATCGTACTTTTTGAATTGAAGGGCGATCGTTCTTTTTTGTCACCGCAATCCGGCTATTAACATATATCATTTGTCAAGTTTATTTGTTAACATTTGTAGCGTTGAGTTGCTCTTATTACATTGCTGTGAGTTTACTGCACGCCAAATCAGTATAAGTATAAATCTCTAGAAATGCGGTATTTTCAACTTTCAAGAGCGATCGCACCTCAAAGTCAAAATCTGCCAATTTTTAGGAAATTAATATTTTCAGTATATTTACGGTTCAAGTTGTCTGAGCCAGCCTCGATGTCACCCGACTCAGAAAAGTGCCATGAGGGGTCAGACCCCTTATGCTGATGAATCCGTAAGTAATTTACCATGTAAATAACGTTAGACCTAAGATCATTTTTCCCAAAAATAGAGCATCTTGGCTAACACAAAGGCTGTTACCCCTTATTCATGTTAGGATTTGCAGCGATCGGCCGCATCAGGACATCCAAGGGCGATCGCATTCAGTTGACAGTTGACCTGGGACAGTTGACAGTTAATAGCGACCTCTATCTGGAAGGAAGAGGATTGGAGTAATGAATAGTCTTCTTTTAATTTCTCCCTACAAGGCTTGGGGCTTTCAAGCAATTCTTTCTGGTAAATCCTGTTTAATGATCGACTAACATCACAAATAACAAATAGAGGTAACTATTATGTATCTTAAAAAAATAATTTTAAAAACTTTATATTTGAAAGTTTATCGTCATCTCTGAAAAGGGGTAGCTTAGATTTAGCAACCAAATTAACCCCAAATCAAAACCATCCCAAATCTGTCAAATTTGTCATCTACACAAACAGGGAAATCTACCAATATGGAGACTAAAATCTTGAGACAAGCTAGCCATAAAGCAGAGACGGCTAGCCGGAAAAATCTAGCGATTGTGGATTCAAAAGTAGAAAACTACCAAGAGTTTCTCTGGGGAGTGAAAAACGATACAGAAGTAATCCTGCTCGATAGGTACCGGGATGGAATCGAACAAATTGCCGAAATTGCCGCCTCGCGGCACAGCCTCAACAGCATTCAAATAGTTGCTCACGGCGCATCAGCCTCAGTAGAAATCGGCCGGGCAGAACTCAATATTCACAATATAGAAACCTATTCCAGCCAATTGCAGCAGTGGGGGAAAGCTCTCAACGAAACAGGTAGTATTCTGCTGTTAAGTTGCAACACAGGCGCCGGCGAATCCGGCATTAAATTCATACAAAAAATCAGCGAAATAACAGGAGCAAATATTGCCGCTTCCAATAATTTAACAGGGAGTGCAGCATTAGGTGGCAACTGGGAATTAGAAATTACCACAGGACAAATAAATACCGAATTAGCCTTTGAAAAAAAAGTCCTAGAAAGCTACACATCAGTCCTGGCTACCTTAGCTGCTGAAGAATTTAAAAATTCAACAGTAATCGGGCCTTGGATATATGGAGTTGGCAACCCCACTACAGCTAACCCAGGCTTAACCGCAGGTAGTACACCAAACCCCAGCGGCGTTATTCCCGCTTTAGGGACTGGCGATACAGCCGGAAGCGGTACTTTGAGATTAACCTCAAACGCCTTTGGACAATCAGCTTTTGTAATCTACAACAACCCCATCTCCGCCACGGAGGGTCTGAGAGTTACCTTTGATTACTTTGCCTATAACAGAGGTACTGTCCCTTCTTCAGGGGATGGTTCCGTCCTTGGTGCCGATGGCATTAGTTTTTTCCTCATTGACGGAACAGCTACGCCAACACAAGCGGGAGGCTTTGGCGGCTCTCTCGGCTATGCTCAGAATACTAATTCCAATTCACCGGGTATTGTAGGAGGTTATTTAGGTGTCGGATTAGACGAATTTGGCAATTATTCTAGCACCATTGCTGGAAAACAGGGTGGCGGCATCTTGAACAATGGAACTGATAGGCTACCTGATGCAGTAGGACTTAGAGGCAGGGCAAGCACAATCCCAACCGAAAATTATAAATTTTTAGGTTCTAGCCTTTTAACTAACAGTTTGACTGGCGTTTCCATTGGGATAGACAATAAAGATACAAGCATTCGTGCAGAGGCTAAAAGAACAGTTCAAATTACATTGTTCCCAACGACTTCAGCAACACCTAACCGTCTGACTGTTGCCTTAGACTTGGACGGTAGTGACACATTTGATGCGGGTGAAACACTGATCGACATATCAAATTTGACAACCATAAACGGAGAAGTGCCACGTACTTTTAAATTTGGCTTTGCTGCTTCGACCGGGGGAAATACAAACATTCACGAAGTTAACAATGTCGTCGTCCAAAGTATAGATCCGCCTACACTCGTAGCCGACGTTTCCATTGTTAAAAAAGGCCCGCTGTTCGCCACACCCAACAGCACCATTACCTATACGATTACCTCCACAAATAACGGGCCAAATAACGCCGAAAGCGTCCTGATTCAAGATCCGCTGCCCGCAGGCTTAACACCAGTCAGCATATCTGACGACGGTACTTTCAATTCCACAACGAGGACTGTCATCTGGCCAGCGATTCCGACTCTGGCTAATGGTGCTAGCGAAACCCGCACCATCACCGCCACAGTTTCCCCAACAGTCACTGCTCCCTTAACTAACACTGCCTATAGCACCTCCAGCACTTTCGACCCAAATCTAGCTAACAACAATAGTTCCCAACCCATCTCTCAAGTCTCAACTACAATTGTTGCTGCTCTTGCCGACGTTGTTACCACCAAAATCGGGCCTACGGCAGCAGCACCAGGTGAAAGAGTTACTTACACAATTTCGACAGTCAACAACGGCCCCAGCACAGCCGAAAACGTCACCGTTACCGACAGCATCCTTCCGAATTTAACAGGAGTAATCCCCTCCAACGGCGGTGTCTACGATCCCGCTACAGGTATAGTCACCTTCGACGCTGTCAGCTTAGCCAGCGGTGTCAGCCTCAGCAACACAGTCAGCTTCATCGCACCCCCCTCCGGCAGCGTCAGCAACACCGCCAGAAATACCTCCGCTACCCCAGATCCTTTTCCTGAAAACAACAACGGCACTGATCCGCTGGCTACAGTCACCACAACTCTGACACCTAGTGCCGACGTTGTTACCACCAAAATCGGGCCTACGGCAGCAGCACCAGGTGAAAGAGTTACTTACACAATTTCGACAGTCAACAACGGCCCCAGCACAGCCGAAAACGTCACCGTTACCGACAG
>NZ_JAUBUR010000090.1:0-4361 GCF_036705485.1 Microcoleus sp. AT9b-C3 | reverse complement strand
TATTTTAAAGTCCCAAAAGCCTTTCGATCCAACTTATTTGCTGGCTACCCCTTGACAGATCAAGACAGTATCTACAAGCCTCTATTTAACGAATTTGATATCACCGCATAAACGAACCGACAACACCGTTCAAATCTTCAGCCAAAGGATTTCCCAAAGCCTTAAACTTCCACTCGCCGCCTTCTCGATAAACTTCTCCCATCAACATATTTAATTTTCCTTCATAAGATGGGTCATTGGACAAGCGATAGCGAGCTATTTCTTTGCCGGCGGCATCTACAGCTCTCACGAAAGCATTTTCTACCAGGCCGAAATGCTGTTTTCTCTCTTTTCCATCGTAAATATTTACGCCCAAAATAATTTTGTGATATTCTGCTGGCAAAGAACTCAGTTTCACCACTATTTGTTCGTCGTCTCCCTCTCCCTCCCCTGTGAGATTGTCGCCTGAGTGAACAACTGTTTTGTCCTTTGACTCCAAATGAGAGTAATAAATTACATCCTCTTTGTAGTTCTTTATTTTGCCATTTTCTCCCAGCAGCATAGCGTAGGAATCTAAGTCAAAATTTGCACCGCTGCTGCGGCCGAAAAGACCTTTTTTAGCTTGTGCAACATCCCAGCCCAAACCCATTGTCAGTTTGGACAAGTCGTATTCGCTTTTGCTGAGAACGATCGATTGTCCTTTTGTCAAGTTGATAGCCATAGTTTTGTGATTGTGTAAGGTTTATTGTGAAGTTGAATGATTGCCCTAAGCTAGCATTTTGTGGGCATGAAAAAGCTGTTTCTAGGGTAAGAGATTTTTGATTCGTGCTGATTTTACCCAATGCGGATATTCGGCAGTCAACAAATCGTATAATTCCTCATCGGCAATATGTTCCGGGTCTTCTAAACTGAAGAAATCGGCGTTGTCTAGGTAGCGAGATCCCATTTGGTCAAGCTGCTCTAAAAAGCTAAAATCGCTCGCTACGGCTCTTGCTAACCACCCTCGAACCCCTTTACTTTTGACATCCTTCTGCGATTTGCCGATCGCCATAAACTGCCAAAATATCGGCTCGTATGATGACCATTGTAGCTGCTGCTTGCTTTCCGACTCGTCCGCAGTCTCTCCATCAGTTACAAACATCACGTAGACAGGTCTATCGGCTTTCATAGCTGCGTAGCGCCTGCTACCGCGACCATCAGGAAAATAGAAGTTTCTAATTTCCTTCATTACTTTACCGTAGTAAGTACCTCCTTCTAAAGGATACTGTTGCAGTATATGGTGGATGAAATTTGAGAAATTGTCGATCGACATGGAACCGGGATTGTGGGGGTTGACTCCAAACAGAAATATGTCGATAGCAGCGTTGTCATCAAACCGACATCCCAAAGCCAAAATCTTCTCTGCCAAACGCTGAATTTTTCCTGAACTGTACAGCGAAGACATGGAACCCGAAATATCGAGGCAAAGCGCTACTTGAGCATCGTGATTTGTGAGATTCGCCTTTTTTAGCGAGATATCGGCTTTCTTAGCGAGATTGAAAATGTGCGGCGCTTTCTCCTGAAGCTTTTTGTCTAATGCTATAGCTTTCTGACTTTTGTGGCTATCTTCAATAACTGGTAATTTAGGCAGTTCTACTGTAATTTTTGCGGGTTTTTCTTCCTGTTGAATCTCAGAATGATACTTGTCAACAAAACTCTGCAACCCTGCTTTATATCCTTGTCCTACGGCCTGAAATCTCCAAGCTGCATCCTTTTTATACAATCGTCCAAACTCGACTGCTGTTTCTTCAGAAAAACCTTCTGTTAAATCATACCGCGCTAGTTCGCTGTCGGTTTGGCGATCGTACAATCGGATAAAAGCATTTCTGATTTGGCTGAAATTTTGATGTTTAGCTTGTGCGTCGTGAATCGTGACCACAAAAACAATTTCCTCAACAGCAGCCGTTACCTTTTCTAAGTCTACATAAATTGTCTCGTCATCCCCTTGAGTTTGACCAGTTTGATTATCTCCCGAATGGGCGATCGCTCCGTCCGGCGACTGCGAGTTATTGTAAAATACAAAGTATCTTTCATCGGGAATTTGGCCGTCTGAACCTAACGCAAAGACCGAGGCATCGATATCGCAGCTTGGCGCGTTTGAGTCAGATAAGCTTAGTTCAGTTGCTATTTCCCAACCCAGGGCGATCGCAACTTTTGTTAAAGTTGGAGATGTTTTAGAAAGATTAAATCTTTCGCCCTTCTTTAATTGAATTCCCATCTGGTTTGTCACCTCATGAGTCTGATTGCTTAAAATCGAGGGAAACATTCTGGCTTCCGAATTTCCCCTCGATTTATTTAGCTAGTAGCGATCCACCTTTTATCCGGCATACTGCTCTACAAACTTCTGCAAGCCTGAATTATAGCCTTGTCCTAAAGCTTGGAACCTCCACTCGCCATCTTTCTTGTAAAGTTTGCCAAACTCCACCGCAGTCTCCCTAGAAAAATCCTCGTCCAAATCGTACTTAGCTACCTCTGTGTTAGTAGTAGTGTCGTAAATCCTGATAAAAGCATTCCGCACTTGCCCGAAGTTTTGCCTTCTCGATTCTGCTTCGTGGATAGTCACCACAAACACAATTTCTTGCACCGCCGGATCAACCTTGGTTAAATCGACTGTAACGGTTTCATCATCGCCAAATCCTTCTCCGGTTCTGCTATCTCCGAGATGTATTACAGCAGTGTCCGGCGACTCCTTGTTGTTGTAGAAAACAAAGTATTTTTCGCCCGGAATTTTGCCAGTAGCCCCCAACATAAACACGGAAGCATCTAAGTCAAACGCTGCGCCCGTGTCGGTAGCGTTGATATCCCATCCCAAACCAATCCCGGCATTTTTCAGCCCAGGTGCTTCTTTAGATAGATTGATTCTCCCGCCTTTTTCCAAATTGATAGACATTTGCTCTCCTGTTCGCAACATCTTTGATATTATTGTTAACAGTTATACCACAAATTTTAAATGTCAAGTATAAGGTGTCTTCCCTTTAAACGATTGATTTAGGAGCGATCGCGCTCAGGCACATAGCGATGTTATTTCACTGATTCATCTTGCAAAATTGCCAAAATCCGATCGACCGTTTCTTTAACCGTTAGATGGGTTGAATCCAGCCAATAACCGAGACGAGGAGTTTCGGTGCGGAGGATGCGATCGAATGCATAAACCATTGTTTCGTTGGCATATCCGGTCTTGGATCTTGCTGCATCTCGTGCCGCTACAACCTCTGCCTGGGGACACAGAACGATCGCTGACAACGGCACATCATGAAACGCGGCGACTACCTCACTGAGTGCCGAACCAATGATGATGTCTTGATAGACAACCGTAAAGCCAGCCTGGAGATAGTGTCGCGCTGCCATTGCTGCCAGGTGATAGCGCAGTTGAAGTTGCTGATATGCCTCTGCTGACAAATTTAACGCCATTTCCGCCTGCCCATTCACAATCATGCGACGAAAGATATCTCCGCGCAGGTGAACACTTTTGGGCAACCGTTCGGCAAGTGATTGGGCAACAGTTGATTTTCCAGCAGCCATGTTCCCCGTAATCAAAATAATTTGTGGCTGATGATTTGCAGGTTGTTGATTGCTGTTCATACTATTTGTTATAGATTCAATGACTCTGCTACAAAAAACGAGTAATAACAAGTAAATCTCAAATCAACTCACTGATTTGTGCTCAAGGGAGTAAATTAACAAATTGCTTTTGGTACTCATCCTCTGCCATCAGTTCTGCGGTGCTTTCTACCCTGTCTAAAAACACGATTCCATCTAAATGGTCGTGTTCGTGTTGAAAAATCCGGGCCACAAAGTCTGTCAATTCTTGTCGGTGGAGTTTGCCGTCTCTACTGGTGTATTCTATCTCGATCGCCCTACTTCTCGGCACCAATCCCCGAATCCCCGGAATGCTCAAACAGCCTTCCCAGTCTTTGACTGTCTCTGTTGATGCAGCCACAATCCGCGGATTAATCATCGCTGTGGGTTCCATGTGAGGTGCTTGGGGATACCGCAAATTGGGACGGGAGGCAACGATGAACAGGCGCTCAGACTGAGCCGCTTGAGGGGCGGCAATCCCCACTCCGTTTGCCTGCTGTACTGTACGGATTAAGCTGTCAATCAACTGTTGAATGCGATCGTCCTTAATATTCTCGACAACTTGCGACCGGCGGCGCAGCACGGGATTTCCTAATTGCGATATTTGTAATATTTCTGCCATAGTTATTGGTTAGTCGTTATTGGTTAGTGGTTATTTGTTAGTCGTTAACTACTGACAAATTATTATTTCCTTCTTCCTTCTTCCTTCTTCCTTCTTCCTTCTTCCTTCTTCCTTCTTCCTTCTTCCTTCTTCCTTCTTCCTT
>NZ_JAUBUR010000031.1:0-89598 GCF_036705485.1 Microcoleus sp. AT9b-C3 | reverse complement strand
CCTGGCACATCTCTTGATGAAGTTATTCGTGCTTATTGTGCATAAAGAGTGTCTCATACTTATTTGAAATGACTATATCAGTAAACCAATTCGAGTAGATGCTCTCATCCAAGCGCTGAGTCAGTGTCCACCCAACCCGGAACCGCAGCAGGCCCAAAAGGAGGAATTACATAGCAACAAGCCAGAAATTGATGTACCAGCGGTTAACCTCACAGAACTGCAAGCCTTCTGTAGCAGCATTGATGAAGATTCAACCCAGATTTTGAGCTTGCTGGCGAACTGCTACTTGGAGGAATCTTTAAAGTTGCTACAAGCGATGAAAGTAGCGATCGCCCAAGCGGATACTCAAACCCTAAACCGAGTGGCTCATACCCTCAAAGGCAGTAGTGCGAATCTAAGCGCCGCTCCTCTGGCCCAGCTTTGTGCCACGCTAGAAGTCATCAGTACATCTGGTGAACTAGATCGAGCCTCAAGCCTTTTGGCTCAAATCGAGGTTGAGTACGATCGGGTCAAAAATACTCTCCAACAAGAATTACAAAAGAGCGAAACTAATCTCTGAAAGTCCAATAAATAGGGATCTTTTGGCATCAGGACTTAGGCAACTGTCACACGCGATTCCGCAAGGCGACTATGCGATCGCATACGCACGATCAAGCCTGATTCCCAATCTGTTAGCATCAGAATTATTCATATTTTTCTTCTTTTCATCTGCGTGAATCAGCGTCAATCCCTTGTCCGGGGCGGTTAATACATTCTCTTTTTTCAACCCCAGATGAGGGCAGATAAACACAGATTAACGCAGATTAATTAGATCAATTATGATTGCTGTGTCCGTGATTCTTGAGTGTTGACTGTTAGCTGGACTTTACAATAATTACGAATGAGTAATGACTGCTGGCTGCTGTCGAAGCGGAATCTCGATCGCAAACTCAGTACCCTTCCCCAATTCTGAATTGCATTTTAAAATGCCACCGTGTTTCTCTACCACAATTTGGTAACTAATTGACAGTCCCAACCCTGTACCTTTCCCCACCGACTTAGTGGTGAAAAAAGGGTCAAATATGCGTTTTCTCATAGATTCTGAAATTCCCGTGCCGTTGTCAGAAATCCGAATCACCGCGCTCGGAACAGTATCATTAAGTTGACCGATAGCAGTAGAGATTTTAATTTGAGGAGTTACAGATGGACCCGCGAGCAACTTGTGCGATTCCAAAGCATCAATCGCATTCCCAATTACATTCATAAATACCTGATTCAACTGTCCAGCATAACACTCGACTAGAGGCAAAATGCCGTATTCTTTAACTAGCACAATGTTGGCACTGTCCGCATTAGATTTCAGCCTGTGCTGTAAAATTAACAGCGTGCTGTCAATGCCCTCGTGAATATCAACTGCCTTCATTTGACTTTCGTCAAGACGAGAGAAATTCCTTAATGACAGAACTATTTGCCGGATGCGATCGGCTCCCACCTTCATTGACGATAGCAATTTTGGCAAATCTTCTAGCAGAAATTCTAAGTCAATATCTTCACTCAATTTGTCTATTTCAGGACTAGAAGCGGGATATTGCTGCTGGTAAAGTTCCAGCAAACTCAGTAAGCTAGCAGTATATTCACTAGCGTGATTGAGATTGCCGTAAATAAAGTTAACCGGATTGTTAATTTCGTGAGCAATCCCGGCTACCAGTTGCCCCAAACCAGACATTTTCTCAGTTTGAATCAATTGAGCTTGAGTGTGCTGCAAATCCTTTAAACTTTGAGCGATTTGTTCTGCTTGGCGTCTGGTTTGAGCCAGCAAATCGGCTTGTTGGATAGCAACGCCTAATTGATTAGCAATCTGAGCTAAAAAGTTAACTTCTGAACTTTCCCAACAGCGGGGTCCCGAATGTTGATACGCTGTCAGCAAACCCCAAAGTTCTTGTCCTACAAAAATAGGCGCGATCGCATAAGCCTTCACCTGAAATTTCTCTAAAATACCGACAACACACTCCGAGTGGCAAACTTGATAGATATCGTCAACGGCTAGAGTTTCATTATTGACATATCTGCCGCCTCGGTTTTCCTGCAAATAAGTATCTTGCCAAACCGTACTGATACCTTCCCCTACCAATTTTATCCAGCCATCTTTCACAAACTCTGCCACATAATGGCCGCTCCAATCAGGATAAAATTGATAGACAGCAACTCTATCAACTTGCATAAACTGACAAACTTCTTGGGTGGCAGTTTTAAAAATAGCATTGATATCCAGAGATTCTCGAATCTTGGCCACCACTTCAAACAGTATCCGCTTTTGCTCGGCTGCCCGCTGCAAATCAACTGATTGCTGCCGCGTTTGAGCCAACAAATCTGCTTGTTCTAATGCTACACTCAACTGAATTCCAACTTGCGTAGCAAACTGAATTTCCGAAGTGTTCCAATGGCGCAAACCGCTGCACTGGTGCACGCACAGCAAACCCCAAAGTTCGCTGCCATTCATCAGCGGCATAATCACCTGAGCTCTAATTTGAAATTGAGCTAAAAGAGCAACATGGCAGTCTGAAAGTCCAGCATTTTCGACATCTTGTAGCACTTGAATCTGCCCCTGACTATATTTTTGGGCATAGTTTTCGCTAAAAAAATTATCGTTAACTTTTACATCCATTGCCGAAGAAAAACCAGGCAAAACATCTTCTGTAATAAATTCGCCTTCATTAAAGTTTAAACTAGGATCGAAGCGATAAATGCCAACTCTATCTGCCTTTAATATCCGCCACAATTCTGTAGTTGTAGTACGAAAAATTGTATCTAAATCGAGAGATTGTCGAATCTTAGCAACTACCTCAAACAGTATTCTCTCCTGCTCGGCTGCCCGCTGCAACTCAACTGCTTGCTGCTGAGTTTGAGCGAGCAAATCTGCTTGTTCTAAAGCGATGCTGAGCTGAGCGGAAATTTGGGTAGCAAACTTAATTTCGGAAGATTCCCAGTGGCGGGGAGCCGAACATTGGTGTACGCAGAGCAACCCCCAAAGGTCTTTGCCTTTCATCACCGGTGCAACTAAACTAGCTTTGACCTGAAATTGCTCTAATAGTTGCTCATAGCAATCTTGCAGTCCCGCCTGTCTAATGTCGGACATTGTGTGAACTCGTCCCTGAGAGTAGAGATTGGCGTACTTTTCTCCAAAGCAGCGATCGTGTACTTTGACTGCCATTGCTGACACAAAGTCTGGCACAACATCTTCGGAAACGAATTCGCCGTCGTTAAATTCTGATGCGGAATCGAAGCGGTAAACTGCTACTCTATCGACATTTAAAGCCCGCCGCACTTCCTGGGACATCGTGCTAAAAATTTTGTTCAAGTCGAGGGATTTCCGCATTTTTGCTACGACTTCAAACAGCACTCGCTGCTGTTGGGTCAATTGCTGTAGTTGAGCGGTGCGCTTTTGAACTTGATTTTCTAAATTTGTGTTAAGTTCTTCTATTTGTTGATCTAGTTGGTAGTGGTTAATAGCATTAGAAAAGTGCGTGCCAAAAATTTGGAACAATTCAATTTCTTCAGTTGTCCATTCACGAATTTGGGCAGTTTTTGACTCTTTCCACGCTTCAAAAGATATCCGAGATTGGGCGAGCCGCCCGTCGCTATCAAACTGTCTAGCCCAGAGAGTTTCGGTGTCAAATTCTTCTCGAAAAATGGTCAAGTAACCGAATATTTGCTGGCGGTTTCTGAGCGGTACGATTAAAATGCTGCGAATTTTTGTCGATCGAAATGCAGGTTGCAGGCTTCTCAAACTGCTAATTTGGTACAAGTCGGGAATTGCCCAAACCTGTTGCTCGCCGGATTTAAAATATTCGTGCCAGACGCTGTATTGCTCAACCTGCGGGTATTTTGCGGAAATTCCCATCTTCGGCCCTGAGCCACAAGTGTAGACTGTGAGTTCGCCAGTGGAGTTATCCGAATAGGGAACTAAATTCGTAACCTTGCTGCTGTCGGAAATGAATGGCGTGGCAAAAATGCACAGCCTGCCGCCGGCGGCGTCTAGTGCTGCGACTGATTCTACCAAAGCTGTTTGGAGTTCAATCGCCGGCTGGGAGTTAAGGGCTGTGGCGATGCGGTTGACGGCAGCTTCGCGTTGAGCTTTCGCCCTCGCTTGGGCGAGCAGGGTTGATTGGGCTATGGCGACGCCGAGCTGATCTGCCACCATCTGAACGCCTTGGAGTTCGTTTTCTCCCACACTCCGGGACTCGGAGTGGTGAGATACCAACAACCCCCAGAATTCTTCGCCGTGAAAAATTGGTACTACCAAGCAAGCCTTGACGCCCAGTGCAGTCAAGTATTCAGCGTGGCAGGGGTCAACCGCACGAAAGCGCATTTCGTCGGGCAGCAGTTGGCCGGAAACTGCCTCGCGGCGGGGACTTTGGCCTAGCTGCCCGGAATCGACATCGACGATTGATCGCACCTGTAGTTGCGCGAACAGTTCGCGGGCGTGAGGGGGAATATCGTCTGCTGGAAAATGCAAACCCAATAGGGATGGCAAGCGGTTATCGTTAATTGATTCGGCAATCACTTCACCGCTACCGTCGCTATGAAATTTGTAGATTTTTACTCTGTCTGTTCCCAAGAAGGATTGAACTTCCGCTGCTGTTGCGCTCAGAATTTCGGGTAGTTCTAGAGACCGGCGAATGCGGTTGGCGATGCGTTCGAGCAAATTTGCTCGATCGAACCTCACCTTGACATTTTCTATCTTTAATGAGTCCATTATTAATCTTTTGCTTTCTTAGCAATAACAGTAAGCGGCCCACAAGTTTTGTGCCTGTTAAAAAATTCGGCAAGCACAGCCATTTAATAAAATATAAATATCGTGATGGCGATCGTCGATTAGTTTTGCACCTGTAGCAATCTGCCTTAAAATTGCAACTTTCCATTGCAACTTTCCATTGTGTGGGATTAAAAGTTTTGTACTTTAAATATAAACTTTGTAGAGCCTGCCTTGCAAGCTCTTTACCCCAACGGATTAAACTTGTCAAGTTTCAAGACTTGCAGAGTCATTCACCGCAACCGATGGTCGCACCGAAATATCTCAGTCCTGAATGCAAAAGCTCGCTGAGGAAGGAGCTGACGGAAAGAAACAGCATAATTCAACAGGTTAACTCAGAAACCGGGTTTCTACCTCTAGGATTGTATCTGTTGCTAGGGGATCGGAGAACAGTCGATCGACAATCGGCTGCTTTTTCAGATATTATCAGATCAAAAAAAGCTCCTGCGTTAAGCAGGAGCCTTTTTCAACTAGACAGTCAAATCAGAAATAAATTCGATCGATTAGTCTAAGTCTGGCATAGAAAGTACCGCTTCATTTTCGCGATCGATACCCTTCTCAAAGCCAGCGACAGCCGCGCGAGCGCGACCAGCGTGCCACAAGTGGCCGACCAAGAAGAAGAAACCCATCACAAAGTGGAAACAGGACAGCCAAGAACGAGGAGAAGTGAAGTTAAACGAGTTAACTTCAGTCGCCACACCGCCCACAGAGTTCAAAGAACCCAAAGGAGCGTGAGTCATGTACTCAGCCGCGCGGCGAGCTTGCCAAGGCTGAATGTCATTCTTGATTTTGTTCAAGTCCAAACCATTAGTACCGCGTAAGGGTTCCAACCAAGGGCCTTGGAAATCCCAGAAACGCATCGTTTCACCGCCGAAAATGATTTCGCCAGTAGGAGAGCGCATCAGATATTTACCCAGACCGGTGGGGCCTTGTGCAGAACCGACGTTAGCACCCAAGCGTTGGTCGCGGATCAGGAAGGTCAAAGCTTGCGCTTGAGAAGCTTCCGGGCCCGTCGGGCCGTAGAATTCGCTGGGGTAAGCAGTGTTGTTGAACCAGACAAAGCAGCAAGCGATGAAGCCCATCAGGGACAAAGCGCCCAAGCTGTAAGACAGGTAAGCTTCGCCAGACCAGATTAAGGCGCGACGAGCCCAGCCGAAAGGCTTGGTCAAAATGTGCCAAACACCGCCAGCGATACAAATCAGGCCCAGCCAGATGTGACCGCCGATGATGTCTTCCATGTTGTTGACGCTGACAATCCAGCCTTCGCCACCAAAAGGAGAGCGTACCAAGTAGCCAAAAATCACAGCCGGATTCAGAGTGGGGTTCGTGATAATACGCACGTCGCCGCCGCCCGGAGCCCAAGTGTCATAGACACCGCCGAAGAACATGGCCTTAGCTACCAGCAGCAGAGCGCCGCATCCCAACAAAATTAGGTGGTAGCCGATGATATTGGTCATCTGGTTCTTATCTTTCCAGTCGTAGCCGAAGAACGAAGAGTATTCTTCGAGAACTTCTGGGCCGCGAACGGCGTGATAAATGCCGCCCAAACCGAGAACAGCAGATGAAATCAAGTGAAGAACGCCGACTACGAAGAACGGGAAGATATCCGTAACTTCACCGCCGGGGCCGACGCCCCAACCCAAAGTAGCGATGTGGGGCATCAAGATTAAGCCCTGTTCGTACATGGGCTTTTCTGGGATAAAGTGAGCGACTTCAAACAAAGTCATTGCTCCAGCCCAGAACACGATCAAACCAGAGTGAGCGACGTGGGCGCCCAGCAGTTTGCCAGAGAGATTGATTAAACGAGCGTTGCCAGACCACCAAGCGAACCCGGAGGATTCTTGGTCGCGACCGCTTGCGTAGGAATTAGAGAGCGTTACCACGCGGTAGAACCTCCAACGATTTTAGATTTTGGATTTTGGGTTTTTTTGTTCCCCAGTAGGGCACGGGTGTACCGGGCCTGCGCCGGAGAATAGGGATTTGGATTTCAATTCCAATTTAAAAAATTTAAATTAATCTGAAATCCAAATCCTGATTTTTTTAAAGTGCGTTACCGCGAGGCAGAACTTCTTCAGGGAAGATGAAGTTTTCGTGGGGTTGGTCCGTAGGAGCCATCCAAGCACGAATGCCTTCGTTAAGCAGAATGTTCTTAGTGTAGAACGTTTCAAACTCAGGATCTTCAGCAGCGCGTAATTCTTGGGATACGAAGTCATAGGCGCGGAGGTTTAATGCTAAACCGACGATGCCAATGGAGCTCATCCACAAGCCTGTGACGGGTACGAACAGCATGAAGAAGTGCAACCAGCGTTTGTTGGAGAAGGCAATTCCGAAGATTTGCGACCAAAAACGGTTAGCTGTCACCATCGAGTAGGTTTCTTCTGACTGAGTTGGGTTGAAGGCGCGGAAGGTGTTTGAGCCTTCGCCGTCTTCAAACAAGGTGTTTTCTACGGTTGCACCGTGGATAGCGCACAACAGCGCGCCGCCCAAGATGCCTGCAACGCCCATCATGTGGAACGGGTTGAGCGTCCAGTTGTGGAAGCCTTGCAGGAATAACAAAAAGCGGAAAATTGCTGCGACGCCGAAACTGGGGGCGAAGAACCAGCCTGATTGACCCAAGGGGTAAAGCAGGAACACCGACACAAACACGGCGATGGGGCCGGTGAATGCTAGGGCGTTGTAGGGACGGATGCCTACCAAACGGGCGATTTCAATCTGACGCAGGCAAAACCCGATCAGTGCGAAGGCGCCGTGGAGGGCTACGAATGTCCACAAGCCGCCGAGTTGGAACCAGCGGGTGAAGTCCCACTGTGCTTCCGGGCCCCACAGGAACAGCAGGGAGTGTCCGAGGCTGTTGGCTGGGGTGGAGACTGCTACGGTGAGGAAGTTGGCTCCTTCGAGGTAGGAGCTTGCCAAACCGTGGGTGTACCAGGATGTGACGAAGGTGGTGCCTGTTAACCAGCCACCGATGGCTAGGTAGGCGCAGGGGAATAGCAGGATGCCAGACCAGCCTACGAAGACGAAGCGATCGCGTTTGAGCCAGTCGTCGAGGACATCAAATATGCCTCTTTCGGTCTGGGCGCGTCCGACTGCGATTGTCATTGGGGTAAAATCCTTTTGCTTGTTAAAAGACCAAGGTTTCTAATTAAAGTTAACATAACTATATATTAGAAGTTCATAAATTTCAACTAGAACAGCAGGGTTCCCCCACTAGAGGCGTACTCGATGAAAGCGTGGTTGAGAGGAATGCCATCTTGGTTGACGATGCTCAGCAACAATCCAACTGACCCTTCGTCGCCAAGCGGCGAGTTGGCGGTGGTTGAGCAGACGAACAAACACTCTGCGCTTGCACTCAAATCCTTCACAGGGTAAGATTATCCTCTTATCTGTTGAAGAAGTTGTGAGCCAAGTAATTACCGCAAAACTCAAATTAAACCTGACTGCCGAGCAAAAAATCTCGGTAGCTCAGGTTTCTTTGGCCTATCGGGATGCGCTGAACTACGCATCCCAAGTGGCATTTGATAACGGTAAATCTGGCAACGGAGCTAAACTACAAAAGTTGGTCTACTCGGAGCTACGGGCCTTATTTGGGCTTGGTTCCCAGATGGCGTGTAACGTGCCAAGACAAGTTGCTGCGACTTTTAAGACGCTGTGGACTAAAGCCAAGCAGAATAGCGAGGCGCTTAAAGCTGGGTATACCAAGCGGCGGTACAAGGGACTCGATCGAGCTCCCAAATACACCTCGCGGACTTGTACGCTTAATTACCGGCGCGACTACTCCTTTAAAAAGGATCGACGGGTCAGTATTAACACCCTGGATGGTCGAATTGTTGTTCCGTTTGATGGCTACAACAAGCACATCGATATGATGCGAGCGTCCAAGAAGATCGGTGCTGCTAAAATTGTCTACCAGAAATCCTCGAAGACTTACTATCTAATGGTGAGCTTGGAGGTGGGAACGCCTACTCTCGACCCACTGAACATCACTAGAATTTCTGGTATAGATGTGGGAATGAGATACCTCGCAGTCGAAACAGACTTAGCTAATAAGTCGAGTTTCTATTCGGGCAAGGTGGCTAGACATCGAGCCAACCGTTATCAAAAAGCCAGACAATCTCTACAGCGAAAAGACACCCGTTCGGCGAAGCGAAGATTAATCGCTTTGTCGGGACGGGAGAGACGGTTTATCGCTGATGTGAACCACCAGATTGCGAGTAAAATCGCCAAGCCTAACAGCCTGATTGGACTAGAAGATCTGACCGGAATACGCGATCGAACTAAATCTAAATCGGGCAAAGGGGCAAGCAAGAAACAACGGAAAGCTAACAGGAGCGTGGCTCAATGGTCGTTTGCCCAATTGCATGGCTATATCGATTACAAGGCTGTGCTGGTTGGCTCGTTAGCTACTAAAGTTCCGGCACATTACACCTCGCAAAGTTGCCCTAAATGTGGGCATACCTCAAAGGCTAATCGACCCAACAAGGGGCTGATTTTCCGCTGTGAATGCTGTGGGCATCAACTTCATGCAGATCTGGTTGGGGCGCGAAATATCGCACTTAGAACGTTGCTCGTCCGGCAAGCCTGGATGAGTACCGGGGTCTTGTCAGCACTCCCTCATGTATCGAGCGGTGAAGCCAAAGCCCAAATCCTTTCGAGGTTTTCGGAATTGAGGTGGAGTTCAGATACAAGCCCCCATCTCCGGCGGTACTCCGCTTGATGGCGGGTAGTTGACCATAATTAGCAGGAGTTGATACACAATCCCCACCCGCCCGATCGCGATCTCGTCAGCGAAGGGTGACGCTCGGTGGGCTAATTGAATTAAGATTTGGCTTTAAGGCTGTTTAATTTTATGACTGCAAAAACAACGACCTCGATCGATACTGTCCTGCGCTACCCGGTTTTGGGCTCCCGCCGCTTCAGCAATTACTGGTGGGCGACGGTGGTCAGCATTGGAGGGACTGGTTTCCTGCTGTCGGGCATTTCCAGCTACTTGCACGTTAACCTGCTGCCTTTTGCTGACCCGACTCAGCTTGTTTTCATCCCCCAAGGCATTGCGATGGGTTTCTACGGTGTCTGTGGCGTGCTGTTGGCGCTCTACCTGTGGCTGACTATTCTCTGGGATGTCGGTGGCGGTTACAGCGAGTTCGATCGACAAACTGGTAACATTCGGATCTTTCGCTGGGGTTTTCCCGGCAAAAACCGCAAAGTTGATTTTACTTGCAAGACATCGGACGTGCAATCTGTGCGGGTAGACATTAAAGAAGGCCTGAGTCCCCGCCGCAGTATTTATCTTAAGCTCAAAGACCGCCGTCAGTTTCCCCTGACTAGAGTCGGACAGCCGATTGCTTTGTCGCAAGTCGAAAATCAAGCGGCCGAATTGGCTCGATTTTTGCAAGTTCCCCTAGAAGGACTATAGGGATTTGCGATTTGCGATTTTAGATTGGTAATGTCTCGTAGGGTGCGCAATGCGCACCAAATCGATAAATATTGGGTGAGCACGAAGCGGTGCAAATTATCCCTGGTAAATCGATAAGTCTAGGGTGCGCATTGCGCACCTTACATCATTGAGTGAAAGTGAAAGTGAAAATACAAATGCAAATGCAAGTCAAAATTCAGCGGTGGTTGTTCTCACTTTTAATAATTGGCGCGTTGTTTGTCGGAGGATGCGGTAGTTCTCCTGTGGCAAACTCGACTCCGACATCGAATCCGGCGTCGGGTGAAAATATTTCTTTGTCTCCGTCTCCTTCTCCTGCTGCTGTAGCCGCGAGTTCGCAATTTAGCAATTTGCCACGATTGGAAGGAAAAGCAACGGTGGTGATGACGGTTAAAGGTGCTCCAATTACGATCGAACTCGACGGCACAAATGCTCCAATTACTGCAGGCAATTTTGTCGATTTGATTCAGAAGGGATTCTACGACGGGCTGGTATTTCACCGAGTCGTGCGGGAACCTGATCCTTTTGTAGTTCAGGGCGGCGACCCGCAGAGCAAAGACCCTAAATTCCCTACGGCGCAACTGGGAAGTGGCGGTTTTATTGACCCGAAAACTTCTCGGGAACGCAGGATTCCTCTGGAAATTAAAGTCAAAGGTGCCCCCAATCCGACTTACAGCAAAATTCTCGAACAACCTGGGGTGGGGGAAAAACCTGTGTTGCTTCACAGTCGCGGGGCTGTGGCTATGGCTCGAGGGGAGGATCCTGATTCGGCTTCTTCTCAGTTTTATATTACTTTGAGCGATAGGTCGCACTTGGACGGCAGCTATGCGGTTTTTGGGTACGTGAAGCAAGGCATGGATGTGATTGATAAGATTGAAGCGGGCGATCGCATTGATAAGGTTACTGTTACTCAGGGTTTGGAAAATTTTAAGCCTGCTAGCTGAAGGTAGTCAAGCGATTTTGGATTTTAGATTTTAGATTTTAGATTTTAGATTATCCCCACGGGATACATCCGATGGCTTGTAAATTCGGGGTTTGAGATAAGGAAATTGGATTTTAGATTTTAGATTATCCCCTTTTAATCCAAAATCTAAAATCGTCTGGCCTGATTCTTCTCTTAATCCAAAATCTCAAATCTAAAATCGGCATAGCTATGGATGTTGTTGTTACTGGAATTGGTCTTGTTTCGACTTTAGGCACTCTGGAAACGAGCTGGAAAAGACTACTTTCTGGAGAATCGGGAATCGATCGGCATCAACCTTTTTTAGAACTTGAAGCGCGACCTTTGGCTTTAATTGGTACAAAACCTGCGGGCTTAATAACTTTAACTTCGCAGGTTTTGGCAGATGCTTTGAAAGATGCTAGTTTGACTTTGCCTTTGCCTGATTGCGGGATTGTTATTGGCTCTAGCCGCGGCTTCCAGGCAAATTTGGAACTGTTGGCAAGCGAAGGAAGTTCGGCAACGAGCAATGTACGGGATGTAACGGCTGGAAGAAAGACGGAAGTTGAAAGAAGTCTGAGGGAATTCGGAAGAGGGAAGTCGCAAGAAGCAAGGGAATTCCCAATTACCGATTCCCAATTCCCAATCCCCGATGCCCAATTCCCAATGCCCAATTCTCAATTTGTGAATTTTTTGCCTCACATGGGGGCGATGGCAGCGGCGAGGGCAATTGGTTCGACGGGGCCGGTGCTGGCGCCGATGGCTGCTTGTGCCACGGGTATTTGGTCGATCGCCCGCGCTGTTGATTTAATTCGCACCGGTGAGTGTCAGCGGGCGATCGCAGGTGCTGTCGAAGCGCCTATCACACCGCTGACTCTGGCTGGATTTAGCCGGATGGGTGCTTTGGCAAACAAGGGGTGCTATCCCTTTGACGAAAATCGGGAAGGCTTTGTGCTCGGTGAAGGCGGGGCTTTATTTGTATTAGAATCTGCCGAGTTGGCAAGGCGTCGTGGTGCTAAAATTTACGGTCAAATTTCCGGTTTTGGCTTGACAAATGATGCTTGCTATGCTAATGCCCCGGAGCTGGGGGGGGAAAGTGCGATCGCGGCGGTAAATCAATGTTTGAAACGGAGCAATTTGGCGGCGATTGATATAGATTTTATTCACGCTCACGGTACTGCAACTGAGTTAAATGACCGACATGAAGCACTGTTAATTGAGAAGTTATTTCACCGAGGAGTTGCTGTTAGTTCGACTAAGGGGGCTACGGGTCATACTTTGGGAGCTTCGGGAGCTTTGGGCGTGGCTTTTTGTTTGATGAGCATTAAATATCAGATGTTGCTGCCGTGCGTTGGAATGAAAAAACCGGGGTTTAAATTAGATTTTGTTCGCTGTGCGCGATCGGCTATTGTCAGAAATGCGGTTTGTTTAAGTTTTGGCTTTGGCGGGCAGAATGCTGCGATCGTTTTATCGGACAATCGTTAATTTTTGTAAACTCGGTCGCTCGACATTTAAATTAGACGATCTCTCTACAGTTAAAATCTTCTGAGGTGGCCGGAGAACCCCCGCACATCCAATTTAAATCTAAAAAATAGTACAATACTTATGTATTTTAGCCAATTAACTCAGAATTTTGGTGAGATTGCTGCTGCTGCTATGCTAGTCTCGCTCTGCATCCCGACGCTGATCCTTGCGTCAAAGCCTAGGAGGCTAGAAAAGAGAGGCAGATTAAAGCAGTATTGTATTTTATTAACGCACCGATGGTGATCGGCGAAAATAGAAAAAAGAAACTGTTTAAATTAAGCTTTAGGTATTTTCACATGGATCTGGCATCTCATCGATTTATGTCTTATTTTGAACCAGAGCAGGCTGCTCACCTTTGCCAAATAGCTATTTTGGAGAGTTTTGCTCAGGAAACGCTGGTTTTTGAAGAAGGACAAATAGCGGATTTTTTCTATCTAGTTTTAGAAGGTAAAGTCGAGTTTAGCAAGCGGCTTGAAAACAATAAATATCAAACTGTCGCTGTGGCTAAGCCAGACGATTATTTTGGCGAACTCGGAGTTTTAGACGGAGAGCCACGCAGTGCTAGAGCTGTGGCAGTTGCAGGCTCGACTTTGGCCAAAATAGCCCGTGAAGAACTAATAGCAACTCTCCAGTTTGCTAAAGGCAGTTCGGTACTGCAAATGTTTCGTTTCATTACTAAAAATTTACGCGATACCACGGATCAATATGTTAGCCAGTTGGTACACAAACAAAAAATGGTATTGGTAGGAGAAATGGTGAGCACAATTATTCACGATTTCAAAAGTCCTTTTACCGGAATTAAACTCTCCAGTGAAATGCTCAAAGAAATGCACCCAGATGAGGACACTCAGGAGTGGTGTGAACTTATTCAATTGCAGGTTCATCGAATGTTGGGGATGGCTGAAGAAGTATTAGAATTTTCGCGAGGTAATTCTGTATTAAATAAAAAACCCGTTAATCTAATTCAGACGTTGCAGCAGTTTGAAAAGTTAAACAGAGTTTATTGTGAAGCAGCAAAAGTAGATTTAGCAGTACGGGTGACAGAAGTAATAGTGGAAGCGGATGAAAATAAGATTTTGCGCGTTTTACAAAATTTAGTTGGGAATGCTGTTGAGGCTTTTGGCGGACGAGGGGGGCGGGTAGAGATTGCGGTGACACAAAGTGAAGAGTGGGCCGAAATTAGCATTTACGATAACGGCCCCGGCATTCCACCGACAATTAAGGAAAAGTTATTTGAACCGTTTGTGACTTATGGCAAGCGGACTGGTACTGGGTTGGGAACGGCAATTGTTAAGTCGATCGTTGAGGCTCACAAAGGAAAAATTAGTTATGAGTCAGAGGACGGAAAAGGCACAACTTTTTACATCTGCTTGCCGAAAATCATGGCTTTAGCAGAGGAAAATTAAGTAAGTAGGAAGATATATACTTAAAAGTTGAGCACTAAGCCTCAGAGACTGGTTGATGAATAGATATCTTGTTATAAAACAATATTTTTCTACTAAACCGGGTGGAAGAGCGTAAATCCTAATACTGTGTAGCGATTTGCAGAATCAAGTAGAATTGAATTAACGAACTGCTAAAAATCTGATGCCAGTTACTATTCAAACCTTACCCACAGAAGTTATTAATTTAATTGCCGCCGGCGAAGTCATTGACTCGATCGCCGCTGCGGTACGAGAATTAGTTGAAAATTCTCTGGATGCTGGCGCAACTCGCATCGTTGTTTCTGTCTCGCCGGAACAGTGGCGGGTGCAAGTTGCAGATAATGGTACGGGAATGGATCTGGAAAATTTGCAGCAGGCGGCTTCGCCTCACAGTACGAGCAAAATTACCACTGAAGCTGACCTTTACAAAATTGCTACTTTGGGATTTCGTGGGGAAGCTTTGCACAGTTTAGCTCAGTTGGGCTGTTTGGAGGTTTTGAGCCGATCGAATGATTTGGGATTGGGGGATTTTTCGGAAAATCAAGAATCGGCGCAAACCCCCGCCAAATCATCCTTTAACAAGGGGAGAGTTGAAAATGCTCGATCGGGCTGGCGGGTGGTTTACAACAACGCAGGCGTTGCTGTGGAGGTGGAAACAGCGGCGATCGCTCCGGGTACGGTGGTGACTGTTGATAATTTGTTTGGCAATTGGCCTGTGCGCCGCAGTTTTTTGTCGCCGGCACAGCAAATGCGATCGATCCAATTAACCCTTCAGCAAATTGCTATTTGTCACCCGCACGTTAATTGGCAGTTGCGTCAAGGAAATACGCCTTGTTTGCACGTAACTCCTGGTAGCACAGCGGAACAACTTTTACCTCAATTCGTGCGCGGTGTGCGATCGACTGATTTGCAGTATTTAAAGTTAGATTTGCCTGCGAGTCCTCAAAATCAGAAAGCAGCAAATTTATTGCTAGAAACTCAACTTGTTGGCGCTACAGTTAAACCTAATTACCAATTCCCAGTTGCTACTTCCCAATTCCAACTGCCCAATTCCCAGCGTTTGGAGTTAGTAATTGGTTTGCCCGATCGTTGTCACCGCAGGCGGCCGGATTGGGTGAAAGTAGGGGTAAATCGGCGAGTTGTGCGATCGCCCGAATTAGAGCAAACTATTCTCAGCGCATTTGCCCGCACTTGTCCGCGCGATCGCTATCCCGTGTGTTTTGTTCACCTGCAAATCTCCCCCTCGGAAATCGATTGGAACCGCCACCCGGCTAAAGTGGAAATTTATCTGCACGATCCGAGTTTTTGGCAAGAACAAATTAGTGCGGCAATTGCTCGTGCTTTGCACCTGAATGATGAGGTTTTGCCTGCTGCCCCAATTCCCGATCGAGTGGGACAATTGCTGAAGGCATCGGAACAAAAAAGTGCTTACAGTGTCGGGATTCCGGCTAGGCAGAATGACAACGGCGGCGAAGAGGAAAAAGCTAATAAAATAGGATTGATGGAATTGAGGGCGATCGCTCAAATTCACAATACTTACATTGTTGCGGAACATCCGAGCGGAATGTGGTTGATAGAACAGCACATCGCTCACGAGCGCGTTTTATACGAGCAATTGTGCGCGGATTGGCAGCTAAAATGTCTAGAAAAACCAGTAATTCTCAGTCAATTATCTGCACTACAAATTGAGAATTTATCTCGCTTGGGTTTGGAAGTAGAAAGTTTTGGGGAACAGCTATGGGCTGCCCGCGAAGTTCCTGAATTATTAGCCGATCGAGATGACTGTGCGGATGCGCTTTTTGAACTCAGTAAAGTCGCAGATTTACAAGCAGCTCAAGTTGCGACTGCTTGCCGTAGCGCTATGCGAAACGGTACTCCTTTGAGTCTTTCCCAAATGCAAAATTTGTTGGATGAATGGCAGCAAACTCGCAATCCGCGCACTTGTCCTCACGGCCGCCCTATCTATTTTGCCTTGGAAGAATCGACTCTGGCTCGGATTTTTCGCCGCAGTTGGGTGATTGGTAAAAGTCACGGGATTTAAAAGTTGATTTGACATCCGAGGGCTTTCCCCTCAATCTGGCCAGATTTAAAAAAAATCGTGAAGCTTTATTAAAAATAGTGGCTGATTTAGAGGGAAAAACTTAGAATATATTAAAATTTAAATAATGCACTGTTTTTAATATCTTTGGAGCAACAAGCAAGATGCCTGTTCCACAATAAAAAATGCCTGTATTACCAGAAAAAAGGTTAATTATACAACAAAAAGCTGCAACAGGCAAGATGCCTGTTCATGATATTAGCCCAATAAGTAAATTAAAAATAAATCAATAATAAATATGGATTTTCCGATCGCCCGACAACTCTTTTATCGAGAAATAAACCAGCCTGATGGCTCGATCGACCTGGCGAAAGCAGCGCTTTATATGGCTTTGGAAGAATACCCAAATTTAGAGCCAGAGGAGTATCTCAACGCTCTAGACACGATCGCAGATGAAGTCCGCGATCGTCTGCCGGAACAGAATTATCCGTTGCGGATTATTCAAACTATTAACGCCTATTTATACGGGGAGTTGCAGTTTGCGGGCAATGATGTTGATTATTACGACCCCCGCAATAGCTTTTTGAATGAAGTGATCGATCGGCGTACTGGCATTCCGATATCTTTATCTTTGGTTTATTTGGAGGTTGCTAAGCGCATTGATTTTCCGATGGTGGGAATTGGGATGCCGGGACATTTTTTAATTAGACCGGATTTTGAAGATGCTGGTATTTTTGTTGATGCGTTTAACGGCGGCGAGATATTATTTCCAGAAGATTGTCAAGCCCGACTTTCTCAAATTTACGGTCAACCTATGGAGTTGCAGCCGGCTTTTCTCGCCCCAGTAAGTCGCCGACATTTTTTGGGGCGAATGCTGGGAAATCTGAAGGCAATTTACTTGCAACAGGGAGATGCTGTGAGGGTACTCTTGGCGATCGAACGGATTTTGCTGCTGTTTCCCGATGCGGTGGGTGAACGGCGCGATCGCGGAATTCTGTATTATCAACTGGGACGCTTGGTAGAAGCGCGCCACGATTTGGAATTATACCTGAGAAATGCTCCGAATGCTCCTGATGCTGCTAGAATTCGCCAATTGGTCGATCGGCTCGATCGGGATATGTGAACTTAAATTTGGTATCGATCGCCCAGCACACTATAAGACATAAAAGTGACACTCAATAAACTGCTGCCTGACGACCAAATTTCGCTTTTATCATTTTTGCAAAAATATCTAAAATTGTCAAAAGGTTAACTATAACATATTAATTGCCAATTAACACCTATCTTTTGATAGGTTGAATTTGCTTGACTTGACTGTAGAATCATAGGTCATTTACGGAAATCCCGATTCGACTTTCCCGACTGATACCCGCACTGATACCCGCACTGATACCCGCACAGACGAGCGATCTAAAAAGTATTTTGACGTAAAGAGGCACAAACTCATGAACTTTCAGTTTCAACAAGGTTATCTCAACGGAATTCAACCGCTGTCAGCCCATTTAACCAAAAGAATGTCAAAGTCTTTATCATTGGGTTTGGCGCTTTTGCTGGGAACAAGTGCAGTATTCCTAAGCAGCGGCAAAGCCTTTGCATTAGATAATGTTACCGTAAAATACGGTGCTGTTGACGTAACATTACCGATGAGCGACTTACAAAACTTTGCACAAACCGGCCAAGCATCATCTCAACTGCAAAGCGTTCTGAGTCTTGCGAAACAAACTCCCGAGTCGGTGCGCGAAATATTAACGCGAGAAGTGCCTTTAGATTCCCAATTAATAGCGCGGCTGGCAACTACTTATTTTGGGGAAATTGTTTTCAAACAATTGGGCGAGGTTGCTTATGCGCCGACTGCTCGGCTGCAAAGCGTGCCCGCACTGCGCGATGCTTTAGTCGCCGCTTCTAAAGATGGCAAAATATCGCTGATTGAAGTGATGCAAAATTACAGCCCTGCTGCCTTAGAAGTTGACGGCAATCAAGCGATGGTTATCTACGAGCGAGTGATTAAAGATGTGCAAGATTTGCAAGCTTTGTATCAGAATTCCCCGGCTTTGCAAAATACGGCAAACCAAGCAGTGAATTCGGCGAGAGAAATGATTTGTCAGCCGACTCCATCGGGAAGTGCGAAGTAGATAACTGAAGTTACAAGGAATTGGTAATTGGGAAAAGGTGCTTTTTTCCTATTAAGTAGGAGTTTTTAACTATTAGCAACTACCAATTACCAATTCCCCATTATACTTTACCCATTTTTTGAGATAGTTGCTCGGCTACCCGCTTAAGCCGCCGCAGTTGGTCTTTCATATCTTTCTCCGTCCAAGGGGCTGCAAAGCGATTGAAACCAAATCTAATTAAAGGATTGGGAATTTGAAATTCAAAGCGGTTAATCAAGAGAGTTCCTTGGATTTGCGGCTGGCATTCCCAACGATCGCATCCTTTGAAAAATCCGTCAAACCCCCACACAATTAAACCGGGTTGTCGCTCCAACACAACACTCTCTAAAGTGGGTTGCAAGACGGGAATTTTTATGATAAATAAGCTGCGACTTCCTACAGCCGTATCCCATTCGCCCTGGGGATCGCAGCATAGCAGGGGATTGAGCCACTTGTGCATTAAAGTGCGATCGACTATACACTGCTCCACCAGAGTAGCAGCAGCGCGAATTTCAATGGATTGCTCGAAAACTTGACGAATTGACATGAGAACCTGCAACAACGACGGTATTACAAAACTTTGCTTACTTTATAGTCATTTATTTACTTGTACCGTCAATTTTTCCAGAAAATAAAAGATTGACACACTCATAAATACAGTGTATCATCTTGAATTAAAGTATATATACCAGTTATGCAGCTAGTCGAAAGGCACGTCTTTAAACCAAATCATAGGTTTTATCGAGAAGCCGATCGACTTTCTTGGCAGTGCAAAAATCTTTACAATAGCGCTAACTACATCTACCGTCAAAACTTTTTCGCCAGCCAAGAAACAAACGCTCTGGCTGTTGATCGCGCGCTTAAAACAAATATTGATTACAAAGCACTGCCCGCAAAAGTAGCACAAAGCACGCTCAGCTTAGTCCTCAAAGCATGGACTAGCTATTATCTGTGGGTGCGAAACCATCAGAAAGACCCAACTAAATTTCAAGCAGCATTGAAAATCCCTCATTATCAAGGTTCAAGAGAGCGAAAAAGAGAGGATGGGCGCTATGTAGTTGTATTTAATTGTCAAGCTGTCAGCAAAAAAGCCTTAAAAAAAGGATATGCTCGTCCCTGTGGGACTAATATTTGGTTGCCTTCAAGAGTCACCTCGATTCTGGAAATCCGGATTGTTCCCAAAGTATGTTGTTATGGGGTCAAGGTGCTCTATGAAAAGTTAGAACAGCCTTTACAAGTTAATCAGAGAGTAGCTGCCATAGATTTAGGATTAAACAATCTGGCAACATTAACCTACAATGTTCCTGAGTTAGTACCGACAATCTACGACGGAGGGGCTGTTAAGTCAACAAAGCAATACTGCAATCAAGTTTCATCGGCATTGAAATCATTGCTGCCCGCAGCGCAAAAAAACAGTGAAAAACTTGCCAAATTGTGGCACAAGCGTAACTGTAAAGTGGATTACTACCTCCACACGCCGAGTTCCGCAATTACTAAAGAACTCGTCAATAATCAAATGGGCTTACTGGTTATAGGCTGGAACCAGGATTTTAAAGATGGGATTAATACGGGTTTGATTAAAAATCAAACTTTTGCTTGTATTCCCCATAGCCGATTTGGGCAAATATTGCAGTACAAAGGACAACCTGCGGGATTCAAGTTGTGTTAGTTGAGGAGAGTTAGACCTCCAAATGTTCAGCTTTGGATGTGGAACCAATTCAACAACATTCCGACTACATTGGCAGTAGGGTAAAAAAATGATTGTTCAGAACCAAAACTGGACGATTCATAAATGCCGATGTCAACGGTTCTTTGAATATTCGCCCAAAAGCAGTCGGATATGGGTTGATCCCAAATTCGATAGAGGGTTTTGTAGTTAACCCAGTACGATTAAAAGTGTACAAACATTAAATTTAGGCGATGTCTAGATTTTTTGGAACTATTATTAAAGTTTCGTCTTCTCCTTGTCAAATCTGACGTTAACCTGAGAAAAAAATGAATGAAACTTGGCAAGAAATAACTCAACCGATATCGGGCCCCATAGCGGCGTTGTCCGATCGCATTTTGGCACAGGCCCAGCCCGGGAATGCCCTGACAGATGCAGAACGCGGAATTAACAATTTCCTTCAGGGCTCAAACATTGAAAATCTCCTCTGGGCCGTCGGTATCCTGCTCATTGGCTTGATAGTATCAGCCCTCGTCTCATCTGTAGTGGGCGGATTGCTCAAGAAGACTACGCTCGACAATCGGCTGGCTGCTTGGATTACAGGCCGCCCAGAAGGAGCTGGAGCCCCGCACGTGGAAAAATGGATTTCCGCAGCGGTGTTCTGGATCATTTTTGTCTTTTTCCTAATTGCCTTTTTCAACCGGCTGAATCTAACGGCTGTCTCGCAACCCCTCAATACTTTTCTCAATCAAATTACCGGTTTCTTGCCGAAGTTAGCCGGCGCGCTAATTTGGTTGGGGATTGCTTGGGTGTTGGCAACTGTAGCCAAAATGGCCGTATCGCGGGCGATGCGGGCTTTTAGCGTGGACGAGCGCTTGAATCAAGAGGTGGGAACTGCGCCCAGTGAGCGCCCTTTGCTGCTGAGCGATACTCTGGCGAATGCGCTGTACTGGTTCATTTTTCTGCTGTTTTTGCCGCTGATTCTCGACTCACTGGAAATGCAGCAGGCTCTGCTGCCGGTTAATAATTTACTCAACCAAATTCTGGCGGCAATTCCGAAAATTCTGGAAGCTGTGGTGATTGGGTTTGTGGGCTGGCTGCTGGCTATGGTGGTGCGGCGGATTGTCACGAATCTGTTGGCTGCTGCTGGGGCGGACAGTTTGGGCGCTCGGTTTGGAATTTCGCGGACTTCGGGCGGACAATCGCTGTCGTGGATTGTCGGGACTATCGTCTATGTTTTGATTTTGATTCCAACAGCGATAGCAGCTCTGAACGCTTTGGACATTCAGGCGATTTCGCAGCCGGCAATCGCGATGCTCAACACGATTCTGGGCGCGCTTCCCAACATTTTTACAGCAGCCCTAATTCTGGCGGTTGCTTATATGTTGGGGCGCTGGATCAGCGATTTGGTCACTAATATCCTGACGGGAATTGGCTTTAACAATGTCTTTTCTTGGTTGGGAGTGCAGCAGCCGAAACAGCGGCTGCGGCTACCGCCGAGTTCGATCGATCCTGACGCAACGATTCTTCAGGAACCGGAACTTCCGGCCCGCACGCCTTCGGAATTTGTCGGCATTGTGGTGCAGGTGGGCATCATGCTGTTTGCTGTGGTGGCGGCTACCGATGTGCTGCGGATTCCAGCACTGACGGCGATTGTTAGCGGTATTGTCCTGGTTGCAGGTCGGGTGCTAGCCGGTTTGGTGGTATTTGCGATCGGCTTGTATTTGGCGAATCTGGCGTTTAGTTTGATTGCCAGTTCTGGAACTCGCCAAGCGCGGCTTTTAGGCCAAACGGCTCGGATCGCGATTATTGCCTTTGTTTCGGCCTTGGCGCTGCAACAGATGGGCATTGGCAGCGATATTGTGAATTTGGCTTTCGGGCTGCTACTTGGGGCGATCGCAGTTGGCATTGCTCTAGCTTTTGGTTTGGGCGGGCGCGAGATTGCGGCCGACCAAATTCGCGAATGGTTAGCGTCGTTTAAACAAGATAAGACGCCGCGTTTGTAATTCTATAAAAAGGCGTTTGTCAAATACAAACGCCTTTTTTTTATGATTAATTTTATTGTGAGGGTCGCGAAGCAATCGCAAAGCCTTTGAATTTGATTTGAATTTGAGGATACAGCTATAGACTGTTCGGAAGCAGAGATTGATTCTTATTTCTGGGCCGATGCCCTAATTGAGAATGTTAAGAGCTGCGTCGCCGGCCCTAAAACAACAAAACCTTCTCATAGAGAAGGTTTTATCACAATCGGAGCGGCGGGATTTGAACCCACGACCCCTACTACCCCAAAGTAGTGCGCTACCAAGCTGCGCTACGCCCCGACAGCTTTAATAGCTTAGCATAGAATTCCCGAAAAAGTCAAAAAACTTTTAAAACTTTTGCGGCCTGCACCAAAGTTGGAACCGCCGCCGCCGGCCAAAAACCCTCGCACCTTCGGCCAGCATTCAAGATCAATTGCACGCTGTAAGCTTCGGGATAGCCTTCCACCTGCACCCACAGCAAGTCGCTTTCGGCTTCAATGGCGATTTTTTCCTCGTCCATTAACTCAGAGGCCATGTGACTCATTGTGCCGGCTAATTGCCCCAACAATCGGCAAAAATCGTTTAACTCAGCCTCCGTGAGTTCGATCGCCCAACCGTCGCCCGCCACCAAACCCTTAAACTCTTCCGCCTCCGGGTTCCATCCCAAACGCCATCCGCTACCAGTCTTAATTACACGTTCCACCATTAAGAGATTTTAGATTTTAGATTTTGGATTTTAGATTAGTAGGACTTACTCATAAATACGAAAGAAAACGGGTTTTTTACCTGTGTTAAAGGCTCAACAGCAATGTTTCCGTAAAAAACCCGGTTTCTGCATTCCTGAGTATTAAGGTGCCAGCAACTTCGCATCTCCCGGCTGCGGCTGCGGTATTTCCGGCGAATTCGATCGCCCTTGTGGTTTTTCCCCCGCCGCCGGTGTGGGCCCACGCCCGGAATTGTCCGTAAAAACATCAACCAAAGCTTGAACTAAAGCATCCCGCTGTGCTCTATTTAACCTTTGAATAGCCGCACGATCCTGTTCCATTGGATTTGAGCGCAAAACGTCTTTTCCCGGATACACGCTTTCCACCAAATAGTCGGGAGTTGCCCCCAAATAGTCAGCTAAACTCAACTTCCAATCAAAGCGGTAATTAGGCGGCCGTCCTTTGACAAATACGTGATATCGAATCAACCGCCCGACTAAAGTATTGGTAGGATCGACTTTTCCTGTTTCCTTAGAAATGTAGTTATTCTCGATCGGGAAATCAGGCAATTTTTCGTACACCAATTTCCACGCATCTTGCACCCTCACTTGCGGTGACGCAGATTGTTGAGCCACCCGCTGCACTGAGGCAGACTCAGAACTCCGCAGCAGCGAAGGTTCCAAAGCCGACATACTCAGTTCCCCGGATTCCAATACCCAACTCAAAAGCGTGAAAATCGCTACACTCAAAGTAACCAACAGAAAACTTAAGCCCTGCTTTAATCTATTCACGGTTTTGACAAAAATTAGAAAAATAGAATAATTTCATACACTTAGCGGCCAGGAGATGTCCTAGTTGTTTATAATTTTAGGATTTACGCTCATCAACCCGGTTTATTAGAAAAATCAGAGGTTTTTTAACAAGGTAACTAGGAATAAACCGGGTTTCTCGTCCCGCGCGCCCAAGTCTAGTTTGAAAAAGTTGTGAGTTTTGAGTTGACAAAAATTGCTGGCAATTCACCACTCAAAACCCAAAACTCCCGAAGTCTAGATATCTCCGATAATTTCCGGCTGAGTCAGTTCATCGGACATTTCAAATATCGCCCGCATTACAGGTTTCATTTGATGGTCGTCCATATTGTCAAAATCTTCATAGCGACGGCGTTTTGCGCGGTTCGCCACCTGCACCGTAATCCGATAGCGGTTGGATGCACCGTTAATCAACTCTTCCGCGCGACGGGTTAGCTGAGTTGAATCGAAAGTTGGACGCTTAACCATGAGACTACCTACTTTATGTAATGTTACATTCTAGTCTAGTATGTCAAGATTAATAATTTATTAACTGAGTATCATTGCTTATGCAGGTAGCAACAGCCTATTCCTTTGGTCACTTGCATCGGGGAAATTCTCATCCCCTCAAATTGGTTGCTTTCGGTGACAGCTTAATCTACGGTTTCGGCGACGGTGTAGGCGGTGGCTGGGTGGAAAGATTGCGGCGCCAGTGGATGTTACCGGAGAGTGCAGGACACGTTTTATACAATTTGGGCGTTCGGGGCGATCGCACCTATCAAGTCTCCCAGCGGCTCGAAAACGAGTTTCGGCACCGTGGCGAGCTCAGAAACCGCGTCCCGGATGCGATTATTCTTTCCGTAGGTCTCAACGATTCGGCGAGAGTGCAGTCGCCTACCGGGCGCAGCTACACTGATTTTGAACATTTTAAAACTGTTTTGGATAATTTGTTAAACCTGTCCCAACAACTTTGTCCGGTGATATTTGTCGGGATGGTGCCGGTGGATGAAAGTAAAATGCCTTTTCAAGATTGTTTGTATTACAGTCATGCTGACCAATATCGGTATAAAGAAGCAACGAAATTAGCTTGTCATTTGCGGGGAATTCCCTATTTAGATATTTTTGATAAATGGCTCGATCGGGGTAGTGATTGGTGGCGATCGCGCCTGATTGCAGACGGGCTACATCCCAATGCAGCGGGGTATCAATCTTTATTTGAAGATGCAACGAGTTGGGAGCCGCTCGCCTCTATTAGTCATTAGTCAGTAGTCATTAGTCATCAGGGCTAACTTTCGCGGCATTCACAATGGGCGCTTAGCCTCTAGATTGAGCGAAATAGATTTGACTTGCAACGCTCAAACGGAACACGATCAAGCGAAAACTCAAGAAACACTAAAAAGTAACACTCGGTACTTAAAATGGCAAAATTATCCAAAAATTCCCCAGTTAGTCTAGATGCACTTATTCCCAGAGACGCATTTGAAATTAAAGATCAGCCCGAACGCAATATGGGAAGAAGTATCCTCACTATAGGTATTCGCGATCTAGAACAAAGTTCTTTCTTCTATCCGTTTTTGCGAAAACCGGATTTTCAAAGAGAAACTAATGAATGGGATGCAGCAAAAATATGCGAGTTTATTGAAAGTTTTTTAGATGGAGATTTAATCCCCGCAGTTATTCTTTGGCGAGGTAGTAGCCACTATTTTGTCGTTGATGGTTCTCATCGACTGAGTTCGTTACTTGCTTGGATTAATGATGATTATGGCGATGGTAAGATTTCTAAACAATTTTATGACGGCAACATCACTGACGAACAGAAAGAGGCAGCCAAAGAAACTCGCAAACTAATTAAAGAGAAAATAGGAGCTTACAAAGATTATCAATCATTGACTTCACAACCAGGTCAACTTAATCCTAAAATGCTGGAAAGAGCTAGGAACTTAGGGGCCTCAGCGATTTCACTTCAATGGGTTGAAGGTGATGCTATGAAAGCGGAGGAATCTTTTTTCAAAATCAACCAGAAAGCAGCCCCGATTAGTGAGACCGAGATGAGGTTGCTACTAGCACGTAAAACACCTAATGGTGTGGCGGCGCGTGCGATCGTGAGAAGTGGTAATGGTCATAAATATTGGTCGGAGTTCTCTGAACAAAAACAGGATGAGATTGAAACAGTAGCGCAAGAAATACACGAACTTATATTTCAGCCCAAACTTTCAAATCCCATTAAAACATTAGATGTACCAATTGTGGGGAATCTTTCATCTTCGGATAAGCTGGAATTGATTTTAGAATTTATAAATATTGTCAATAACATATCAACCGATAATCAGTTGGGAGAAGATTCAACAGGCGATAAAACTATTGAGCTACTAAAGCAGTGCAAAAAAGTGGCTCAAAGAATCAATAGCAAGGATCCTTCATCTCTGGGTTTACATCCACTGGTATACTTTTATACTCAACAAGGAAAGCCAAAAATTGGTTCCTTTTATGGGGTGGTCAGTTTAATTTTACATTTACAACAGACTAAATCATGGTCTAAATTGATAAAGGTAAGAAAAGACTTTGAATGGGTAATTTGGAATTATGATATGGTTCCACAACTTGTTGCCAAGAAGAGTGACGCATTACAAGCTAGAGATCTAGTGAGAGACTTCTACTTAGAAGTCATTAATAAGTTGTCAGGAGGTATAGATAAAAAGAATGTTATCACAGAAATAAGATCCGGCGATAAAAGATTTGCGACTCTGAAAATTCCAAAGAAAGCCGACAGTGGTGAAATTCAGAGTAAAGAATTTTCTAGAGAAACCAAAGCATCTGCGTTTATCAGAGAGGCTCTACCAGGCTGGCCAGTTTGTAAAATTTGTGGAGGGTATCTGCCTAGCAGATTTAACAGTATCGACCATATTACAAGAAAAGCTGATGGGGGTTTAGGAACTTTAAAAAACGCACAATTAACTCACCCATACTGCAATACTACCTATAAAAATTGAAAAAAATTGTATTCGAGTTAATATTGACACACCACCCAAGAAGCGTGCGTCATCATCTGATTTTCTGTATCCGCTGCTCTCAAACCTGACGCACCCTACCACTAATTGTATTCTTCACCATCAAGTAAAACTTTATAAAATGCTCAATAACCAGGTGGGTGTTGCAAGCTACCAACCACTTTGTCGATCGCTTCTGCGATCGCCAACAACTCCATTTCGCACCACCGCTTACCAACAATTTGCATTCCAATCGGTAAACCATTTTGAGTTTGTCCAATTGGAATTACCACCGCAGGGTGTCCGCTAAGATTAGAAGGCATGGTGTAAGCCCCGTTTGCCACTGAATGAGGATAGGATCTACCATTAACCTCAACGGCACTCCAAGCGGGACGGTGAGTAAACGCAGCGGTTGCTGCAACTGGACAAAGCCATACATCCCACGGTTCTAATGCCTCATCTATCTGGGCAGTGAAGCGATCGCGCTGTGTGAGTGCGTCGAAATATCCTTTCAAACTTGGATTCAATATCTCAGGTAGGAACCTGCTGAAATCTCCCAATTTTCGGAGTTCCTTGTCGCCTTGGGTTGCGGTGCGGAAGATTAACTCTAAACTACGACGCACGTTATATCTATCCTGCGGTTGAGCGTAGATAGTAAGGTACATTGACATCCGCCCGTAGAGATTTAATATTTTGGAAAGGTCAAAGTCTTTGGGAAGCCAGCGTTCGGTTTGGACACCTGCGTCAGAGAGTGTCTGCACGATCGACTCCATAGCTGCTCGAATTTCAGAAGCAACGGGAACTTCAGCCCATTCAGCGCTCCAAGCGATTTTGAGATGCTGCAAAGACTTGCCAGAGGGTCGATCGAGCGGAATCGGCGGGACATCAGGGCGTCGCCGATCCGCGCCTGCAATTAACGAAAAACACAGCCGGATATCTTCGAGCGATCGGGCAAAACACCCCACTGTCATCATTTGCCGAATAGACAGTGGCATTCCCGGCACTTCAGGAATCTGCCCTGCTGTAGAAATACGGCGATCTGTCGGCTTTAAACCATATATGCCGCAGAAATGAGCGGGTTGACGCACCGAACCCCCGAAATCGTTGCCCAAATCCAACGGTGAAAGTCCGGCCGCGACAGCAGCGGCACTGCCTCCAGAACTGCCACCAGGTGTGTAGTCAAGATGCCAAGGATTATTCACCCGTGGAAACAGAGAATTTGTGCTCTGATAATCTGCAGCCAGTTCCGCCATGTTGGTTTTTCCCATGATGACAGCACCTGCTGCCCGCAATCTCGCAACAGCAGTTGCATCCTGTTGAGGCACATAATCTTTGAGGGGAATATAGCCTGCTGTGGTGCGGAGTCCGGCTGTTTCAAAAATGTCTTTAATCGTGATGGGAACCCCATGCAAAGCACCCCAGTTTTCTCCTCTGGCTAGGGCTTCATCGGCAAGTTTTGCTCTAGTACGAGCATTGTCTTCATCCAGGGTACAAATGGCGTTTAATTGCGAGTTGTGCTTGGCGATTTGAGTAAGGTAAGCGTCGAGAACTTCGACGGCAGAGACTTGGCGATCGCGAATCATTCGCGCTAGCTGATGGGCTGAGGCAAACGTCAGGCTACTCATAAGCAACAAACAGGTATTTCTCGATCGAGTCAATTATATTCGCTTTTAGTTAATATAGTTAACTAATATCAAACGGCTTTGTTCCTAAATCCTGTTAATTGCAGAGAGAAGGCAGATAAAGGAGATAAGGAACATAAGGATTTTAAGGATTTTAAGCATTTTAAAATCGCATCCTAACAATAAAAACATTTATTTTAAACGACCGTATCTTCCCTCCACTAAAAATAAAAGCAGTCAATAATGATTACATAACTGAGGGAAAGACTAAGTTGTGCAGTAATAAATCTGCCTCTCAAAAGCTTACTTGTTCTCAATAAAAAACTTGTAGAAATTGGAGAATCAAAAAATGTCTGTATTACATCGCATAAAATCCGGTACATCTGTTTTATTAACACTGGGAACAGTTGCCGGAACCGCAGCGCCGATGCTAGCTCCCGCGCCTTCTTTTGCTCAAACAGCTTTTTCGGATGTTAATAATAACTACTGGGCAAAAGACTTTATTCAAGATTTGTCAGAAAGAGGAATTATCAAAGGATTTCCTGATGGCAGTTTTCGGCCGGATGCACCGGTAACACGGGCTGAATTCGCGGCAATGATCCGTTCTGTCAAAAAGGCAAAAACCCGCGCTGCTGTAAGATTTGCCGATGTTCCGTCTAATTTTTGGGCAAGCGGGGCGATCGCCGAAGCTTACGAAATGGGATGGATGTCTGGCTATCCCGGCAATGTTTTCAGGCCGACACAGCAGATTCCTCGCGTTCAAGTTGTAGTCGCTTTAAATAACGGAATGGGCTATGAGCCTACGTGCGATTTTCAAGATGTTCTCAGTTACTATAATGATGCGGGTGAGATTCAAAGTTATGCTGTCAAAAGCGTTGCTGCTGCTACTGAAAAACAGTTGGTTGTCAGCTATCCCAATCCTAAATCTCTCAAACCGAACAAGTCAGCAACGCGAGCTGAAGTAGCTGCTTTTATCTATCAAACATTAGTGAGTACCAATCAAGCAAGAGCAATTAATTCTCCTTACATTGCTAAGATTAATGTTAGCGAGTCTGTTGCTGTGAAAATTCCCAGTGGGGTGACTATCCCCATCGAGTACACAAAAGGCAAGATTTTGCTCGGCCCCAATGACAAGTCTCCGATTACGCTGACTGTAGCTTCGGATATCGCGGGCGATAATGGCCAAGTGCTGATACCCGAAGGCTCGAAAATTAGCGGCGAATTGCGATCGACTGCTTCGGGCGTTCAGTTTGTGGCTCAAGAATTAAGTATCATCAACGGCAGCAGAGTGCCTCTCAATGCCACTTCGCAAGTGATTACTAGGAAAGAAACTGTTACCAAGGGTGTTAATGTTGGTAATCTGGTTAAGAATACGGCGTTGGGTGCTGCTGCTGCTGCTGCGATCGCAGGTGTTACGGGCGATCGGGCGATCGCGACTGAAGAGGTGCTCGGCGGTGCGGGAATCGGGACTTTGATCGGGGTGTTTTTGGGTAGAGATAAAGTCGATTTGTATGCTGTT
Organism: Microcoleus sp. AT9b-C3; assembly: GCF_036705485.1. Lineage (NCBI taxonomy): Bacteria > Bacillati > Cyanobacteriota > Cyanophyceae > Oscillatoriales > Microcoleaceae > Microcoleus > Microcoleus sp. AT9b-C3. Next base: position 59,992 of record NZ_JAUBUR010000031.1, on the reverse strand, counting down.
AATCCTGACACCGATTTAGATTTGCTTTTGAATTCCGATTTGGTAGTTGGTACTGCCAGCACAGGCATTTGTAGCGCTCGATAGAGGCGATACAGCAGAAGGAAGAAGGAAGAACAGAACTTACGCAAAACCTCTATTTGTAGGGTGCGCACTGCGCACCTTACGACTATCAATGTAACCGCTATAAGTAGCGCGTAAAACCACTTTTTGCATCATTCCTGTAAGTATAAATTTCTACGGACATCCCAAACTTTCGCGGGTAGAAACTCCCGTCACGGGATTGACACCATCTGCTTTCTCGCACAGGATACTCACTTGATAAGCGTCGATAATCGCGTCAGTAAAATCAGCGCCGGAAATTGCAGCATCAAAAAAGCGAGTTCGAGTCATAATTGCCTCGGTAAAATTAGCATTCGTCAAATTAGCGCCGTCGAATGTAACTCTATCTGCCAAAGCACCGGAGAGGTTGGCACCTGACAAGTTGGCATCCAGCAAAACTCCCTTAGTCAAAATCGCATTAGTTAAATCAGCGCCTTGAAAATTTGTTCCCCGCATTTCGGCTGCGACAAATGTTCCCCCCGCTAAATCCGAGTTGGAAAAATCGCGATCGGACAAATTAATATTTGTGTAATTAATACTTGTTTTCGGCAAGGCAAATGCCGGAGTGGCACTCAGCAGCACCCACCCAAAAGCCAACACTAAACTTAAAACCAGGCTCAGGAAGATTCGGAAGACTCTTTTCATGATGATGGGAATGGGGAATTGGGCATAGTTGGCTGTTGACTGTTGACTGTTGACTGTTGACTGCTGACTGTTGACTGCTGACTAATGACTAATGACTAATTAAAATCGCTTTACCCAATCTTCGCCAACGCGAAGTGTCAAGTCAGAATTGATTTCACCGGTAGAAGATGCTTCAATTTTACCGCCGCCTAACTCTTTTTGCAGTAGATTCGCTGCCTCTAAATCGCCTTGCTGAACAATAATTTGACTTTGACGCTCCTTCTGGGGCGAATCCTGCACTACAGATACATTAAAAAAGCCCTTTTTTGTGAGAAATTCACCAACGTTTTTTGCGGTTGTCGGTTTGCTAGAAGCGTTTTGGACAGCTATTTTGAGGTTTTTGGGCAAAACAGACTCGGTTGGGTTGCGAAATCGTCCTTGGGCAAGATCCGGCACGCCCGGGTTTAAATATTGTGTCATAATGCGATCGAGCCCGATCGCATCTACAATCCAATAACTCCTCAAATCTCCTTGCTCAGAACTAGAACTTCCAGGCAACATTACCATTTTAAAATTCTCTCGCTCCAATTGCAAACCGAAATTTGCCAGCGTCAATATTTCCTCATAATTTAGGTTTGTATCCACATATTTTTGCATCAACCGCACAATTTGTGGCAAGCGCACCAATACTGATGCACTTGTGAGACGGTTCCGAATAGCTTGAATTAAAGATTGCTGCCGCTGAATGCGACCAATATCTCCTAAACCATCGTTGCGAAATCGAGCAAATTGTTCTGCTTGTTCTCCGTTGAGAGTTTGCCATCCCTTGGCTAAGTTTATTTTTAACTTTTGGGCGCTATCTGTATACGACATGGCGCGAGGTACAAATACCTCAATTCCGCCCACTAAATCGACTAATTCCCGAAACGCATTGCTGCTGACTCGCACGTATCGTTCTATTTTCGTATTGTTCAGCATACTGCTAACCAATCGCGTCGCTAAAGCTGCTCCTCCTCTAGCATTGGCTTCGCTAATTTTGCTGAATGGAATTCCGGGAACTTCGACTTTAGTATCTCGCGGGACTGAAAGCAAACTAATAGATTTATCTCTAGGATCGAGGTGCAATAAGAGTATTGTATCGCTGCGACCGTTAAACATCTTAGGGCCATTGGCTGCTGCTTCTGGCACGCGGTCAATTCCCAATATCAAGATATTAACTGGCCGCGATAGGCGGTATCCAGAGCGGTTGGAGGATAGATAGTCAAAGCCAGTAGCCTCTAATACTTTATTGATAATTGGCGGTTCCACGGGAGCTAACAGAGCAGTAATTGCCCCCATTGTGGCGGAAATTGCCGCTGTGAAAACTAGGAAAAATAGCCCCACGATATACACAAAGAATTTAGGCTTTTTTCGAGATGTTTTATCGACTGGTTGAACAAAGTTTCTTTTAAAAATTGACAAATTTTTCATTGACTTGCTGTTAATTATTGCAGTTTTTCAGCTTTGCAGTAAAACTTGGGCGGTGCTTCTGGAAAGTATTTGAGCAAAGCCGGACACAGCCAGCCTTCGAGATTTTTCGATTCCCACCGATACCAGTTACCGCCGTATTCTGCTTTCAACCACAGCATTTCTGCTTGATATCCGGGAAATGGGTTGGCTGAAAATAAAAGTCGGAAACCTTGAGCGGCATTGGGAATGTCTGCGACAAGCGCGTTAATCATTTCGGGCACGCCCTGAACAAATGGTTCTCGGACAAGTCCGACTCGCTCGTCGTCAAAAACCCAAGTGTACTGTTCGCGATAGGGGTAAATTACCATCATGGCATTGGACATGGTATTCGCCTCTTTTCATTTCCTTTTTTTTGTCTGCAAAAATGCAAGTGTGGATACATTATATTCTGTGGCGCGGAAGTTGTGCGCTATCCGCTTTGACAACCCTGTTTTAACTTAGAATTTTTCGCGGGTTATTTACAATTTTTATTGGTTTGGGCGGATGGGCGAATTTTAGGGCTATAGGGCTTTAGATCTATTTTTGTGTTTTTTTATCTTAGGCAAAAACTATCCCAATTATGCAAAGAATAAAGGTGATTTATCCCAGGATTTCTACTCTTATGAGCTCTGTTTTTATAACCTTTACTACGTTTATAGTAAGGACAAATAGTCTGTATTCATCCCAACTATGAGAACCTATCCCCAACTACAAACCTATAACTGTTTGTAGCTGGGTGTGTGTGATGTTTGTTTTCGGGAAGATTCAGCTCAAATTTTCGTCAGCTCAACCAGCGCCTTAGCTAAATATTGATACTGTGGCAAAGTATTGTACAACTGAGCCGAAATCCTCACCAACTGCTTACTAGCATCCGGCCAAGGAATCACCGGAACTTCAATTTTAAAAATCTCCCATAGCGCCTCTTGCAAAGGTGGAATTCCTCCCTTTGCAACTACATCAGACTGGGAGTCTGCCAGTGGTACAACAGCCATTGAACCAACCATTTCATCAGGACAAGGCAGTGGCAAACCTAATTTGTCCGCCAATATTTTTCTCCCCGCCAATGCTAAAGCATGATTTTTTGCCCTCAATTCCGGCCAGCCGCCGCTCAACAAAGAACCCATAAAATCAATAGCTACAGGCACGCACAAATAGGGACTGGGATCGACAGTTCCCATCCAATCAAATTCTAATTGAAAGCGCGATTTATCAGCGCGGGGCGAGTTAGCACCGTGACTGATAGTAGTTGGGCGAATGGCATTTTGCTTGTCGCGTCGCACGTATAAAAAGCCCGCCCCTTTCGGCGCGCACAGCCATTTGTGGCAATTTCCAGTATAGTAAGCCGCGCCAATTTCATCTAAATTCAGTGCTACCATTCCCGGCGCGTGAGCTCCGTCTACTAATACATCGACGCCACGGTTAGCTAACTCGCCGACTAACTGTTTGATGGGAAATATTAAGCCTGTTTGGCTGACAACGTGGTCTAATAAGGCTAACTTTGTTTGCGGTGAAATGCACTTAATTATTGCTTCAATAATTTGGTCGGGTGACTCAATTGGAAAGGGGACTTCTGCTACTATTACTTTAGCGCCTGTACGCTCGGCTACAAAATTAAGTGTGTTGCGACAAGCGTTGTATTCCTGATTTGTAGTTAGCAATTCGTCGCCCGGAGCAAAAGAGAGCGATCGCAAAACTGCATTTACTCCCGTCGTCGCATTCGGCACAAACGCCAAGTCATCCTCAGCCGCACCGATAAATGCGGCTAACTGATTTCTTGCATTATCCAACAAGGGTTCAAATTCCCGCAGTAAAAAGCGCAATGGTTCTCTTTCCAGTTGTTCTCGAAAAATGGTTTGCGCTTCCAGTACGGGAATCGGACAAGCCCCAAAAGAGCCGTGATTGAGAAAAGTTATATCGCGATCGAGCAACCAATATTGGTTAATCATTAGTAATTAGTAATTAATCATTAGTCAACAGTCAACAGCCAACAGTCATTAGTCATTAGTCATTAGTCAGTCAACTGTCAACCGTTATACCAATTTAATGTGAAGTTGCACATAACTCGATCCCCCTCGCATCCCCCTTAACAAGGGGGACTTTGAGAAGAATCTTGTCCCCCCCTTAATAAGGGGGGCTAGGGGGGATTGGATTCTATGCAACCTCATAAAAAATTGGTATTACTCATTTTACCTTTTAATTGCTCAAACTCTTCTAATGTATTGCAATTCGATAACATTACTGCTTCTCGTTCCCCTACAGGTAGAGGGATTGCGGGGATTTGATTTAACCACACTTGAAAGGAACGCCCGCCTTTGTCAATAAAACTTTGCAAACTGGGCAGAGATTGTTGGCGGTAGAAGCCACACAAAGGCTCCCAGCGCGAATTTTGATAAGGCACAACTGCTAAAGTTGATGGGGGAAATTCTATTAACTGACTTGCCCAATTCTGAATAACCTGGGCATCCAACAAAGGCAAATCGCAAGCTAACAGTAAAATCCACTCGGCGGCAATTTCTGCTAATCCCTGAGTCAATGCAACCAAGGGCCCGGAACCGGGATTGTACTCTACCAGAAATTGGGATGTTTGGGTTAAGGTCGATCGATAGCGATCGGGCCAAGCAGTCAGCACATAAACTTCGGGGGTTACAACTGCGGCAACTTCCAACGCGCGCTGCAATAGGGATTTGCCCTCTATTTCCAGTAGAGCTTTATCTCTACCCATCCGCGAACTTTGACCGCCTGCCAGCACAATTACAGCAATTTTATGATTAGTCATTAGTCAGTAGTCATCGAACTGTCTGTTTTGAACAGGCAAGATGCCTGTTCCACAATAATTATTGGAGATGTCTAGTAGTCAGTAGTCAGTAGTTAACGGTCAACGGTCAACTGTCAGTAGTCATTCTTAACTCAAAACACTAACGGCTTGGCTAACTTCCTCCAGTTTTTGCACGACTTTACCGCTACTTAATAAAGTTTCGGCCTCAATCAAACCCGAGTTCATATCCAAACAAACTCCGCTGCGCCACAGATAAAAGCCGCCGTTCCAGATAGCGGACTGCATCAATTCCGAGGGTTTTCCCAACAACACTTCCTGCATTTGTTTAAATAACTCAGAGGCTGATTCAAAGGCAGGATTTGTGTTGCTAAAACCGTAATCTCCGTGAGCTAAAAGCACTCGCTCAAACTCAGCGTCCGGCTTAGCAATGCCGATAATTGCAGTACGATCGCGCGGCAAATCGCAGCTTCCTTCCAATCCTTTGACTGTGGTATAATTTTTGATTCCCCGCAACTCAAAGGCTTTTTGAAACATACCTTCTGTGGGCGGGTGGACGTAGCCGGAGATGACGTTAACGTCGCCGGCACAGGGACACCACATCAACTCCATTGTCGAAAAAGGTGGCCGTTTACCAATTTCACGGCGGTAGGGAACTAAAGCGGCGGCTTGAGGAAAATGTTGGGGAAGGTAAACAAAACCTAAACCCGTACTGTCAAAAACTTGCTGGACTTTTTCTAAACTCAGTTTTCTCCAGTCAACTCCCAAACCGCGCCAAATTTCAATCAGGGGAATGCCTTCCTTGGTTGGCATGGTATCCCCCCCGTGCATGAGGGTTGGGACGCCCCTAGTGGCTAAAATTAGGGCGGTTAAAGGGCTAATTGGAGCCGTGCGCGATCGCCCGTCGTAAGCAACGCCAAACACGGCGACGGTAGAGACGGAAAAACCTTTTTCTCGGTTTGGGGGGGCAAGCATAGGGCCCAATTCTTCATAAGCATCGAGCATTCCGGCTAATTCTTCGCCGGTGGGCCGTTTAATGCGGTGGGAAATCATAAAAGCTCCGATTTGAGCTGGTGTTGCTTCCCCCAGCAGCATCATCCGCGTTGCTGCTGCTGCTTCGGAGCGAGTTAAGTTTTCTCCTGTGTGTACTCCGCTGCCAATTTTTCGCAGCAATTCTCTAAATGCGTCACTCATAACTTTTGAAGTTGGTAATTGGTAAGGGGTAATTGGTAGTATTTGAACCTTTTTAAATTTAATTTTCCGAACTATCTATTCAAAATTATCGAATTATACCAGTTGCCAAAAATAAGGCAATTGTTGGAAATGTCCAAACCCTTCTTTCATCAGTCATTCCCAATCTAAAATCTAAAATCTAAAATCTAAAATGGTATTAACTCCCTGATTTTTCTAGCTTGATTACATCAAAAGGCGGCACAAATTCGCGTACCAGATTCCAGAAATGGGCGATCGGCGGAATTTGCATTCGATCGTGAGTTGTCACCAACACCACTTCGCGAGTCCAAGTCGGATCGATCGCCGATTGGCCGATCGTCGAAACCTTGGAATTTGACCGCTCTTGGGCGATCGACCGCACTGCTAAAGTGCGATCGGTTTTCGCCTCCAGCAAAGCTGAATGCGGCAGCAAAGCAATCAATTCTCCCTGTCGCACCACACCCCGAAAAGCATCAAGAGTGTTGAGTTCCAAAACAGCATGAAGTTTAGCACCGATGCGTCCAAATTGTTCTTGCACCATCCGCTGCATTCCGTACCCGTCCTTAAACACCACTTGCGGGTAACAAACCAATTCCGGCCAAGGTACTCGATCGTACTGGGCCAGGGGATGACCCGCCGCCATCAACACCTCGATCGGCTCATTGTAGAGCACCTCAACCAACATTTCCGGGGCTTGAGTAAAATGGCGGTTGTTCATCACCACCGCTATGTCCACCAAACCGTCTTTGAGGACTTTCAGAGCTCGATCGCTGCCGAGGGAAGTCACCCGCAACTGCACGTCTGGATAGTCGCGGCAAAACTTTTGCAGCACAGGTGGCAAATAAGCAGCGCAAACCGAATGAATCGCAGCCACGCAAAGTTCCGGCTGTTTTCCCGCCCGTAAGTCTCCCAATTCTTCAGCAGCATTTCGCCAAGTCTGACAGATTTTGCGAGCGTGAGGCAGCAGACATTCCCCTCCCACAGTCAGTTTTGCGTGGGCCGTGCGGTGAAACAGCGACAAACCCACTTCCGCTTCTAATCCCTGCACTTGGCGGCTAATAGTCGATTGGGTAACGCCACACTTCCGGGCCGCTTGCTGAAAGCTACCAGTTTCAGCAACTGAAAGAAATGCTTGAAGCTGCTCTAAGCGCATGGAGGTTTAATTCGAGATGGTTTCAGAAATTTTACTGGAATATAATCTGTGACATTAACCGATTTAGTAGCAGAATTTAGTAGACTTTGATACAGGTACAGATTAGTTTTGATTCCGGGGCGAGATGCGGGGATGCTACGCTCCAAGCATCAATCTGCTCCGGCAGGATTTCTGCTCCTCCAAGTAGAGGTCTATTCTCCTATGTTGAAGGGATTTCTGAATCTGCAAATTTATCAAAAAATAGATTCAATAAAGATGAATTTCTCGAATATTGCCAGCTTATAGCTAAACCGTTTCAATGAACGGCACTTTAGTAATCCCTTCATCAAGTGCGCTCAATAGCTCGGTTTTTTCGTAAGTTGTGACTTCAAAAGATAGCAGTGAATTTCGTACCTCCTTGGGAATTATAGTACCTCACTATCCCTCAATCTCTCAATAAATGTACGAATATTGCAGGCCGGTTAAAGCCTGCTGTGAACTTTGCTTCCCGGACTAAAGTCACTTTTGTTTTATGTTTTTTTGTGTATAAACTAGAAATTAGCGGGTCAGCAACACAAGTGCAACTAGGATCGATCGCACAGGAAAGCCGAAATGCTGCCCTTTATTAAGATTATGTCATTTAACCACAATTTTATTCCGCCAGATAGCTGTTGCCAGTGGCAACCCCAGTTGATGGGACTGCACGCGGCCAGCGATTTGTTAATTGCCTTGGCTTATTATTCAATTCCAGCACTTCTGACATACTATGCCCGGAAGCAGCGGAACGTGCCTTTGAGCAAAAGGTTTCTCCTATTGGGAGCCTTGTTTTTCTGCGGCGGGACAACTCACTTGATGCAAGTTTGGATGCTGGTGCATCCCAACTACGGGCTGTCAAGTTCGATCGCCGCCTTGACGGCTATCATCTCTTGGTGGGCTGTAGCGTCCCTGATACCCTGGATTTCTCAAGTGTTGGCTTTGGCTGGGGCGGCCTCTTTACCAGCAAATACGGCGCTCTTAACCCAAAAGGTCGATCGACTGCAAGCCGACTCTGATATTACAAATTCCGTCCCCTCCCTCACAAGCGAACTCCAGCAAATTAACCAGCAATTGCTTGCAGAAATAACACAGCGCGAGCGAGTCGAGGATCTCCTGCTTGACACCGTAGGCAAGCTGCAAGAAAGCGAAGAACGCTTCCGCGTTTTTCAGGAATTATCTCTAGACGGTTTTAACGTGTTCCGCAGCATCCGCGACGAATCCACAATTGTGGATTTTGAATGGGAATACGTCAATCCCGCTGCGGCAAAAATTCAGCAGAGTACCCCGGAGGAATTAATCGGCAAGCGATTGCTGCAAGTGCTGCCAGGCCATAAAGATAGCGGTTTGTTCGACAGTTACGTCCAAGTTACAGAAACAGGAATTCCCCTCGATACCGAGATTTATTACAACAGCGAAAGCGAAGGCATCGTCGGCTGGTTTCGGATTATGACCGTTAAATTGGGCGACGGCATTGCTATTTCTTTTGGCGATATTACTAAGCGCAAGCAAGTAGAAGCCTCCCTGCGGGAGGCTCTGCAAAAACTCACTTCTCATTTTGAAAATACGCCCCTAGCGGTGATTGAGTGGGATAAAAACTTTCGTCTCAGCGGGTGGTCGCCGGCCGCACAGAAGATTTTTGGGTGGGAAAAAATAGAAGTTTTAGGCAAGCATTTTAGCGAATGGAACTTTATTTCTAAGGGCGATTTGTCAGAGGTAGAATCTGCAATTTATAGTTTAAAGAAACCAGAAAATCGCTGCAATGTAGTTCGTAACAGCAATTATAATAAGAGGGGTTCGTTGGTACACTGCGAGTGGTACAATTCGGCTTTTTACAGCGATTCGGGACAGTTGGTATCGGTGCTGTCTCTGGTTTTGGACGTGACGGAACGCTTTAAATTTCTGGAAGTGCTGCGACAGTCTGAAGAGCGGTTTCGGATTGCTGCCGAAAGTGCCAGTGATTTAATTTATGAATGGAATATCGAAACCGGGATCGTGCTGTGGTTCGGTCACGTAGACGAACATTTAGAGTACGCAAAAGGCGGATTTCCGAGGACAAGAGCAGCTTGGAACAGTATTGTGCACCCGATCGACCGCGATCGAGTTTTGGCAGCGGTCGATCGGTATTTGAGTGCGCCAGACAGTTCTGCCACCCCATTTTTTCAGGAATACCGCGTTCAGTGCCAGCGGGGCCGCTTGCTCCACTGGATCGATCGAGGCAAAGCAGTGCTTGACAAACAAGGTAATCCCTGCAAGTGGATCGGCGTGATTAGCGACATCACCGCTCGCAAAGAGGCCGAAGAACAGAGGAATTGGGCATTGGCGCGGGAACAGGCCGCCCGTCGCCAAGCCGAAGCCAGCGAACAGTTGTACCGCGTCCTCGCTGAAGCTATCCCGCAAATAGTTTGGACTGCCAGACCCGACGGCTGGCTCGACTACTACAACCAGCGCTGGTTTGAATATACTGGCTTGACGCTGGAGGAAACTCAAGGCTGGGGGTGGCAGCTACCCCTACATCCAGATGACGTGGAAGATGCTGTAGAAAGTTGGAAGACCTCGGTGGAGACAGGGAAGACTTACGAGGTGGAATACCGCTTTAAACGGGCATCTGACGGAGCTTACCGCTGGCATCTGGGCAGGGCATTGCCCGTGCGGGACGCTGAGGGGAAAATTCTCAAATGGTTCGGGACTTGTACCGATATTGACGATCGCCAGCGATTGGCCCAAACAGCATATTTTAGCGCTCAAGCTTTGGCTTTGCTGTCGTCGGCTTCCCTAGATTACGAGAAGGCGCTGCAAGGTTTGGCAGATTTAACAGTACCGGCGCTGGGGGATTGGTGCTGTGTGCATTTGCTCGATGCCGACGGCTCGATCCGCTTGCAAGCAGTTGCTCACTCAGATCCGAGCAAAGTCGCTCTGCTGTGGCAAATTGATCGGCGTATGCCGCTAGACCCTCAGGGACGGCACGGAGTAGCAAAGGTGCTGCGGACTGGTGAGTCGAAGCTCTACCCAGAAATACCGCAATGGGTGATCGAGGCGGTTGTGCCCGACAGGGAACTGCAGTTGGTGCTGCGATCCCAATCCCAGGTGCTGTCGGCAATCTGCGTGCCGCTAATCGCTCGCGGGCGGACGCTGGGAGCGATTTCGTTGCTGTGCGGGGAGTCGGGCCGCCGCTGCGGGCAGGAGGATTTGGTTTTGCTGGAGGATTTGGCGCGGGATGCGGCGGTGGCGATCGACAATGCGCGGCTTTACCGGGAAGCAGCGGAGGCCAACCGGATTAAAGACCAGTTTTTGGGAACGCTTTCTCACGAGTTGCGGACGCCTCTGAACGCGATTTTGGGCTGGGCCCAGATGCTGCGGCAGCGCCAGATGAGCGCCGAAAAAACGGCTGTGGGTTTGGAGACTATTGAGCGAAACGCGCGGTTGCAGACTCAGATGATTGAGGATTTGCTGGACGTTTCCCGGATTGTGAGCGGCAAAGTGTGTTTGAAGCTGTTCCCGGTGGATTTGGTGCGGATTGTAGAAACGGCGGTGAAGGCGCTGACCCCTGATGCTGAAGCTAGGGGAATTGAATTGGTGAGTTTTTGTGCCGAAGGGGTGAGCTTGGTGAGGGGCGATGCTACTCGTTTGCAGCAGGTGGTGTGGAATTTGCTCTCGAATGCTATTAAGTTTACGCCGCCGTCGGGTCGCGTGGAAATCACACTCTGGGAGGATGGGGAACCTGGAGCAGCGGGTGGCGCCATTTTGTCTGGGCCGTCTCCGGTGCACTCTGTTTCGATCGTTGTTAGGGATAACGGAATTGGCATCAGCAAGGAGTTTTTGCCCTTTGTTTTCGATCGCTTCCGCCAAGCTGACAGCACTTCTACGCGCAATTACGGCGGCCTGGGACTGGGATTGGCGATCGTCCGCCATCTCGTGGAGCTCCACGGCGGCAGTGTCTGGGCCGAAAGTCCTGGGGAAGGACTCGGCTCGACTTTCGGAGTGCGGCTGCCAATAACAACAGTCAACAGCTAACAGTTAACTGTTGACTGTTGTTATTGGTTACTGGTTATTCGTTATTTTATTGATACCAGGACTCTGCTCTTGAGCGTAAGATTCATTGGTAAAATAGTAATGGCTGTGCGGTTCGTTTTTAGGACTTACTCCATTCACCACTAAGCCCAGAACGTGCTGGCTTGATTTCTTCAATAGCTCCTTCGCAAAAGCCACAGTACCAGAATTAAGAACTCCAGGTCGCACAACCAATAAAATCCCATCTGCTTTATTCCCCAGAATCAGAGCATCAGCAGCAACATTCAAAGCAGGAGCATCAATAATCACTGCATCATAAGTAGCCGAAAATTGCTTAATCAATAAAGTGATCCGCTGTGAATCCAACAGAGCCATTGGATTAGGCGGAATTACCCCGCAAGTGAGCACATCTAAATTATCCATAACTTGGGCGATCGCATCCCCAAACCCAGCTTGTCCGACTATCACGTTGCTCAAACCTACTTGATTGGGAAGTTCCCAAATCCGATGTTGAACAGGACAGTGCATATCCGCATCTACCAGTAAAACCTTCCGTCCTAATTGAGCTATAGCTACAGCCAAATTAGCCGATACAGTAGACTTGCCTTCTTGCGGTAGCGAACTACTGACAACAATCACTTTCAGCTCTTTATCCGAACTCAGAAACCTCAGATTTGCCTGAAGCATCCGATAAGCAGCACTGCTCGAAGTATGAGGAGTATCTCTAACCACAATCTGTCGGGGAGATTGTTCTAAATCTTGTGCAGCCGACTTAAGGGGCCAGGAATTGCGCCGAGGATTTTTTTCAGGCTTTCTATGGAAAGGAATCACCCCCAACAAAGTAAACCCAAATAATTCCCTCGCCTCTTCAATAGTTTTCACGGACTTATCTTGAGATTCTAAAAGCAGCGCCGCAGCTATAGCAAGCAGAGTTCCCAACACAGCACCCGACACCAGCAATAAAGACTTGCGAGAACGCACGGGTTCTTCCGGAACACTCGCCTTTTGGATAATCCGAGCATTCCCCACTTGCTGATTTTCAGTAATCCGAATTTCCTGGAGTTTTTTTTGCAATTCCTGATAATCAGCTTCTGCTTCTTGGAGTTTTCTTTCAAGTTCCCGCTTTTCCTTCTCTAGCTTAGGCAAAAGTTTTACACGCTGCTTGTAGCCAGCTAGAGCATTGGATAAAATAGTAACTCGCTCAGCCAAACCCTGGCGTTCTACATCTACCTTGATAAATTCTTCTATCAGTTTTGGTTTCACTTCTCCTATCTGTAAACTTGGATTTTGCAACGGCTGTTGTCCGCCTAACACTTGTTGTATTTGTTGGTCTAGTAAAGCTTTCATAGTAGCTTTCTTAGTTTCTAACCTAGTTATTATAGGCGAATTATCCAGGTAGCGATTTTGCTCTATTGCTAACTGCCGCTCTATTTGTTTGTATTCTTTGAGAGCTTCCTGCACAGTGCTAGATTGGCTGAGAGTGCTGGCGGTCAATGCTTGCTGGGGATTCATTTGTAATTCCTCTTCAAATGCTTTAGACTTAGCACTGGTTCGGAGCAAATCCGACTTAGCTTGGTCGATTTGACTTTCGAGTCCTGCCATAACTGCCACTGCTGATTTAGCTTCTTCTTCAAGATTTACAACTTTATTATCTTCTTTAAACTTGCTCAATTCTGCCGCTGCTTTCCGCATAGCTTGGTCTGAATTAGGCAGTTTTTTTTCAATAAACTGTCGAAGAGACACAGCTTCTAAGCGATTAACTTTTTGATTGTTATCTATATAAAAATTCATCAGGTCTTTTACGACATCGGCTGCTATTTTTGGGTTTTGGTGTTTGTATGAAACCGTTAGGATATCAGCTCCCCGGATAGTAGATACTGTCAGGTTTTTCAAAAAATCTTTTGTTTTGAGATGATTACTTTTTTCGTCTTTCAAATGAAGTCTATCGATGGTTTTTTGGATGATTTCTATAGAACGAATCAGTTCGATCTCGGTAGTCAGAGGGTTACTTTGCTCCGCCGCCGGAGTCAACTGCCCGATTTCTTTTCCTAATTCTGTTAAAGCAGAGCCAGGAGTTGTTTTCTTAAATAACAGCTTTCCTTCTGCTTCATAAACTGCTTTTTCCTTCAGCGTGCTGTAGGTGGTGAGTGCAACAACCGAGGCGAATACAGCTAAGGCTGGCAGCCACCTGCGCTTCAAAATCTGCCAGTATTCCTGAAATCCGATACCACTTTCAGTTGATTCCATCAGTTACTCCCGAAAAATAATTTTTTGTAAACTCTAACACCCTAGGGCGTGTTTTTAAACTATAACCACAACAGAATGCAGGCGATCGTAATCATGACTGTATAGTTGGCAGCCAATTTCTCCTATCCGGTAGCAATACGTCTCCTTTTCAGGAGTCGGTTGATAGCACATTCAACTATATTGTGTTGACGGTAGATTTCACGGCTAAAAATACGGCGACGTAGTTCATTTGAAAGTCCTGGGATGGTAAAACGGATACCGGGCGCGACTTAGAGAACTACGGATGCGACGACGTGCGATCGCCTTTGTCTCCTGCGACTCTTTCAGGGAGTTGACGCGGACGACCTGCACCAGAATGCGCTTACTGCGCTTTGTTCCATCAATTGTTCTAAAAAAATTGACTCGTTACGTTGACCGAGACTCATAAGAAAAGTTATGGGTTTACCTTTACCCTCACAACGGCTGTGTATTTTGCTACTAAAACAACCACGATAACGACCTAGTGTCTCCTGTGATTCGCCTCCTTTTTTTCACCCGCAGCGTGTTGGTGGGCAGAATCAGGGTTCGATCGACGTAATGAACCGGACTGTCTAGCTTTCGGAGTTAGTCCGCATCGGCTTGTAGGCCTTCTAACACTGGTTTCCAAATATCGGCTTTTTGCCACCGATCAAAACGTCACGATGCACCCACTTGACTATAACCTTCTGGCAGGTCTTGGCACACAGCCCCGGTTCTGAGTATCCACAGAATGCCATTCACAACCTGTCGGTGGTTATGACGCAGGCTTACCAGTTTTGGGTGGGATCAGTGAAGGTAGCGGTTTTAACGAATCCCACTGTTCCGTACTTAAGTCTCCTCGATTCCTCAAGACTCCTTGCCGGATCTCGCCTATTTTCTAGGATACAACGAGGCCAGAAAACACGCCCTAGGCTTTTAAACTCATAATTGAGCATATCCATCACATGACTTAAGTCTAGCACTGTCAGGGTTTTAAGTTTGCCATCCCCCTAACGAAGTATATTTGGGTTAAGAATAAGTAAAGAATTATAAAGTTATGAGCGAGCGAACCAGTAGGATCGGATATAGTCAGCCATAAGGTGGCATCTAAAAATTTAATCTAACAAATCCTCTCCAAAAGTAAATTAAGACCTGGGACATATTCTGGATAATATTTCCTTAACAATATAAATTGAGTGAGGGTCGACGATTAAAAGGGTGGTTAATTTCAGCGGGCAAAGCGGTATAAAAAATACCTCAACATTAGGCACTCGATCTAGTTACGGTAAACTTGTTGTCTGAAAGCGTGTGATGAATAAGAACATAAAAAAACTCAGTAAAGTGTTGGTAGGGTTAAGAGCCCGTCATTTTTTGATAATCGATGCAGTTTGTTTTGCGATCGCACCGTTATTGGCCCTGCAAATTCGTTTAGATGGCATATGGAATCTGGCTCCCTACTTACAGAGCCTAGCGGTAGTTACAATATTATTTTTAGCAGTCAAGGTTACAGTATTTTATGCGGGGGGCTTCTACAAGCGTTACTGGCAGTATGCGGGTCTGGAAGAAATGGCACAAATAACGATGCTGATAGGTATATCCCTAGCAGCGGAAATTATCTTGTTCCAAGAAGCTTACCACCTAAATAATTCGCTGATCGCAAATCTGCCACACTCGCTGCCGCTACTAGACGCTATCATCAGCTTTTTGTTAGTGGCGGCGATTCGTTTCAGCATTCCAGCCCTGGAAAGATGGAACCAAAAATCGTGGAAAGTTCAGCAACGCGAGCGCGTCCTGATAGTCGGTGCGGGCAGTGCAGGCACATCTCTGATGCAAACGATGCAAATGAGCCCGGAGGTAGGACTCTCTCCAATCGCTTTCATTGACGACGACGCCCAAAAAATCAGCAAACAGATTCGCAAACTGACTGTAGTCGGAAATCGTTATAACATTCCGGAAGTAGTTCGATCGCTAAATATCGGCAAAGTGATGATTGCCATCCCCTCAGCTCCGGGAAAAGAGATTAGGGAGATCGTAGAAATTTGTCAGTCAATTGGAATTCCAACCAGCACCCTCCCCGGCCTCAATGAAATCATCAACGGTCGCGTCAGTTTAGGTAGCGTCAGAGAAGTACAAATTGAGGACTTGCTCCGCCGCGCCCCCATCCAAACCGATACCCAGAAAGTCTTGGGATTGATAGGAGGCAAGAAAGTTCTAATTACCGGTGCGGGCGGCTCGATCGGCAGCGAACTTTGCCGGCAAATATTAAAGTGTGCTCCTGCAGAAATAATCATCGTCGGACACGGAGAAAATTCTGTATTCAATATTCAACAAGAATTAGGAAAAGTCCTGTCAGAACTCAAAAAAACCAGCAAAACCCCAACAGATATTACTCGCGTGACAGCCTTTATGGCCGATATTCGCTTTCGCGATCGCTTAGAGTACGTTTTTCTAACAGTGAGACCAGACATCATTTTTCATGCGGCCGCTCACAAACACGTACCCATGATGGAATTAAACCCGCCGGAATCGATTACTAACAATGTGCGGGGGACGAAAAATCTGCTGGATCTGGCATTGAAATACAATGTGGAACAATTTGTGATGATTTCCACCGACAAAGCGGTGAATCCAACTAGCATTATGGGAGCTAGCAAAAGAGTTGCCGAAATGCTGGTGCTGCAAGCAGCCAAAAAAAGTAAAAACCCCTTTGTAGTGGTTCGTTTCGGTAATGTTCTGGGGAGCCGGGGTAGTGTCGTACCTACTTTCAAACGACAAATTGCTGAGGGCGGGCCGATCACAATTACTCATCCAGATATCACTCGCTATTTCATGACAATTCCCGAGGCTGTTCAACTGGTTTTGCAGGCGGCAGTCATCGGCAGTGGTGGGGAAGTATTCATGCTTGAGATGGGAGAACCAGTCAGAATTTTTGATTTGGCAAAGGATTTGATTCGGCTCTCAGGATATGAAGTGGGTAAAGACATTGAAATCGCGTTTACAGGGCTGCGACCTGGAGAAAAATTGTTTGAAGAACTCTTTATTCCGGGCGAGAAATACAACCGCACTAAACACGAAAAAATTCTCAGTTTGGGCAATGCCAGCCGCCTAGTGAAAGAAAATATTGACCGGGAAGTAGAAGCTCTTTGTCAAGCAGGCGATCTCAATGATACCCATTTAATAGTCTCAATGTTACAGCAGTTAGTGCCTGAGTACGTACCAGGATATTCAAAAGCCAATTTGCACGCAAATACAGCCACAGAAACAACGGCTCCGGCAAAGATTAGCAGTGCAGCATCTGTGCAGTTAGAAAATGATTTGGGGGTGGCTCTTGCCAATGACGAGTTTCGGATTTACTATCAGCCGATCGTCTGCCTGGAAACCAATAAAATTAGTGGTTTTGAAGCGCTGTTGCGCTGGCAGCACCCAAATCGAGGTTTGCTTTGGCCAGACGAATTCCTAACACTGGCAGAAGAAACGGGCTTGATTCTTCCTATTGGCGAGTGGGTGCTGCGACAAGCTTGCAGCCAGATGCGGATTTGGCAGTCGCAATTTGGTCTTGAGTCTCCTTTAACAGTCAGCGTGAATCTGACTAGCAAACAGTTTTTCCACGCTGACTTAATCGAGACGATTGCAAAAATATTGAAGGAAACAAATCTTGATGCTTCTAGTTTGAGGTTAGAAATTGCTGAATATGTTGTGACGGAAAATCCAGATTTAGCTGGGTCTGTGTTTGTCCAACTTAAAAGTTTAGGGTTGCAAGTACAAATAGACCACTGCGGTCTCAGTGATGTATCATTAACTCATCTCTACCAATTGACGCGACTGAAGTATGGGAAATTCGACAGTTTGAAGCTAGATTGCTCTTTAGTCAGCGGGCTTGATGCTAGTAACCCGAACTTAGAAATTCTTCACAAAATTATTGCCATAACTCAGGAATTAGGTATGGGAATGATTGCCACAGGAGTTGAAACGAGATGGCAAATAGCTGAGCTCAAAGCTCTGAAGTGCGTCTACGGACAGGGATACTTTTTCTCGAAGCCTGTAGAATGCGCGGCGGTAGGCAAATTGATTAGGGGTATGGCTGCTAAGAATTAAGGGGGCATTTGTAAATAACTTTGAAATGGGAAATACACGATTTGGAATTCACCAATGAGCAAGCAGGTAATTAGCTAGTAATGCAACAGCTCAAACCACTAACATTGCGCGGAAATTTTTCCTGGACTTTCATTGGCAATCTCGTTTATGCGGCTTCCCAGTGGGGGATGTTGGTGGTGCTTGCTAAATTGGGTCGCCCTGAAATGGTGGGTAAATTTACCTTGGGTCTTGCCGTGACAGCACCTGTATTCATGCTGACAAATCTGCAACTGCGAGCGATCCAGGCAACAGATGCCAGAAAAGAGTATTTGTTTAACGATTATCTGAGTCTGCGGCTGATCGGCACGGCGCTGGCATTTCTAATCATCTTCGTAATTACCATCAGTTCTGGATATAGCTGGGATATATTGCTGGTTGTCGTCGCGCTCGCTTTCGCCAAAGCATTCGAGTCGATCAGCGATATATTTTACGGGCTGCTCCAACACCACGAACGAATGGATCGCATTTCCCTGTCCTTGATCCTCAGAGGCATCCTGTCCCTGTTAATGTTAGGTGCCGGACTATACCTGACAGGCAGCGTCTTCGTAGGCTCGGTGGGATTGGCGATTGCCTGGGCTTTCGTTTTGGTCAGCTACGACATCCCCAGCGGTATATTGTTGCTCAATGCCCCGCCTGCGGATGAAATCGAGACGGAAAGAAAAGGGGAGGAGGACAAACTCTCGAATTCCCCTCAACAGTTGCCAAATACAGATGAAAACCCCATATCCCAACCAAAAAATAAGTTGCTACGGCGCTGGCATCTCAAAACCTTAACCAAGTTGCTATGGCTATCTCTGCCGCTAGGTTTCGTAATGATGCTGATCTCCCTAAACATTAATATTCCTCGCTATTTTATCGAGCATTATTTAGGCGCACATCAACTGGGCATTTTCAGCGCCTTGTCCTATCTAATAGTGGCAGGTCAAATGGTGATTAGTGCCCTGGCACAGTCAGTCAGTCCCCGACTTGCGAAATACTACGCAGCAGGCAATAGTAAAAGTTTCAGCACCTTGCTCCTCAAGTTAGTGGGAATTGCGATCGGGCTGGGTAGTGCAGGTGTGGTGGTGGCGGTGGTAGCTGGGCGACAGATCCTCACCCTTCTCTATGATCCTGAGTATGCTCAGCAAGTGGATGTGTTCGTGTGGCTGATGGTAGCAGCGGGGATTAATTACATATCATACTTTCTGGGCTACGGTATAACCGCAGCGCGGTACTTCCGTGTCCAAATGCCTTTGTTTATGGTGGTGACAGCTAGTTCAGCCCTAATTTGTCTGTGGTTAATTCCCACTCAGGGACTGCGGGGGGCAGCGATATCGCTGATCTTGGGATCTGTTATCCAAATTCTCAGTTGCTTGGCAGTGCTTATTCATGCAATCAACAAAATCGCAAAACATTAGGAAAAAATCAGCAGAAGATGTTATTTGATAAGCCTTCCATCCGAATACTCCATGTTGTAGGTGGCATGAACCGAGGGGGAATTGAAACTTGGCTGATGCACGTTTTGCGAAACATCGATCGCGATCGCTTTCAAATGGACTTTCTAGTCCATACAACAGAACCCTGCGCTTACGATGAGGAAGTTCGCGCCTTGGGCAGCCGGATTATTCCCTGTCTCGATCCATTCCAACCCAGATTGTACGATCGCAATTTCCAACGTCTTGTCAGGGAATATGGCCCTTACGACATCGTACACAGTCACGTTCATAACTTTAGCGGTTATGTTCTCCGCTTGGCAAAACAGGCGGGCGTGCCCATTCGCATTGCCCACAGCCATAACGATACTTCTTCCCTGGAAACCAAAGCCGGATTATCTCGGCGCTTATATATAGCTTTAACGAAATGGTGGATAGCCCGCTATAAAACAATTGGTTTGGCAGCTAGTCGTTTAGCAGCCGTTTCCTTGTTTGGTTCGGATTGGGCAAGAGATCCCCGTTGCCAGATTCTTTATTGTGGTGTCGATCTCGCTCCATTTCGCGATGGCGTCGATCGCTTCTATATTCGGTCTGAATTAGGAATTCCTGCGGATGCCTTTGTCATCGGTCATGTCGGTAGATTTGAAGAACAAAAGAACCATTTATTTTTACTGGAAATCGCAGCATCGATAGCCCAAAAACAACCAAATCTACGACTTTTACTGGCGGGTGATGGATCTCTGCGTCCCCAGATTCAGCAGAAAGCGATCGAAATGGGCTTAGATAAATATGTCATCTTTGCAGGACTGCGATCGGATGTACCCCGATTGATGCTTGGGGCGATGGATACATTTGTCTTGCCATCCCTTTACGAAGGTTTGGGCTTGGTCTTAATCGAGGCACAAGCAGCAGGTTTGCCCTGTGTTTTCTCAGATGTAGTACCAGAAGAAGCAGATGTTATAAAACCTTTAGTACAAAGACTTTCTTTGTCACAATCTCCCTCCACCTGGGCAGAAACCATTCTAGCAGCACCAGATACGACATCGGGCTTTAACCAAACAGATGCCTTAGCTAGCGTCGAAAATAGCCCTTTCAATATTGCGATCGGTCTCAAAAAATTGGCAGAAGTCTATGAAGCTAACTTCTCGGCAACGAGCCGTTGATATCAATCGTTTAAGTCCCTTTCTGATCAGAGCGCCGTTTTGGTTCACTTTGATTGTGTGGTCGCTTTTACCATCAACTAAAGTTCCCTGGCTGGAAATTGAATCTATCCCGATCAACTTTAGAGATATCATCAATATAGCAGTTGCTTTTTTCTACCTCTTAGTGCCAGCTATTAATAATCGTCCTATCAAATACTGCTCCAAAGGTTGGCATTATTACTTACCGCTAGTAATGATTTTTTTATTGGGTTACGCTGCTCTGTCTTGCGAATGGAGCGGTCTGCACAATCGTGATTTATTGCCAATGCTATACACTCTGATTGTAGCTGCATCGGCATTTTTATTGGGCTATAACGTTATCAATAAAAGGTCACCCGAAGCCATACATCAATTTCTTTGGTCATTTACAGTATATATCGCCGCTGTGAGTTTGCTTTACTCAGCCACCTCTTTCTTATCTTTGGGGTTGGGGGGTGAAGGTGATGACACTGCTAGCGAATTTGGAATCAAGCGAGTTAAAGGCCCTTTGTATGAAGCTAGTACCGGATATTTTCTGATCGTACCTGCTCTGGCTTTTTCCCTACAAGAGATTCTTAAAAGCCCCAAAGATAGGATACTTAAGGCAGGTGTTTTGTTTTCTTTGATGTTGACTTTATTCGGCATGGGTTCGCGGGCAGGTTTGTTAGTTTTTTTCTTGTTTTTCCTGCTAGTAATTTTATTTCTAAAAAATAAGAAGCAGGCAATGATAGCGCTCTCATTAATGCTTGTTATTACAACCCTAGCTGGGCTACTATTTTTTTCTAAAGCCAAAACCGATCGACTGCAATCTTTAGAAGATGATACAAGAGGTAATACCTATTCGGCATCTTTGCAAATCATTCAAAATAGAGATGATAGTATTAACTTTTTTGGTTCCGGTTACGGTTCTTATTGGCCTTGGTACATTCCAGACGTTGAGGGCGCTCGCGAGACCGATCAGTATTTCGATTTGGTTTGGAACCCCTATGCTCAAATATTGTACCACCCGCACTCAACTTTTCTTTTACTAATTGTCGAACTAGGAATCCCGGGGCTGTTCTATTTTTTGTTTTTGTGGGGAATTTTGGGGAGACTTTTGCTTGGCAATCTCTGGGGGGCAGAATTTCCCATTTTTAACTGCGGAATCTTTGCTTCGGGAGTTTCCATGTTTTTTGATTTCTTTATCTTTAAAGGGCCGCAACTTAATACTATGTGGTGGATTTACTTTTTTGGTGCCCTAGCTTTAAATGCTACTGGCGGAAAATCAGCCAAATCCTCGAAGAATGATATTAGCAAAAAGGGAGAAAATGAAAAATGATTATTTGGCTTAAAAAGCAATACAAATTTTATAAAATAGTTTTATTTGGGGGATTATTTATAATATCTATCATTTTTTGTTTCATTGGTTGGGGTATTATCGATTCACCCTTATCTTGTAGTGCCAGCAATATATTTAATCACGCCACCAACCAAAACACTAAAGTTGAGATCCGATCCGATGGTACTACGATGGTTAATAATAAACCTTTCTTTCCGTTTGGGTTTTATCATGTTTCATGGAGAACAACAGCTAAAGAGCGAATAGATGCTTTAAAGGACATGGCGGCTGCTGGATTCAACACCATTCACGCTTCGGCTACAAACCTCAAGGATTATGGCGAATTTCTCGACGAAGCGGGGCGGCTCGGTGTTTACGTTTTAACCGAGCAGAATAAGATTGGTTTAGTAAATTTAGTCAAGCAATTTAAAAATAAACCAGCCGTGCTGGGTTGGAGTATAGCCGATGATGTCGATAGAGGTAAGTTTACTCCAAATGATGTTTTAGCGTCTCACTACCAGGCAAAAACCATAGCTCCCAATCATGTTACCTACGTGAGTGGTGGCTCAAGAAAAATTGAACATTTTACAAATTGTTCGGATATAATTGCCATGCAAGCATATCCGCTTATTTTTGGAAATGGAAGGGAACTATCTATTGCTTATCGTAAAGTTTTGTTTACCAGAGAATATGTAAAAAAATTTAGTCATAAAGCAGTTTATGCTAATTTACAAACATTCGATTGGGCAGTAGAAGAACCAGAAAATCCCAAATACAAACAAGGTACGCGGCCACCAACCTTTGAAGAAGTGCGAAATATGACTTATCAAGCAATTTTGGCTGGTGCCAAGGGAATTATTTATTATACTTATCACGACTCTGTTTGGAATTTACCCGCAGCCCAACCTGAGTTGTGGGAAAAAATGAAAGACTTAGTGCCCGAAATAAAAGCAATTAATTCTTTCGTACTAAATGGTAATTTGAAAAACCTTAAATCTGGGGATAATAACATATTGACTGGAATTTTGCAGTCCGGAAAAGAAGCTTTAGCAGTTGTTATTAATACTTCTTTCGATCGCGACTCTGAGGTCACAATTGAATTGCCTAAAAATATCATCCAAGCAAACCCAATGTTTACAGATTCTCCGGGCAGTATGAGTTTCAAAAACGGCAAACTCAGTGGTTTAATTAAACCAGTGGAAGTTCAAGTTTATAGACTGAAAGGCTAAATACAGCATATTCCACGGAGACCTGGTAGACTCAATTGAGTCGAAACTGGTTTACCAATTGGTGAAGAGTGTACTGGATAAACCGGGAATCGGGTGTATATTAATTCGATGGTTGGAGTGACTGAGCTACAAGAGATGAGGTTTTAGATGAAAGTTATTGTAACTCTTGAATATCGATTCGATCGCACCCCCGATGGGACGGTGTGGACGCAAACAACCTTTCCCTATTCCTTTTGGACGCGATACTTAGAAGTATTCGATCGCGTCAGCGTAGTAGCCCGTACCCGCGATGTACCCAGCGTGCCTTCAGATTGGCAACGCGCAGACGGCGAGGGAGTTTCCTTTGTCCCCATTCCATACTACACCGGCGCTTGGCAGTATCTCCGCAAGGCGCGACAAGTCAAACAGGTGGTCAGAAATGCTGTTAGCCCGGGTGATGCGGTGATTTTACGGCTGAGTTCCCAAATTGCTTCCTGCATCCAACCGAGGTTGTGTAAAGAAAGACATCCTTACGGTGTGGAAATTGTGGCAGACCCTTATGATGTGTTTGCGCCCGGTTCTATCACGCATCCCTTGCGCCCTCTTTTTCGTTGGTGGTTTCCCAGAGGTTTGCGGCGGGAATGTCAAGAAGCCTGTGCTGCTGCCTATGTGACCAAAGAAGCTTTACAAAAACGATATCCTTGCCCCAATTTATCGATTGGTGTATCGGATGTAGAAATTTTAGAAGATTCGCTGGTGGCTGCACCCCGTCCCCTCGGCGGGGAAACAGGAATTTTTACGCTCCTGTTTGTAGGTTCCTTAGCCCAACTATATAAAGCTCCCAATATTTTGATTGAAGCTGTGGCCATCTGTATGCAGGAGGGGCTCAATATTGAATTAATTATGGTTGGCGATGGCCAATACAGAGCAGAACTGGAAGAACAAGGCAAAGCATTGGGCTTGGGAAAGCGAGTTTCTTTCCTTGGTCAGTTGCCATCTGGGGATGCAGTACGTGCCCAGTTCGATTGCGCCGACCTTTTCATTCTCCCCTCATACCAAGAAGGCTTGCCCAGAGCAATGGTAGAAGCAATGGCAAGAGCTTTGCCTTGTATTGGCTCTACCGTCGGTGGCATTCCCGAATTACTGCCTGATGAGGATATGGTGTCGCCCGGTGATGTAGCAGCCTTAGCGAGTAAAATTCGGGAGGTAGTAACAGATCCCGATCGCATGGCGCGGATGTCTGCCCGTAACTTGGAGAAAGCCAAAGAGTATACCGATGAAGTTCTCCGCCAGCAGCGGCTCATATTTTATCGCTACGTGCGAGAGCAAACAGAAGGATGGTTGAAAGAGAAACAAAAAATATGAAGAAACTTTTAATTGTTACTACTATCCCGGAAACCCTTGACTTTTTTCTGCCTTTGACCAAGCACTTGCGCGGACAAGGCTGGCAGGTAGATGCAATGGCGAGAGAACTTTCCACTAGCAAAGAATACTCACAATTGTTCGATCGCGTTTGGGATGTTGAATGGTCGCGCAATCCCCTGGAACCCAAAAATTTGATTACTGCTCCCGCACAAATTCGGCAGGCATTTTTGCAAGAGCAATACGACTTAGTAAATGTTTCTACGCCTGTAGCTGCTTTTGTTACCCGCTACGCTCTCAATAATTGGAGAAAGCAGGGAAAAGTAAAAGTAATCTACACAGCCCAAGGTTTTCACTTCTACGAAGGAGGGGCACCGCATAAAAATGCGATATTTTTGGGACTGGAAAAGATTGCAGGACCTTGGACGGACTATCTAGTAGTGGTTAATCGGCAAGATGAAGCAGCGGCAAAACGTTATGGTTTGATTGCTGCCGAACGAGTCCATTACATTCCCGGAACTGGATTAAATATCGATCGCTTTAATCCCCATGCTATTTCTGAAGCTGAGATAATGCGAGTACGTCAAGAGTTGGGATTGGCACCGGAAAACTCTTTGTTTTTATCAGTGGCTGAATTTATTCCTCGCAAGCGTCCTTGGGATATTTTAAAGGCATTAGCTCAACTAGAACGGCCTCAAGTTCACTTAGCTTTTGCCGGCAATGGCATAATTTTACAGGAAATGCAGCAACTCGCATCCGAGTTGGGAATTCAAAAGCAAGTGCATTTTTTGGGATTGCGACGAGATATTCCCGTTTTGATGCGTGCCTCTGTAGCTACTCTGATTGCTTCCGACCAAGAAGGTCTTCCTAATTGTGTGATGGAATCTTTGTGCATGGAAGTTCCTGTTATTGGTACAGAGATTCGGGGCACCCGCGATTTATTAGTAGAGGGAAATGGCTTGTTAGTTAAATTAGGAGATGTCAAGGGAATGGCCAAAGCAATGGAAGGGATTTTGGATAATCCAGAAGATGCCAAACAGATGGGTAAGCAGGCGCGGGCAAAAATGCTCGCTTATAGCGTCCCAGAAATCCTCAAGCAATACGAAGCTTTATATCAGGAGGTTTGAGGAAACTCAAAGTAAAAACTATCAGGACATTAGCCAACTAACAATGATTATTTGTATCAATCCAAATTGCATTGCTTCACATCAACCAGTGGAATACGCAGGGCGAAAATGTCCTCATTGTGGCAGTGAATTAATGTTACAAAATCGCTATCGAGTCACCAGCATAATCCGAATCAATCGGGGATTTGGTAACGTTTACGAAGTAGAAGACCGAGGAACAACCAAAGTTTTAAAAGTTCTCAATCAGATTCATGTTAAAAATAGGAGAGCTATCCAATTGTTCCGCCAAGAAGTAAATGTATTAAGTCATTTCGATGATCCGGGTATTCCTAAATGTGACAGCTATTTTCAATACGAACTGAAGGGAGGAGGACGATTACACTGCATAGTAATGGAAAAGATAGATGGTTGTAATTTAGAAGAGTGGGTGGAGAAAAATCAACCAATTTCTGCCCAACAGGGTTTAGAATGGTTGGAAAAAATTACAAGTATTTTACAAGTGGTTCACGAGCAAAAATATTTGCATCGGGATATCAAGCCACACAATATTATGCGGAAGGATAACGGGCAGTTCGTGTTGATTGATTTTGGCGCAGCTATCCGCATAAATTTGTTCTATAAGGCTTATGCTATTACGATTTATAGCGCTATGCTTTTATTGGGTAAGGACGATGAAGCAGATGGATATACGGCCCCAGAACAAAATAGACATAATTGCACACCCCAGACAGATATTTTTGCCTTGGGGAAAAGCTTTGTATTTCTATTAACGGGTAAGTTTCCCAGAGATAAGGCGATGTACAATGAGAAGAGAGAAAAAATAAACTGGCGTAAATATGCGAAGGGAGTTTCAGACGAGTTTGCCAATATAATCGAGAAAGCAATAGAACCAGATCCCAAAAAAAGATACAATAATACTCAGGAGATATTGAACGACATCGGTAGAATCAAAAAAATCCTTGAAGTGATTTAAATAGCACGAAAATGTCATTTTAGCCAGGAGCGTTGTGGATGAATTCCTCTTTGAAGCAAGAAAATAACCTCACAAAGATTAGTAGGTTATTGAAATCAATATTAGATAGATTAGTAGCCGCGATCGCCCTTTTGGTTTTCTCTCCCGCGATACTAATAGTGGCGATCGCCATTTACATTCGCATGGGTAGCCCAATTGTCTTTACGCAACCGCGGCCCGGCAAAAACGGCGAAGTTTTCCAATTCTACAAGTTTCGCACGATGACGAGCGATCGCGACTCGAATGGCAATCTTTTAAGTGATGAAGAACGCCTGACAGCGATCGGTCAATTTCTGCGGAAAACCAGTTTAGATGAACTACCCCAACTTTGGAACGTTCTTAAGGGTGATATGAGTTTTGTGGGGCCGCGTCCTTTAATGGTAGAATACCTAGAGCGCTACAGTCCCGAACAAGCACGCCGCCATGACGTGATGCCGGGAATTACAGGGTGGGCACAAATTAACGGGCGCAATACCATTTTTTGGCAACAAAAATTCAAACTTGATGTTTGGTATGTGGATAATTGGAGTTTGTGGCTTGACCTGAAAATACTTTTCCTGACGGTATGGAAAGTAGTTAAAAAAGAAGGTATCAGCCAAGCTAATCATGCCACAGTTGAAGATTTCACGGGAAATAATTGACAATCGTTAGTAGGGTGCGTTTTAATTGATAAATTAGTGAGGCTAAACAATTTTAATTGCATTTGACGTAGGCGACAAGACTTCATGGATAATTGGTGTCTATTGTTATTACAATCTATAGCTAGGGGCTAGGGGCTAGGGTAAGAAGGGCCTAGAATCAAGGGTTTCAGGAATTAAGAATGTCTTAACCGCCCTGGCGGTTGCTATAAAAAGAGAAAAAAATGACTGCAAATCAGAATGTTTTCAGTGACGTAGAGTTTACCAAATGGGCTTATTTAGAAGAGTTAAAATTAGAAGAAAGGTTTCTAATAAATAAATACTTCTCTAAAGAAGGAAAAACAATTGAAGCCGGGACTGGAGGCGGAAGAATTTTGATAGAGATGCAAAAATTAGGATTTACATCTCTTTCTGGATTTGATTGCGCTACGGAAATGATCGAAGTCGCCAAGCAGAGAGGAGGAAAAAATGGAATTTCTTTTGAAGTTCAGGACGCAACTAGCTTACCTTACGAAGATGGTAGTTTTGACCAAGCAATATATTTACAGCAAATTATCTGTTTTATCCAAGATGATTTAGGAAGATTGAATGCCTTTAAGGAGGCTCACCGGATTTTAAAGAAAGGAGGCTATATTTTATTTTCCTTTCTTTGTTTTGATTGCCGAACTAGAAATATGGGGTATTTACCCTATTTAAAGTATTTATTTTTTTTGAGGAAAATAGTTGGAACAAATAAAACAATCCAATCTATTCCGTGGCTGAAGCATCACGGTAAACCAAACTGGTCAGCTCTTCTTGACAAAGGACCTTATACATATTGGTATAAAATTGAAGAGATTTGCCAAATTTGCCAAAAGGTTGGATTTGAAGTAGTTGCTTTGGGTTCTGAGGCTCAACTTAAGCAAGGGGAAATAACTGCATCTAGTGCAGAAATCTTGAAAAAGCCACTTGACGGAATGTTCTACGTGGTTTGTTGTAAAAAATGAATTTTCCCAAAAATGAACCGATATTTACAGTCACATTATAAGGGCAGAAAGATGCAACTCTGTTGGAAAACACTTCATAACTTAGAAAAAGAATATGGCGATTCTTTTTTCATTTTGGATATTAGACAATTTGAAAATAACTATAAAGAATTTCTTCAGGGTTTTAGCTCAATTTATCCCAATACCAACCTAGGTTATTCTTACAAAACTAATTACATTCCCAAGCTATGCCAAACCGTGCATTCTATGGGAGGATATGCCGAAGTTGTTTCTCAAATGGAGTATGATTTAGCGATCGCGATCGGCGTACCGCCAACTAGAATCATTTTCAATGGCCCACTGAAGCAACAAGAAGACCTGGAAAAAGCTATTTTGGCAGGTTCCATAGTCAATTTGGACTGCTTAGAAGAAGTAGAAATGGTCGAAGCTTTGGCGGAAAGATTACCAGAACAAAAAATAGCGGTCGGATTGAGATGTAATTTCGAGATTGACACCACTCGCATATCTCGATTTGGGTTTGATGTAGCAGGAGGCGAACTCGATCGTGCTTTCAAAAGATTGACAGCATTAAATAATTGTTCTGTCGATGGACTGCACTGCCACATTTCCACTGCGGCAAGAAGCACTGAATCATACGCGCGTCGTACTCAGAAAATTCTAGAATTAACCGATTATTATTTCCAGGATAAACAACCGGATTTTATCGATATAGGTGGCGGTTTCTACGGCAAAATGACTGATGATTTAAAGAGTCAATTTGATGGCTATATTCCCAACTATCACGAATATGCCGAAGCAGTTGCGCCCCAATTAAAAAGCAAATATCCCGATAACTCTGGGCCGGAATTGATTATTGAACCGGGTGTAGCTATTGTGTCCGATGTATTGAATTTTGTCGCAAAAGTTGTGGGACTAAAAACTGTGCGGTCGCGTCAAATTGCCCTAGTGGTTGGTAGTGTCCACAACGTGAAA
This sequence comes from Microcoleus sp. AT9b-C3, assembly GCF_036705485.1. NCBI lineage: Bacteria > Bacillati > Cyanobacteriota > Cyanophyceae > Oscillatoriales > Microcoleaceae > Microcoleus > Microcoleus sp. AT9b-C3. Next base: position 31,026 of record NZ_JAUBUR010000031.1, on the reverse strand, counting down.
CCAACGGGGACTGATAAAAATCTGTCATTGCGAGTTTACGGAAACGATGAAAATGCCGACCAAAGAAAACTTGCAGGACAAGTAGATATAGTGGGATATACTTGTATGGAACATGATTGTTTATACAAGGACTATTCCGGCGAAATAGGTATTGGAGATTATGCAGTTGTTGAGAATATGGGTGCTTATACTGTAGTCTTCAAACCACCATTTATTCGCCCGAATCCGCCCATAATTAGCTATGACTCTATCCAGAACGAGTATACACTAATCAGACGGCGAGAAACTTCTCAGGATGTGTTCTCTACTTATGTGATATAAGAAGCAAAAACATAAATGTACTATTGACTTGTACGGGACACTGCAAGTTCAATATTGAATCTGCTGTTCACCAACCATCAAAAATATGAATGTAATTTTGACTTGTGCGGGACGCCGCAACTATCTGTTGAAATTCTTCCAAGAAGCACTAGGAAATCGAGGAAAAGTATTTGCGGGTGATGCTACTTTGGAAGCACCGACATTACAAGAAGCTGATGAAAGTTTTTTGTTGCCGCCGATAAATCATAGCGAATACTTTGAGAAGTTGCTAGATATCTGTCAGGAAAAGCAGGTGCGCTTGCTGATACCGCTGAACGATCTAGAATTACCTTACCTAGCAAAACAACGCGATCGCTTTCTCGCAATAGGAACGATTCCAGTTGTTTCTTCTCCAGAAGCGATCGATATTTGTTTTGACAAGTTTGCGACCTTTGAATTTTTACAAAAACTCGGCATTTCTGCCCCACAAACCTATCTTTCCCTCGCCGAAGCACGCGAAGCAATTCAGCAAGGAAAAATATCTTTTCCTTTAGTAGTTAAACCCCGCTGGGGTAGTGCATCAATTGGGATTGAATATCCTGAAGATGATGAAGAATTAGAATTAGCTTATCGCTTTGTTAAAAAATCGCTGATGAGATCATTCTTAGCAGAAGTAAGTTCCTCCGATCCCGATCGGTGTATCTTAATTCAAGAGCGAGTAATCGGACAAGAACACGGTCTGGATATTATCAATAACTTAGAAGGCTCATATATTACGACTTTTGTCAAGCGGAAGCTGACCATGCGAGCCGGAGAAACGGATCGGGCTGTGACGGTCGAAAATGAAGAAATTAAACAGTTAGGTGCGAAAATTGGCCAAACATTGGGCCATATCGGCAACCTGGACTGCGATGTAATGGTGGAACAAAAAGGTTTATGCGTGTTAGAATTAAACCCGCGTTTTGGTGGTGGATACCCATTTTCCCAGATGGCAGGGGCAAATATTCCGGCAGCGTTAATAGCTTGGGCCAACGGAGAGAAGCCTAATGAAAGTTGGCTCAGGGTTGAAGGAAATATAAAAAGTTCAAAGTGCGATCGGCTTGTTACTGTTCAGCAATAGGGAAAGTAATGCTCAAACAAATCCTCCTCTCAACACCTCACATGGGTTCACTGGAACAGGAGTTCGTCAAAGAAGCCTTTGATACCAACTGGATCGCCCCCGTCGGCCCCCATGTAGACGCTTTCGAGCAAGAATTCTGCCAAGTAGTTGGCGCTAAACACGCAGCGGCTGTTAGTTCCGGTACCGCAGCTTTGCATTTGGCTTTACAATTAATTGGTGTCGGTTCGGGAGATGAGGTTTTTTGCTCGACTCTGACTTTTATTGCGACTGCTAGCCCGATTACTTATCTTGGCGCCAAACCAGTTTTTATTGATAGCGATCGCACTTCTTGGAATCTCAACCCCGACTTGTTGCGAGCAGCACTTGACAAACGAGCCAAAATTGGTAAATTACCCAAAGCTGTTGTAATCGTACACCTCTACGGTCAAAGTTGCGATATCGACCCAATTCTAGAAGCTTGCAATGCTTATGAAATTCCGCTAATAGAAGATGCGGCAGAATCTCTAGGGGCTAGCTATAAGAACCGATCGCCTGGAACCTTTGGTAAAATCGGCATTTTTTCATTCAACGGCAATAAAATTATCACCACTTCCGGCGGCGGAATGTTAGTTTCCGATGACCAAAAAATAGTAGAAAAAGCTCGTTTTTTGGCAACACAAGCCCGTGACCCCGCTCCTCATTACCAACATTCAGAAATTGGCTACAATTATCGTCTCAGCAATGTTTTGGCGGGAATTGGTCGCGGTCAATTACGGGTTTTGGAGGAGCGAGTTGAAGCGAGACGGCGCAATTTTGACTTTTACAAACAAGCTTTAGGAAACTTGCCGGGAATTGAATTTATGCCGGAAGCTTCCTTTGGACGCGCTACTCGCTGGCTGACTTGTTTGACGATCGGTCCTACCGCTTTCGGTGCAGATAGAGAACAAGTTCGCCTAGCGCTTGCTGAAGAGAAAATAGAAGCGCGTCCGGTTTGGAAACCTTTACATTTACAACCAGTATTTGCTGATTGTGAATGTATTGAAGGTGGGGTGGCCCAAGAGTTGTTTGAGTATGGGCTTTGCTTGCCTTCTGGATCTAATTTAACTGATGAAGATTTAGAGCGGGTGACAACTGCGATCGCCAAAATTCACAAAGAAAATCGATGATATAGCCCAAGGAAGTTCGGCAACCGATTCGCTTTCTTCGGATGTAACGGATGGAAGAAAGATGCGATCGCTATTATATCCCCGACTTCTGGAAGAAGTCGGGGATATAGGTATTCTGTTTTTTACTCTTGCCATTCTTGCAATGCGATCGCAATTCCTTGTTTCAATCTCGGTTCGAGACTCTCTTGTTTCACTAAGTTTTCTAATTTCTGCCGGGCCTCGGCAGCACCTAGCTGTTTGAGTGCTGCCATGCAGTGCAGCCTGACGCTGCTGTCTGCGTCGCCCAACATTGAAATCAGAGCATCTAGCCCTCTCATATCTCCTAATTTTCCTAAACCTAAAGCTAAAGATTTTTTGCTAACTCCCTCCTGCACTGCCGGATGACAGGTTTTCAGCAAATAAATCAGAATTTCAGCAGCAACAGCTTTTAATTCCGGCTTTTCTACTCGCCCTAAAACAGTAACTATCTCTTGATAAACAGTAGAATTTATGTTAGGAAATTGCGCCATTAATGTCTGATGCAAATAGGCTAAAGCGGTTGCGGTTTCCATCCAGCTTAGGGCGCGCACAGTTTCGATTTGCAATTCAACCAGAGTTGTGGGCGATCGCAGCACTTCAAATAAAGCAGCCGCTGCTTCATCGGTTTTCACTCGCCCGATCGCGATCGCCGCTTGCTGACAAACTTCTAATCGGATGTCGGAAAGCAAAGGTTTGAGCAAGTTAACTAAATTTAATTCTGCATCTAAATAGGCGCGCGCGCCAAGAGCTCGCACGGCTTCTTTTCTGACTGCTATCGCCGGATCTTTGAGCGCCCCTACCAATACCGGCGGGATGCGGGAGTCGTGAAAGCTGCTCAGGGCCTCGATTGCGGCTGCTCGCACCGCAACTTGAGAGTCTGCGACTACGCTCAACAGCGGCGGGATAGTTTCGGTGCGCCGAATTTGGGCGAGTGCTGCTGTGGCAAAATGTCGCGAGTCTTCTTGCTGCAAGAGAGTTGTGAGGGATTCTATGGCTGTCGGGCCGAAATTCCCTAGCGTTTCGGCGGCGATTTGGCTCAATTCTTCGTCGGAATTTTTGACCAATTCTACTAAAGCTTGAATCACTTCCGGGCGATCGAACTTTCCGAGAATGCGGGCGGCGAACCACCGGGGCTCTGTGTCTGCGTCTTCGTCTTCGAGTACGGCAATTAAAGGTGCGATCGCGCCATTTCCCAGATTGGGCAATACTTTAGCAATTTCCCAGCGGTCTTGAAAATCGCCCCATTCTAAGGCTTCTATTGCTAAACTGACAGCTTGTTCTAAAATGTGTTGTTCCTGCGGCTTGCCGGCTTTGACTGTCACTTGCTGCAAGCATTCGACTAACCCAGGCCAGTTTTGGCGATCGGCAGCGACTTGGGCTTTTTGTAAAATATTATACATAATTTTAAATTAAGTTCGATCGAGAAGCGAGGTTTTTTGGTGCTCGCCCAGAGCCGGAGGTACTTTTTAGGAATCTTTTGCTACATTTATCCATTTTTTAACATTTTTGTCAATCCATCATAACTGGTAAAATGGAAGTAAAGCATTAATTTCATGCAGTTAAGGCATCAAGCTATACTTTTTGTAATTTAAAATACGCAATATTCCTAATTAAAAATTAACAAATGAAGAAAGCTCTACTTTTAGTAAACCAACACTCCCGAAAAGGGCAAAAGCTATTATCTCAAGCCACTAAAGAATTAGAAGCATTAGGTTTTGAGTTAATTGTAGAATCTACCGATCACGCCGACGAACTTCCCGACACTATTCGCCGCTACCAAAATCGAGTTGAATTAGTAATAATCGGCGGTGGCGACGGCACTCTCAACGCCGCCATAGAAGGTTTGATAGACACCAAGTTACCCTTGGGTATTTTGCCGATGGGAACGGCTAACGACCTAGCCCGCACTCTCGGAATTCCTACAGATTTATCCGCAGCTTGTCAAGTTATTGCCAGCGGTAAAGTTCGGCTAATAGACTTGGGTTGGGTTAACGGCCAACATTTTTTTAATGTTGCGAGTTTGGGATTGAGCGTGGAAATTACCCAGCGGCTGACTAAAGACGTAAAGCAGCGCTGGGGAGTGTTAGCTTATGCTTTTACTGCTTTGCAGACAATTTTGTCAGCGCGACCCTTCCGAGCAGAAATTAAGGTAAAAGACCAATCTTTTAAGGTGAAAACTATTCAAATTGCCATTGGCAACGGCCGCTACTACGGCGGTGGCATGACAGTGGCCGAGGATGCCACCATCGACGACAGGCGACTGGATTTGTACAGTTTGGAAACAATAAATTGGTGGGAAATCATTGCTTTGCTGCCGGCTATGAGGCAAGGAAATTATACCAGTTCGCCTAAAGTTCGCGCCTTGTACGCTCAAGAATTTGAGGTTAATACTAGCAAACGCCGTCCGATTAATACCGACGGTGAAATCAAAACTTACACGCCTGCAAAATTCCGAGTGATTCCCCAAGCGTTAGCAGTTATAGCTCCTTCATAACTCACAACTAATATAAGTATGTTGTGAAACAGGTCAAATACCTGTTCATATTTAATTATGTTGTGGAACAGTCCGGAAAGCCTGTTCATATATTAGCCACGGGCAAGATGCCCCTGCCACAATTAATCAATTAATTTTGTGGAACAGTCCGGAAAGCCTGTTCATATATTAGCCACGGGCAAGATGCCCGTGCCACAGTTAATTAATCAATAAATTATAGTGTGTTGTGGAACAGGCCGGAAAGCCTGTTCATATATTAGCCACGGGCAAGATGCCCGTGCCACAATTAATCAATTAATAATCGCCTCCAGCGCCGTATTGCCATGCTTCAACTAATCGGTGAAAATAGTATTGCTGTTCCGGCGCTAAATTTTTCACCTGCGGTTCTACGGCTTTCCCCAAAGGCTGCAATCCCGTATAAATTCCTAAATTTACATAATGAACCATCCAATCCAGCAAATTAGCTATTCCTACCTGCGGGATAATTTTCATAACTAATCCCGGATGGCTAATTGCTGTTTTAAACAGAGTTTGTGACAAAGCCGGAAACAGCACGATATCTTGAAGAAACGGTTTGAGTACCGGTTCTCCCAACTCTTGCATTACCTGAAATACGGCCGCCAAAAGTTGATTGATTTGATTGGGGTCTATTCTTTGATTCATCGCAGCACTCATCGAACGCTGAAACAACCAGGTAACTGATAGATTCGGCTGATAGGGTTGCAAAAGTGCCAGGGAATTTTTGCTGAGACTGTCGCTTGTCAAAGCTTCGTCAATTCCTAGAGTCAAGCGTTTGAGGTGGCGCACCATTGCGCCGAAACCGCCGAAGCTGAGGGGAGATTGGCTACCGCTGCTGTCTCCGACTGGGAGTATGCGGTTCCAAGGCGTTTTTAGAGGACTTTGACGATAGCAGGGGAAAAATCCGTAAAGTGCTCTTTGGAATTTTAACTGTTCGAGTTCGACGTTTTGATATTGGGGAAGCAATCGCAAATACTCTTCAAATAATGTTTCTAAACTGAATCTTTCTGTGTCGGCGTCTATGTATGTAAATAAGTAGGTTGTGCGGCCGTCTCTGGCTGGGAATGCTTCCCAAAAATATTGGCACTGATTTTGCATTGGGGTGAAGGATGCAAATATATCGCCAGTGTCGTTTTTGGGGTATCCTTGAGCGCAACTACCGACTACTAAACATACAGCGTCGGGTTTTTTGCCTTGTCTTGCTTGGCGCACAATGGGCGAAAAATGTCCCATTGCGTCTAAGAATAATCGGGTTTTAAATAAATTTTTAGCAACTTGTAAATCGGTATTTTCAGATTCAACAAGGACTCCATCTGGGTGAATGGTGGCTAGTTTAAAGGGTGTGTTTTCAAATAGTTTACCTCCCGCTTGGAGGAATCGCTGTTTAAAGGTTTCTAGGAGATAAACTGGGTCTATTCCGATGTTGAGTACGTCGCGCACCCAAATGTCTGGGGTGTTGGCAAAACTGATGCGGGCTGGGTTGTATTCGGTGGCTATTGCTTTTTCTATCTCTTCAACAGAGAGCAAATTTAGTTCTAAGAATACGTCTAATTCTTTGCGAGAAATATTCCATTCTTGATCGCGTCCTCGCAGGGTGCTGCGTTCCAGCAGGGCTACTCGCCAACCCCGCACGGCTAAGGCTGTACCGATCAATATTCCTAGGGTTCCGCCGCCGATAACTATGTCGAAGTCGAGGGTTTCGAGGGGTTGTTGGCTGTGTTTGACTGCTTGGGGTGCTGGTGCGGTGTTTTGTTTGAGGTTTTCCCAGAGTCGATCGACTTTTCTCAAGCCTCCGAGGGTGTCTCCTGGCATTTGGGAGAGGATTTGTTCGGTGAGGGACATCGGGTTTTAGTATTAAACAGTGGTGGATTTTTTATAATTTAGCTTAGATTCACATTTGCGACAGTTTCAGGGCTGACGCATCGGTGGCGAGAATTACGGAGTTTTTATCATCATACAGAGAAACCCGGTTTCTGAAAAAAAACCGGGTTTCTATCTCTCGTTGGTAAGTCTGGGGAATTATCTTCAATCAGCCGTGCTTAACTCTTCAACTCGCAGCCGATCGCACAAAATTCGCTCGCACACAATCGCACCCGTCTCTGCACTCCTACAAACTTCTAACTGAGCTTCCGGCAGCGCTTCAAACAAAAAACGTTCCCCCGGAAACACCGTCCTCTCAAAATACCAATTAGGAATATTTGTAATTCTAGCGATTTGCACTTTGCTAGTATTATTAAGATACCAACACAAAATGCGCGTATGACCTTCGGAAATTACCTGAGTTAGTGTCAAATTCATCTTTTTAACTTGTGTGTGCAATTGTGCGAGCGATACGGCGACAGACCTAAACTTAATATAGCATATTATAAGTTAAAACACAATTTTTTATACATTTTTTTAGATTTTTTGGGTTAATTAATAAATTGCGCTAGGGAAATATCAGCGCCTTCCACCTATTCCCAAGAAGGTGCAAAAGCCGGCAGTGCTAAAGTGCAAGATTTCCATCCTCCCCTAACAGGTGCGTTCAACAATTGACAGTGACCAACTGAACCTCTTGCCTGTTGGTAGTGACCGCAAAAATTACACTTGGAAGCAGGATTGCACCCGCGATCGCTAATTACAAGGCAGGGCTGGTTTTGGGTTTGGTTGCGCTCGATAGTTAAAGTGTTCATTAAATTACTTTTAAATGTTCAGTCTTAAGTATGACGGCTGGAGTGCTGTCGTGGCGTCTATCTCAAGGCTTAGTTCGCCTTTAAGTTTTGTGTAGGGATCGAGAGAAAATATATTATTTTTGAGATCATCAAGCTAGGGAGCAATTAAATTTCCTTTATATCGAATTTGCGGCCCCGGCTTTAGAGCCGATCGCGCTTGTCAGGAGGTATACTTCCTCAGACAGAGCTAATTATCTTCGCCTAAGTTGCTGAACAAATGGGCTAAAATTGTATTAGAAAATAAAAAACCTTCGGGATCGCTCAACCTCAAATTGCCCGACAGTGGCAGTTTCGCGCCCTCGCATAAAGTTGAGCTCGCCCCATCCTCCGTCATAATTTCCACCCATCCTTGTCGCCAGTAGGGCTGCAAACAACCCCAAATTTTATCAACCGTTTGCTGAGTAAACTTTTCAGTCAGCGCCGACAGGCTAACTCCTTCTGCTAAACGCAAACCTAGCATCAGCGTTTCTAACAAAATGTCATTTTCTGAGACTTGAAAATTTTGCTCAATTGCTGGGTAAATCTCCTGCTGGGTTTCCCCCCCAATTTGTGGAGTAGCTGGGGAATTGAGGCCAGAGATCGATCGCACCCACTGATAATATTCTTGAGTTTTGCGAGGCCTGGTCAACCTCCGGCCTTCCACGTAACTCGCTGCCCCCATTCCCAAACCGTAATAAGGGCGATTTTCCCAATAAACGCGGTTGTGGCGGCACTGATAGCCATCGCGAGCGTAATTAGAAATTTCGTAATGTTCGTATCCAGCCCCCGTCAGAATTTCCCGCGCTAAACGGTACATTCCAGCAGCGGTGTCATCTGCTGGTAGCGGTTGCGCGCCTGCTTCAAAGTAGCGCCCGAAAGCAGTTCCCGGCTCAACAATTAAGTCGTAACTCGACAGGTGAGTCGGGCTAATTTCCACCGCCGCTTTCAGAGAAGCTTCCCAGTTTTCTAAAGTTTGGTGCGGCAGTCCCGAAATCAGGTCTAAACTAAAATTGACAATACCAGCCGATCGCACTATTTCCACTGCTTCAAAAATATCAGCGAGTGAGTGCGATCGCCCGCAAGCTTGCAGCAATTCATCCTGAAAAGCTTGCACTCCCAAACTAACCCGATTTACTCCCGCCGCTGCATATCCCCGCAACTGTTCTAAAGTAAACGTACCAGGGTCTATTTCTATAGAAATTTCCGCCCCAGCAGCAATGCCAAATTTGCCGTCGAGAGTCTCTAAAATATTGCTCAACTGACCGACTGAAAGCAGCGAAGGCGTGCCGCCCCCAAAAAAAACTGTTTTCAGAGATGCGCCTAAATTTTTAGTTGCTTGAATTTCTTGACACAGTACCGCAACGTATTGCACAATTGTGCCGGAATTATCGCCATTTTTGCGATCGCCCACCACAAAAACCGGAAAATCGCAGTAGTAACAGCGACGGCGACAAAAAGGTATGTGCAGGTAAGCCGAACTAGGAATCCCGGAATTTGTCACTGGCACACTTTTTTTAAATTCCAATGTTAAATAATTAGTGGTAGGGTTCATTACAACTCAAGCCAAAAGCGCAACTTCAAATCTAAAGTTTTAATTAAACAGTCATGAATAATTATGTATATTATGACAGTTTGTTAGTAAAAAGGCGCTGCGATCGATCAGCTCTCGTAATTTAACCTCGTACCAGTTTCGCTCCGTCACAATTCGCGCACAGCCCGCAGTGCGGTTTATTCGCACCTCGTGCCTGCTTTCGGCCCGGCGTGGTAAATCGTGATCTGCTCGATCGCACATCCCCCAGAGGGTACAACCGCGAAATATAAGTTTATGAGAATCCTTGAGGAGATATAGCGATATCCGACCAAAGCATGAAAACAAGTATCAGCACTGCAAAGATATAATGTGAATAAATTCATTAACCTAGAACTAATGCTAGACGCAATCATAATAATCTCATTCATAATCGCAGGCGGAGGCATCGGCTATTACGGAGTCGAACTCCTGCCGACCGAGCTGCTGGAGCAAGTTACAAATATACAAGGTTTAAGTTCTGTACTAGGTTCCTTTGGAGCATTAATCGGCTTCGTGATGGGATTAGTGGCTCAAACAACCTATCGGCGCTTGGAAAAACAAGTCCGCGATATGCCAGTGGAGATGCTGCTGACGCGGGCGATCGGGTTAATCATCGGACTGCTAGTAGCAAACTTAATGCTGGCTCCGCTGTTCCTCCTGCCAATTCCCCGCGAGTTCGGTTTCATCAAACCTCTAGTCGCCGTCTTGGGAAGCGTCATGTTCGGCTTCACAGGCGTCAGTTTGACCGATACCCACGGCCGCGCTTTCTTGCGGCTGATCAACCCCAAAAGCTTTGACACGGTGTTGGTAGCCGAAGGAACATTCAAACCAGCCTCTGCCAAAGTTGTCGATACTAGCTGCATTATTGACGGCCGGATTGAAAACCTGTTAGAAACAGGTTTCCTCGAAGGTCAAATTATTATCCCGCAATTCATACTCCAAGAACTGCAACTGATAGCTGATTCCGCCAACGATCAAAAGCGAGTGCGCGGGCGCCGCGGCTTAGATGTACTCAACCGCATCAAAGAGACATATCCAGAACGCATTCAAATTCACTCGGCTGACTACGAAGATATTGCCACAGTCGATGCGAAATTAGTCCGCTTCGCCTTGGACATCGACGGCATTTTGCTCACCAACGATTACAACTTGTCGAAAGTAGCTACCGTCCAAAAACTGCCGGTTTTGAATATCAACGATTTGACTCATGCGGTGCGCCCCACTTATTTGCCGGGAGATACGATCGAACTAAAAATCCGCAAAGAAGGCAAAGAACCCTCTCAGGGAATCGGTTACTTGGATGACGGCACAATGGTTGTCGTAGAAGCAGGAAGCAGCTATGTCGGCGGCGAAGCCAGAGTCGTAGTCACCAGCGCCCTGCAAACTAGCGCCGGCCGCATGATATTCGCCCGCCCTCAAGAATCCGTTATTGTTTAAAACAGAGTAACAATGGCCAGGGCAATCAGAATCAAATATTGCGATCGTTGTTCCCAATCTGCCCCGACTCTCTACCGCGCCCGGTATGACGAGTCGGGGCAGTGGTTTTTTTTGTGTCTTAAATGTTGGGAATCTGTAAGTAAAAACAATCCTTTTTACTTCTACGGCGGCACTTGGAAAGCTAACAAGAAAAAATAGCCATTACCAGCTTCTTCTTCATTTCTTTTCCTACCCTTCGGGAACGCCTTCGCCGAACGCGTCCTAGCGCTTACGCGCGGCTTCGCCTAACGCATCTTCGCGGTTCAATCATATCAATATCAGCGATTCAGGAGTAATTAAAATCAAGTAATCTCGATCGCATCTTCATACAATGTCTCGATCGCACAGCTAAAATTAACGCTAGCAAACTGAACTTCTTGTCCTTGAGTGTAAGGATAAAGCACCCACAAACCCTCTGCATTCCGGCGAAAACACTCTACACTAACTCTTTCTTGATTGATTAATACATACTCTTGCAAACTTTCAGAAGTGCGGTAATCAGCAAATTTATCGCCTCTGTCAAAAGCCGCTGTAGTCGGCGATAAAACTTCCACAATTAAGCGCGGGTAGCGAAGGAAATCTTCATCAGTATTTTTGTCTCGTTCATCACAACTAACCGCTACATCAGGATAGTAATAAAAATTTTATTTCTCATTCCGAACTTTCATGTCGGCCATGTAAGGCATACAACCACTTCCCCGAACATGGTTCCTCAAAAGTACAGATACGTTCCCCATAATAATGACATGAGGTTTGCTTTTTCCTGCTTTTGTATAGATTTTCCCTTGCCTGTACTCGTGTTTGATAGGGCTGAGTTTCTCGGTTGCTAAATAATCTTCAGGAGAGACATAGGTGTCGCTTTTACTTGCAACCATATAATTTGGAGGTGGGTGAGGATTACACAATTATAGAGCAATACGCTTGGGTTAGCGCTTTCAGACGAAGTTCATTTCACGCATTTATGAGGGTTCCAGACTTGTGAAAGGAAATCAGATTATTCTTATCCCAAGCGTATTGTTTAATGTGTAGGTTTTCTCGCCACACATTCGATTAATGGGGAAATTGAATGCGATCGCAGAGTCCTCAAACAAACAACTTTGTGGGATTAAAAGATTTCTGTCAATGCGTAAATCCTAGCTTTGTTGATAGCCTGAACTAATAAGTCTTATAAGAAATTCTGTATCTAAATATACACTTTTTGTATAAACCATGACATTTATCAAGTTATCCTGACATTAAGGGCTAGATTCCACACCTTACCTACAAAATTTGTAAGCTCCAGAATTGAGAAGGTACTCCAAGCTTTTACCAGGCTAGGGGCTTTGGCTGTTGGCGTTGGCACTCCAGCTAAGTTCTCAGATTTTAGTTGTCCGCGAAATGTGATATGAGTTGAAATCTCCCAAATCCATGCCGAAAATCAAAGAATCTTTTAATCACCCCCATACCGAACCAGCCGATCTCGCGATTCGCCTCAAGCAGCATAAAAACCTGTTTTCCTGGCTTTCGATCGCTGCTGGGCTAATTTTTCTACAGGGGTACATGATTGCTCCCCTGATTCCACGTTTGGCTGAAGTTTTTAATGTTCCGGTTCAGGAAATTGGCTTTATCGTTCCAGCCTATATGCTGTCCTATGCACTGATGGCATTGTTCTTCGGCCTCCTGTCCGATCGCTTTGGTCGATGGTCTATTATTCGCATCTCGCTTGCTCTTTTTGTCATTTTCACGGCTTTAACTGCCACTGCTCAAAATGCTTCGCAGATGGCAACCTGGCGGCTATTCACCGGGATTGGAGCAAGTGGTGTGATTCCCCTTACCTTCGCCTTAATTGGCGATTTATTCCCGTTCGATCAGCGAGGTGCCAAGCTAGGATTGGTGTTTGCAGCAATGGAAGGGGGAATGGCAGCAGGCTCTGCGGGGGGAGCGATTCTTGAGCCATTTGTAGGTTGGCGATCGCTCTTTCTAGGTACTGCTGTGCTTGCTGCTGTTGTGCTTTGGCGGCTTCATCCTTACGGCTCTTTATTTGATACACCAAAAGTCACCAAATTACCGCATATTAGGCAAATCTTTAGGGGATACAGCCAGATATTAGCAACCTTTCGGGGGCAGCGTACATATGCTTATGTTCTGTGGAATGGTATCTACCACTCTGGGGTATATACATGGCTAGGGTTGTATTTATCGCAACGGTACAACATGGATGCCTTGAGCATTGGGTTAAACATTCTTGGGTACGGCGTTCCCGGTTTATTGCTGAGTTCTCTCATTGGTCAAGCTGTCGATCAGTGGGGACGGCGTTGGCTCGTTCCAGCAGGGTTGGTAATGGCTGCTGTGGCTGGGATTGCAATGATTTTTGAGATTCCGCCAATCGGAACGACGATCGCAGTTCTTATTTTGTCTTTAGGGTATGACCTGACTCAACCGTTGTTTGTCGGAATTGTGACCGATCTCGGAGATGACAACAATTTGGGGCAAACGATGGGACTGAAGGTATTTACTCTCTTTACTGGATTTGGTATAGGCAGTTTCATATTTGGAGAGCTACTGCACTTTGGATTTGGGTCTTCTCTCGCTATCTTTGGTGGCATTCAGTTGATAACTGGTTTGATTGCAGTCCCACTATTCTGGCAGGAAGTCCCCTCTCGATTACGGGGCTAGCAACTGTTGCCCAAACCTATGTTGCCTACATCAATACTGCTCAAATCATTGCGCTCACTGGTGGTGAGAACGCTCTTGATACTGTTCTGTTGTAGAGCATCTATAGAGCAATACGCTTGGGTTAGCGCTTTCAGACGAATTTCATTTCACGCATTTATGAGAGTTCCCGACTTGTGAAAGGAAATCAGATTATTCTTATCCCAAGCGTATTGTATTATAGCCGTAGCTTGCGGGGCAGGACGGCATCGCCCTTTTGCAGCTTTCCCCCAAACTTTTAACGTCGGCGCGGGGCCGGAAGCCTCGCACTATTGCCATTTTGCGGTTGCGGTTTTTCTTGCAGCTTCATTGTCAAACTAACCCGCTTTAACTTCTCATTCACCTCCAAAACTCGCACTTTCACAACTTGTCCGACTTTAACAATCTGTTTGGGGTCATCTACAAAGCGATCGGCTAATTGAGAAACGTGAACCAAACCATCTTGGTGCACTCCCACATCAACAAAGGCTCCAAAGTTAGCTACATTCGTGATTATGCCTTCCAATTCCATCCCAACTTGCAAGTCGGAGATTTCTTTGATTCCTGCTTGGAAAGTGGCATATTTAAACTCGGCTCGCGGGTCTCTTCCCGGTTTTTCTAGTTCGGAAATAATGTCTCGGAGTGTTGGTTCTCCGACTTTCTCTGTGACATATTTCTTGATGTTTACTGTCTTGATTTTTTCCGAGATTTGTGTTATTCCTGTCAGCGGCAAGTCTAAATCCTTGGCGATCGCCTGCACGACAGGATAACTTTCGGGATGAACTGCGGTATTATCCAGGGGGTTTTCGCCGCCGCGAATGCGGAGAAATCCGGCTGCTTGTTCAAAAGCTTTTGGCCCGAGTTTGGGAACTTTCAGGAGTTGGCGGCGATTTTTAAATGCGCCGTTTTCGTTGCGGTAATTGACGATATTTTTGGCAACTGTTGCCGTCATTCCTGACACAAATGTCAGCAGTTCTTTGGAGGCTGTGTTTAAGTCAACTCCAACATAATTCACGCAGCTTTCCACTGTTTCATCGAGTTTCTTTTTGAGCAGTTTTTGGTCAACATCGTGCTGGTATTGACCGACTCCTATTGATTTCGGGTCGATTTTCACGAGTTCGGCGAGGGGGTCTTGCAAGCGCCGCCCGATGCTGACTGCGCCGCGGACGGTGATGTCGAGGTCGGGAAATTCGGCGATCGCCACTTCGCTTGCTGAATAAATCGATGCACCGGATTCATTCACCATGACTTTAATCGGTTTCCTGTCCATTTGGGCCAAAACTTCCGAAACAAATTCGTCTGTTTCGCGGGAAGCTGTACCGTTGCCGATCGCGATTAATTCAATTTTATATTTTTCAATTAAATGCTTGACAATTTTACCAGCTTGCTGTCGCTGGGCGGCTGCTTGGTGGGGAAAAATTGCTTGATATTCTAAAAATTGCCCGGTTTCATCGAGGGCGGAAACTTTACACCCCGTGCGAAATCCCGGATCGATCGCCAATGTGGGTTTCATTCCCGCCGGCGCCGACAGCAGCAACTCGCGGAGGTTGGTTTCAAAAGTGGCGATGGACTCGATATCAGCGACGGCTTTGTTGTGCGATCGTACTTCTGTAATTAACGAAGTCTTCATCAGTCGGTTGAAGGCATCCTTCAAGGTCGATCGATAAAACTCTTTAACGAACGATATCCTAGTTCTAATTTCCTGACCTTCCAAATAAGCCATCACTGCGGATTCATCAAAAGCCAGTTCCAAATCTAAAACCCCTTCCGTTTCCCCGCGAAACAGCGCTAACATATTGTGCGACTGAACGCTTCTCGCTGCAACTTGGTAATTGCGGTACATTTCAAATTTAGTGCTTCCTTCCGGGAAATCATCTTTAATTTTCGATACAAAAACTCCGGTTTTCATTAAAAAGTCTCGCAAATAAGCCCGCAATTCTGCTTTTTCCGAAACCGCTTCCGCCAAAATATCCCCAGCACCTTTGAGAGCTTCTTCTGCTGTTTGAACTCCCTTTTCTTCCGAAATGTATTTAGCTGCTTCCGCCTCAATATCTACTGGTTTAGCCGTCGGTAAGTTCAGAGATTTGATAAAACTTGCCAGCGGTTCTAAACCTTTTTCCCTAGCAATTGTCGCTCGCGTCCGCCGCTTGGGTTTGTAAGGCAGATAAAGGTCTTCGAGTTCATTTTTTTGCAAACACGATTCGATTTTAGCTTGCAGTTCTTCCGTGAGTTTCCCCTGAGAGCTAATCGTATCTAAAATCGACTTTTTGCGCTCTTCAATTTCCGTCAGATAGGTGAAGCGATCGGAGATATCCCGCAACTGAATTTCATTCAGCGAATCCGTGCGTTCTTTGCGGTAGCGGGCAATAAACGGAATAGTTGCTCCCTCGGCTAAAAGTTCCAGAGCATTATTGACTTGAGACAGATTAATGGAAAGTTCTTGAGCAATCAGTTGAGGAATGTCGATCATAGTGCAGAATTTCGGATCAGTCAATTTTAGATTTTAGATTTTAGATTTTAGATTAACTTCACAGAATAGAGGAAAAAAAGGGAGCGTCCCGATTTTGTTAAAATCGTTTTCTAGGAGTGCGACCATCCCGCACAGCAAAGCCGATATATCTCGCTTCTAGCTCTGGGGCTTGCACTCGTGTGAAAGCTCTCATTCGGATGCTCCCGTGATGTTAGCATAAATACAGTTATTTCTCAATATTATATGTTGCCTTTTAAATATCCTGTGCCGCAAACCTATCCGCCGCGATCGCCCAGAGAAACGCTGCCGACGATGTACGATTTACCCAGCGAAGACCCGGAGGAACCTGGTTTGCGCGAAGAATTTCACGATTTGCAGCCGCAGTTGTTGAGCCTGACATTTCGATCTCGGAATTATCCAGCTTCTGAGATATTTAGCGGCACCGACATGAACCTTTATTATGACGTGCATCACACTCTCTGGCACAAGCGGCCGAATTGGTTTGCAGTTGTGGGAGTTCCCCGACTTTACGATCGATCCGAACTGCGGATGAGTTACGTTACTTGGCGCGAAGGCGTGAATCCTTTTGTAATTGTAGAACTGCTTTCGCCGGGAACAGAAAAAGAAGATTTAGGCGACAATACCGATGAGGAAAAGTTGCCGCCTCAGTCGGGAAATACTGCGGGTAACGGGGAAGTTTTGGCGCCGGAGACGAAAGAGGAACCGCCCATAAAATGGGATGTTTACGAGCACATTTTGCGGGTTCTTATTTATGCCGTTTTCAGTCGCTATACTAACAAATTGTGAGTGTTTGAATTGAAGGGCGGACACTATCAAGAATGAGAATTGCCCTAGTCGCGAGTGTGGATGGCTGACCTAAGTTTGGGCTTGGGTTTGTGGCAAGGAGAGTTTCAGGGAATAGATCGACTGTGGTTACGCTGGTATGATGTTGATGGCAATTGGATTCTGACTGAAGCGGAACAGCAACGGCAGCGGGCCGAGTCAGCGGAAGCTCAATTGCAATCTTTAATTCGGCGGCTGCGGGAATCTGGCATCGACCCCGATCAATTTTTAAACAGTTAGAGAGGACTGAAGTCCTGACTAAAAACGGGTTCGCAGTCAGGACATTTGTTTTTTTACTTCACAAGAAGACTGAAAGCTTCACTATACACAGGCTTTAACATTTGATCAAAACTTGATTGGTTGTGGCTTGTTTGTTTCTTTCTGGTACTCTTTGCGGTCCAGTCATCCGCGTAGGGAGAGTGATGCAAATAAGCTTTACCGACTGAACCGAAAAGTTGCAGTTTGTCAGAAATGACCCATTGCATGGCATCGATAGCTTTTTCCATTATTTCCAACAAATCTGGATAAGCCTCAGAAATGCTACTTTTTAACACGTCCATATAAGCTTCGCGAACTTCTGTATTCACATTAAATTTCGATACTCCGAATTCAATACATTGATGAATCATTGATTCGGGCAAACCGCTAGCACCGTGCATCACTAACGGCACTGAAACAGCAGCCCGGATTTTTGCCAGACGCGGAAAATCTAGTTTTGGTTCGCTTAAATATTTGCCGTGAACGTTACCAATTGTTACGGCTAAAAAATCCACATTAGTTTCTTTGATAAACTCTACTGCTGCTACGGGATCGGTCATCCTTGCGGCTTTCTCATCGATGGTCAAACCGTCTTCCCGGCCACTAATTCTGCCGATTTCTGCTTCAACTGCCGCACCGTTAGCGTGGGCTAATTTAGTCATTTCCCGGCTAAATATTAAGTTTTGTTCGTATGGCAAAAAAGAACCGTCTGCCATAATTGATTTAATGCCCGCACCTAGGCCGAGGTGAATGTCTTTTTCTGAGGTGCTGTGATCTAAGTGTACTGCGATCGGCACTAAAGATTTGCGGGCGGCTTTGAGGCACAGCGCGACGAAGGGCGATTTGCCATATTGGAGGGCGCTGGGGTTAAGTTGCACTATAGCAGGACTATGCAGCGCTTCAGCCGCTTTGATGACGGCTTTTACTCCTTCTAGGTTGTAGACGTTAAAAGCGCCGATCGCATAACCATTTCTCAAAGCCGTGTTCAGCAATTCGCTAGTTGAGGCGAGCATATAGTACCTACTTTAAAAACTTTTCTGAATGTCGATCATTCTATCAAAGTTCTAGGCCAAACTCAGCTTAATTTGTGTTTATTTTAATTGCAAATTCTTCCGCTAGCATTTATTATGAATGTCGATCATTATATCAAAGTTCAAGGGCAAGCTCTGCTTAATTTGTGTTTATTTTAATTGCGAATTTTTCCGCTACGATTTATTTAAAGTGCATTTATTCTTGAGTTGGGTAAGGTGCGCTAGGCGCACCCTACGATTTGTTTGGTGCGCCTAGCGCACCTTACTCCTTGAGTGATTCACTATGTTTGTGCGTTACCAGCGTGCAAACCGCATTCTTTTACGGTCGCTTCTTCCCACCACCAGCGACCTTCACGTTCGTGTTGGTTCGGCAATATCGGCTTCGTACAAGGTTCGCAACCAATACTTACAAAACCGCGTTCGTGCAACTTGTTGTAAGGCACATCCAAAGCGCGAATGTATTCCCAAACCTCTGCCGAAGACCAGTTTGCTAAGGGGTTGAATTTAATTAATTCATGGTCAGGAGTTGAGAATGCAGTGTCAACTTCAATCACTGGAATACCGTTGCGGGTACTGGGACTTTGGTCTTTCCGCTGACCAGTAATCCAAGCATCAAGAGTATTCAGTTTGCGGCGCAGCGGCTTGACTTTCCGCACGCCGCAGCATTCTTTGTGACCGTCTTGATAAAAACTAAACAATCCCTTTTCTTCTACTAGGGCTTGTACTTCTGCTGCATCGGGAAACATTACTTCTAATTTAATGCCGTAATGTTTTCTGACTTGCTCCAAAAACTGATAAGTTTCTGAGTGCAATCGTCCGGTGTCTAGGGTGAAAACGCGGAAATTCTTAGTAATTTTTGAGGCAATATCGATCAGAACTACATCTTCAGCCCCGCTGAAAGAAATGGAGATATTGTCAAAATTTTCTAGGGCAAATTTGAGAATGTCTCGCGGTGTTTTTTGACTGTATTCTGCTTCTAGCGCAGCAATGTTGAGATTTCTTTGGATGGCAACCATATTTTCGGGTTTTCGGTGTTCTTTTCCTCTAGCCCTTTATTATAGCCGATCGCCGTCTCTCCCTGACCGACTCATTTGACAATCAAGCAATGTCGTCCGGGGCCCCCGGATTCATCCGTGAAGCGAGAAAAAAGCTCCGACTGCTCATCACCCACCCCGGATTTATCAGTCTAAGCACTTCTTCAATTCTGAAACCTAAAATCTCAAATCTAAAATCGATTGACCGCATCTTGCAGCAGTCTTTTCGGCTGGGCCCACAATCAAGCTCAAGGATGGCGGTCGCCTGCTGGCAGTAGTTTTGGTGAACCCAACACTCCTCGACTGGGTAAAATGGGACTGCGGCGCGCTCAGTTTATTTTTCCCAAAAATTATAAATTACAGACAATAAAATTCTTTAAATGTCATTGTTACCATCCTCAAATTGGGCATTAATTATTAATTCAATAATAGCGACAACTCAGCAATATCTTGCTGTCTATTAAGTGGACAAAATTTATATCCTTACCAGTATTAACTGCGCCCTAGGTACTTTTAAATTGCTGTTATTTGGGTCAATCAAATAACTTAATTAGCACGACTGAGGCAATGCCCTGAACTAGAGAATAGGGAACAAATTTCCAAAAAATACGTAGAAAATCCCGCTTTGGTTCCCCAGTCCCTCCTTCTAATAAGAGCTGTTGGTTTCAACACAGCGAATTACCAATAATCAATTACCACTTACCGATTAATTTATTCAGACCGATTCCGTTAGCAAAGTAAATTTTTATCGCTTTTAATCACTGACAGCTAACCTTCAGCCATACGATCGGCTATATTGTATTTAGAAGTAAATTAATTTGTCCGCAAAGCGGTCGAGTCCCATCGCCGCCGATCGCGCCAGCTTCTGAATAAACGTAGTCCGCTGTCAATAACAGCAAGGAAGTGTGGAATTATGTCAAAAATTTTAGTAGTGGACGACGTTAAAAGCGAACTAGAAATCATCTGTCGCATTCTTCAAGATGCGGGATTGGATGTGATTCGGGCAGGCGACGGCGAAGAAGCGATCGCCATGATCCGCACAACCCGTCCGGCTTTGGTCGTTTTAGATGTAGTGATGCCACGAATGAACGGGTTTGAAGTGATCAGAGAATTGCGGGGCGATCGCGCAACTGCCAAATTGCCCGTAGTATTTTGTACTCATAAAAACACCGAGATCGATAAAGCTTGGGGAACTGATTTAGGCGCAGACGCTTACGTTAGCAAACCCTTTGAACCTCAGCAACTCGTCCACGTAGTGCAGCGTCTGCTTTCCACCTAATCCGAATATAAAGTTATCGGCAGCTTTCCCAAAAATATTATACCGACAAACCCCGTTTTTTTTAAGAAACTGGGTTTTTGAAACCCATAAAAGTTTTATATTTAATGATAGCAATCTGCTTATTGGCCAACCGGCGATTTATTTAACGGAAACATTTGAGACACCCAAAGTTATTCGGAAAAACTCGATCGGCGATCGACTTTAGGGTCAAACCAAAATTCTAATTTGTAAGCTACACTATAAACTAAAAATAAGCCATGAAAATCACGGCTGCCCCCGCTGGGGGGAATCAAACAAGTGGAACAAAGCAATTTCTCCTGTTCGGTCAAGGAGGCAGTCTGTTCGCCATAGACTTAGAGGCAGTGCGGGAAGTCCTTTCCCTCAAGGAACAACCGATTTCCCTGGTTCCCAACACCCTGCCATTTTTGCTGGGATTAACCAACTTGCGGGGCGAAATCTTAGCAGCAGCAGACTTCGGACAGTTCGTCGGTATTGAGTCGGTTGACATCCACCACCCAAACAGCCGCATCTTAGTTGTAGAAGCCCCCGATCCGCGAGACGTGAGATTGTTGTCGAGAATCAGCCTGGGATTAGCCGTCTCCCGCGTCGAAGGAGTTTTACCTCTCAATCCCGATCGCATTGTCTCAGCACTAGATGTGAGTCCCGACCTAGCTCCATTCTTAAAAGGTCTGTACAATTCCGAAGGACGCTTGCTAATGATTGTCGATGTAGAAGCGATCGCCCATTCCGAACGCTGGTAAAAAGCAACCATACAGGTAAGTCTACAACTACTTTCCATCAATAATTTTAACTAACAATCGCCCGCATCCGATTTGCCCATCCTTAATTTTATGATCAAAATTCTCTATACCTTGATCGCAACGACTTTAACCTTGACGTTGCCTGACTTGTCCCAATCGGTGCTAGCTGGAGCTGCTAATTGCATCATTTGTGTGTGTTACTTTGCCATTGCCTGGATAATCAGCTTAGGTTTGTGGCGAAACCGTCAATTCGGGTTCGACATCTTCGCCACAGCCACAGCAGCCATATTTTGGACCTGCGCTTTCGGGCACAGCGGCCACGCCGCCGAATACCTAGGGCTACCGCACTCTCCAGTGGCACAAACTGTGTTCGATTGGATAACTGTAATGGCGGCGCTCGTTTTTTTGAGTTTGTCCAACCGCTACGGATTCTTAGTAGGTTCCAGGCAAATCCTTAGCTCTAAAAAAGAAACAGAACAAGCACTGAGCGAAACTAACCAGCGATTTCACGCAATCTTCGACCAAGCTTTTCAAATGTTCGCATTATTGGAGCCAGACGGTACTCTGATCGAAGCAAATCAGACAGCGCTAGAATTAGGCGATTTCCAAGCATCAGAAGTGCTGGGGCTGAAATTTTGGCTGACACCTTGGTGGGCATCATCTCCCACCAACCAGCAGCGCCTAAAAACGAACATTCAACAAGTCTCGGCCGGCAAGTTTGTCCGAGAAGAATACGAAATCACCGGTTCCAACAACCATGTGACAGTAATGGACGTGTCGTTTAAGCCGCTGTTAAATGCAACAGGAGAAATATTTCAAATCCTCGCCGAAGGCCGCGATATTACCCAGCGCAAACAGGCAGAAGCCACATTGCAGCAGCTAACTGCAGAACTAGAGCAGCGAGTGAATGAAAGAACCGAGCAGCTCCTGCAAACTAACGCACAAATGGAACAGGAAATTCGCGATCGCACCGCAGCCCAAGAGCAATTAAAAGCCTCAGAACAATTCTTAAACAACATCCTCAACAGCATCCCCGACCCGATTTATGTCAAAGACCAACAGCACCGCTGGATCATATTAAATGATGCTTTTTGTCAATACCTAGGTCACAGCAGAGAAGAACTAATTGGCAAATGCTACGACCAGTTCTTGCCCAAACAGGAAGCAGAGACATATCGAGAAAAAGACGAATTAGTTTTCTTGACAAATACCAGCACCGAAATCCAAAAAACCATCACCGATCCAGCAGGAAACACCCGCTTTGTCTCCGCCAAAAAATCTACCTTTGTAGATGCCGACGCCAGACAATTTCTCGTTTGCGCGATTAGAGATATCACCCAGCGCGTGCAAATGGAAGAACAACTGCGGCACACACTCGCAGAAGCAGAAAGCTCCCAAAACTTGCTGCGGACAGTCATTGACGCTACGCCAGACTGCATCTTTGTCAAAGATCGAAACTCGCGCTATACCCTAGTCAATGCAGGTTTCGCCACCGCCTTCGGCAAAACTCAAGCAGAAATTATCGGCAAAGACGACGCAGAAATAGGCATATCGGTCGATCGAATCTTCCCCAACTTCTACGGCGAAACCGACTCCCAGAACCAAATCCAAAACTTCCGGGCCGGCAACCACCTCGCGCCCGGTTCCAACGACTCCGCCACCTTAACCGACGGCAAAGTACACAGCTTTGACACCCTGAAATTGCCCCTCAAAGACGCAGAAGGCAACATTTTAGGAATGCTCGGCTTGGCACGCGACATCACACAGCGTCGCAAATCGGAACAAGAACTATTGCGGTTCAAAGCAATTTTAGAAACCACAACAGACTGGGTAGGCATCGCCGACTCCCAACAGCGCACCATTTATCTCAACCGCGCAGCCAGAGAAATGTTAAGAGTTGGCGAGCACGCAGATTTAGCCGGATTCAGCATTTCCGACCTGACATCGCCCAAAAGTATCGACACTCTTATCAACGTCGGCATCCCCGCAGCTTGTCGGGACGGGGCCTGGAGTGGCGAGGCAATGTGGCGAACTTTAGACGGCCAAGAAATACCAGTTTCTCAAGTAATTATTGCTCACAAATCCGAGGATGGAGAAATTGAATTTTTGTCAACTATCGCCCGCAACATTACAGAAAGCAAGCGCACAGAAGAAGCTTTGCAGCAGAACTTGCAAATGCTCGACCTCGCCAGCGACGCCTTGATCGTTCGGGATATTGACGGCACGATTAATTATTGGAATCAGGGAGCCGAACGGATGTACGGCTGGACAAAAAAAGAAGCCTTGGGGAAAATCACCCATACTCTATTGCACAGCATTTTCCCTCAGCCTTTAGCCGCTATATTGGCACAGTTAGAAGAGCAGGATTATTGGGAAGGAGAAGTAATTCATACCACAAATTCTGACACAAAAATTACCGTATTCAGCCGCTGGAATTTGCAGCGAGACGAGCAGGGAAAACCCAAAGCAATTTTAGAAACTAACAACGATATCACGGAGCGCAAGCAAGCAGAAATCGAAAAGCAAAGATTGATTGCAATCGTAGAAAGCAGCTCGGATTTTATCGGCACTGCCACCCTGGAGGGACAGGGAACATACCTGAATTTCGCTGGAATGAAATTAGTAGGATTGCCAAATATTGAAGAAGTCAAAAGCAAAAGTATATATGACTTCTTCTCAGCAGAAGATGCTAAGATTTTAAAAGAAGAAATCGTGCCGACTACTATGCGAGACGGTTTTTGGCAGGGGGAATTCCGCTTGAGGAACTTTCAAACCGACGAAGACTTTCCGGTTGACTTCACCCTATTTACAGTCAAACACCCAGAAACCGACGAGCCTATGGGGTTGGCAACAGTTACTCGCGACATCAGCGATCGCAAACGTGCAGAAGAGATGCTGCGCGATCGCGAAAGACTGTTCCGAGCCATTTTCGACCAATCGTTCCAATTAGTGGGGCTGCTGGAACCAGACGGCACCGTTTTAGAAGCCAACCAAACAGCCCTTACAGTCGCTGGACTGGAGCGCGAAGACTTCGTAGGCACCCAGTTTGCCGAGAATCTGTGGTGGCAAATTTCCCCAGAAGCCAAGGAAAAAGTGCAAGATGCGGTCGCAAAAGCCGCCGCCGGCGAATTTGTCCGCTATGAAGCCGACGTGCTCGTTGCTGGGGGTGCTGTGATGACTGTGGACTTCTCCCTCAAGCCGATCGTAGACGACAGCGGCAAAGTCGTGCTGCTGATTCCCGAAGCTCGCGACATCAGCGATCGCAAAGCCCTAGAACGAGAATTAGTTTTGCGTCAAAGCCGCTTTGACGCATTTTTCGCAGCCGCCCCGGCCTCCATGTTTATTTTTGACGACCAGTTGCGGTTCGTGCAAGCCAACGAAAGTTTGGCGCAAACTACCGGCGTCTCAGTTGCCGAACACCTCGGCAAGACCGTCAGGGAAGTTATACCGGAAATGGTTGATACTCTACAGCCGATTTTGCAGGGCGTTCTGGCAAACAACCAGCCGCTTTTAAACATTGAGGTGTCGGGTACAACTCTCAACCAACCGGGCGCGATCCGAGATTGGCTGGCGTCTTACTTTCCTTTGCCCGGATCTGACGGCAAACCCATCGGTGTCGGCGGTGTGGCGATCGAAATTACCGATCGCAGAAAAGCAGAACTAGAGCGCGATCGATTTTTCACCCTGTCTCTCGACTTGCTTTGTATTGCAGATTTTCAAGGCAAATTCAAGCGCGTCAATCCGGCTTGGGTAAAAAGCCTCGGCTACACCCTAGAAGAACTGGAAGACCAACCTTTTATCAATTTCGTCCATCCCGACGATCGCGAACAAACCATAGCCGAAACCGGCAAATTATCCAGCGGCGTCGAAACAATCGCTTTTGAAAATCGCTACCAGTGCAAAGACGGTTCCTACAAGTGGCTGTCGTGGAAAGCGCGGCCTGAAGCCGAACAAAAGTTCATATATGCAGTGGCTCGCGACGTTACCGAGAGCAAACAGGCGATGGTGCAACTGGAAAAAACAACAGCCCAATTAGCCCGTTCCGAAGACCAATTTCGGCAGCAAAGCAATCTCTTGCAACTGCTAATAAATAGCATTGGCGACGGCATAATTGCTGCTGACGAAAATAACAATTTTCTTTTGTTCAACCCCGCCGCCCAAGATATCTTTGGCACGGGTTCGACAGAGACTCTTCCCAACGAATGGTCGGCAAAATACGGTTTATTCTTGCCCGATACGGTAACTCCCTATCCCCCAGCCGACATACCTTTAGCGCGCACGGTTCGAGGAGAAGTAGTTGACGACGTAGAGATTTTCACCCGCCACGCAGGCAAGCCAGAGGGCCTGTGGGTGAAAGTGAACGGCCGGCCCCTCAAAGACGAAACGGGGGCGCTTAAAGGCGGCGTAGTCGTTTGCCGCAACGTCACCGAACAAAGAGCATCCCAGCAGCAAATGCAGCAGTTGGCCGAGGCACAGGAACGCTTGCTGCAAGAACTCAAAACTCGGCAAAATGCCCTAGACGAATCGGCGATCGTCAGCGAAACCGATCTCCAAGGCATCATTACCTACGTCAACGACCGATTCATTGAAATCTCCGGTTACAGCATGGGAGAACTCCTGCACCGCAACCACCGCCTCGTCAATTCCGGGTACCATCCCCAATCATTTTTTGAAGAAATGTGGGTGACACTTTCTCGCGGTTTGGTGTGGCAAGGGGAAATCAAAAACCGACGCAAAGATGGCTCGTTTTACTGGGTAGATTCGACGATTTCCCCGATTTTTGATACCAGCGGCACAATAGTTAAATATATTGCCATTCGCTTTGACATTACCGAGCGCAAAGAGGCAGAAGAACGACTAGGAAAATTAGCAGCAGAACGTAAAGCTGAAGCTGATTCTCTGACGCAGCAAGTCCTTAAATTGTTGGGAGAAATTAAAGGCGCGGCTCAAGGCGACTTGACAGTCAGGGCGGAAGTAACTAACGACGTTTTAGGTGCTGTCGCCGACTCTTTCAACTTCTTAATCGGTTCTCTGCGGAAAGTGGTAACGGGAATTCAAACTTTAGCCGAACAGGTAACATCTGCCACCGGCGAGTCAATTAACAATACCAGCCAACTCACCCAACAGGCGGAAGTTCAAGCAGCAAAAATATCTGCCATCATGCGCGAAATCGAGCGGATTGTGAATTCGATCCGCGACGTGCGAGATGTTTCGGTGCGGGCCGAAACAGTGGCTCAGCAGTCTTCTCACACGGCTGAAGTCGGAGGTATGGCGGTCGATCGAGCTGTCGAAGGCATTAACGGGCTCCGGTTGACGATCGCCTCTACCTCCAAAATGATGAAGCGTTTGGGCGAATCTTCGCAGCAAATTGGCAAAATTGTGACTTCGATTTCTCAACTTGCTTCGCAAACTAATTTATTAGCTCTGAATGCTACTATTGAGGCGGCGCGAGCTGGCGAACAAGGTTTAGGCTTTGCTGTTGTTGCCGAAGAAGTGCGGAAATTAGCAGAAAGATCCGCCGGCGCTACTGAGGAAATCTCGGAAATTGTCGGTACAATTCAAGAAGAAATCAGCCGCGTGATGAAGGCAATGGAATCGGGAACGCTGGAGGTAGTGGAAGGCACTAAGCTGGCAAGCGAAGCCAAAACTCACCTCAATGCCATCATCGAAGTTAGTCGAGAAATGAATGCTTTGGTGCAGAATATTACTATCGCATCTGCCAAGCAAACTGTTTCGGCTGAGGGAATTGCTAACAGTATGCAGCAAGTCAACGAGATTGCTAATACGACTGCACAAAAAGGTGCGGATGTCAAAGCATCTTTGGACGAGTTGTCAGGTTCTCTGGGCCAATTGCAAAAGTCGGTGGCGAATTTCCGCAGTTAGTTATTCGTCATTAGTCATTGGTCATTAGTCATTGGTCATATTAAATCTGGTTAAATACCACGATTCCGTAGGGGCGGGTTCACCAATAATCTTTAATTCCCACCGCCAATCTGCATAAACCCGCCCCCACCCAATGCAAAAAGTGCGTAAGCGTTGCCCTCGAAGAGGATCGCCTATTTCCTAAATTTTCTCAAAAAATCGCCTATTATCTCAATTTTCCCCAACAAATGCGCTCGTAAATTCATCGCTGGGTGGGGGCGGGTTTATCTAGATTGTTGGTACTCATTAGATATGGTTGGTGAACCCGCCCCTACAAGAATTACGGTCAATTCATCGGACATGATTAAGAAGTGACTAATGACTAATGACTGCTAACTAATGATTAACTAATATGAATGATGACGATTTAAACGAATTAATAGATGCTTTCACCGCAGAATGCGAAGAGTTTCTCCAGTCAATGGAGACGAATCTGCTGGCGATGGAAGCTGCGGGTTTGAAAGAGCGACAAGCGGCAGTTAAAGAAATGTTTCGGGCGGCTCACTCGATTAAAGGTGCGGGTTCGATGTTGGGCTTTCAAAACGTGTCGGCGGCGGCTCACACGCTGGAGGACTGTTTTGTCATTTTGCGCGATCGCACAGACTTGTCGGCTCTGGAACCGGCTACTGTGAGTGTTTTGCTGCAGGGGGTGGATGCTCTCAAAAAGATTACGATCGAATCAATTCAACACTCCGATATCACAACTCCGGATCAAACGGAAAACTTGGAGGCGATCGCCCAAATTTTCGCCCAGTTCCAGGTCAAGTACGGCAAGCCAGAACAGCCGCCAGTCGCCTCAGCCAGCCAACCGTCCGCCCCGGAAACCCTGAAACTGATTTTTGAACAGCAAGTGCCGCCACTCTTCAATCGCCTAGAAACCGAGCTTTCCCAAGCTTCCGAGGCTGATTTGGCACAAAGCGTCACCGCCCTCAACCAGGTTTACTACCAACTATCGGGTTTGGCTGGAATGTTGCAATTGCCGGATTTTGGGAAAGTCGCCGCAGCCCTGAGAGATTTGATCGACTCTCCAGACTTGACTCTACAACGGTTGCAATCCGAGGGTTTGGCGATCGCCCAAAACTTGCAAACCGCACGCCAACAAATATTGGAAGGAAGGGCGATCGACATCCCCGAAATCTCTCCCACTCCCCCCGACTCCCCCTCTCCCACTCTCCCACTCTCCCCCTCTCCCACTCCCCCCGAAATCTCCCCATCCCCGCCTCTCCCAGTCCCAAACCCGCAAAGGCCGACAATCCGCGTAGACTTGGAACGCTTGACAGAATTAGTGAATCTAGTCGGAGAATTAGTCATCAACCGTACAAATTTAGAACTTCAAGAATCCGAACTGCGCGGCGAAGTCAAGCGCATCCGCCGCAGTATCGTAGATTTGAACCAATTCGGGGGTCAGTTGCGAGAAGAATACGACAGACTGAGCTTTGCAGAGTGGAGAGGGGGAAACGGGAACTCTGGATTGGGAAAACTTGCAGCCGCAGAAACAGAATTCCCCATGATTGCTAACGGCAAATCCTCTCCTGCCCATGGTCACTTCGATATCTTAGAGATGGATCGTTATACAGAGTTCCACTCGACAGCCGCAGAAGTCATCGAAACTGCCCAAGCAATTTCTCACTCCGCCACCAAATTAGACACCTTAGCCATGAAATTCGAGCGCAGTACCGACCAACTGCGCCGCATTACCGAACAACTACGCAGCCGCGTCATGCAGTTGCGAGTCGTGAGTTTCAGTCGCGCCGTCGATCATTTGCCCAGAGCCCTGCGGGAGATGTGTCTCACATACGATAAAGATGTCAACCTGCTGCTAGTGGGAAGAGATACCAAAATTGACGAAAGTTTGCTGGATGCTTTGCGCGACCCCTTAATACACTTAGTGAGAAACGCTTTCGACCACGGCATCGAAATGCCCGAAGTTCGGAAAGCAAGCGGCAAGTCGGCCAGCGGTCAAATAGAAATAGAAGCCCGCCACCAAGGTGGCCAAACTATTATTACTGTCGCCGATGACGGCAAAGGCATTGACCCGGAAATGATTCGCCGTAAAATTGTCACAAAGGGTTTGGCTACGGAGGAACAAGCTCAAGAATTTTCCATTGCCGAACTCTACGATTTTCTGTTTTGGCCGGGTTTCAGCACTACAGAAGGGGTCAGCGACCTTTCGGGGCGGGGAGTCGGGCTCGACGTGGTGCGAACAAATTTGCGGACTGTGCGGGGGACTGTGAAAATAGACTCTCGCCTGGGAAAAGGTACGAGTTTTATTATCAAACTGCCGCTGCTGCTGTCGATTACTGATGCTTTGATGGTGAAGACGGATCACAATAAAATAGCAGTGCCGCTGGATGCAGTCGAGGAAATTCTGCACATTAAAGCCTCGGAAGTTCACATCGCCGGCAATCAGCCGATGCTGTGGTGGCGGGAAGAATTTATTCGTTTGGTGAGGATGCAAGATTTGCTCGAATACAGCGTCCTCCCGCCGGATGCCCCCTCTCCTGACCCTTTGAGCCTAGACGAAATTCCCGTCCTGGTTTTGGCTTCTACCGAAGGAATGCTGGCGGTGGCCGTGGAACGGCTGATCGGTCAGCAGGAAATTGTGGTTAAACCTTTGCCGCCGCCTCTATCCAAGCCTCGCGGCGTTTTGGGGACTACGATTTTGGGGGACGGGCGCGTGGTGAATATTCTGGATGTGGATGATTTGGTGGGCCAACCTGTGGTAAATAGTTCGATCGCCGCTATCTCCGGTAAAGTGAAGGAGATGCCGGCGAGTGCGAGTCAGTCACCGCAGATTTTGGTAGTGGATGATTCCTATACAATTCGCCAGTTGCTGTCTCTGACGCTGACTCGTGCTCGCTACCGGGTGGTACAGGCTAAAGACGGTGTGGATGCCCTGGAAAAGTTGCAAAATGGTCTTGATTGCAGTTTAGCGATCGTGGATATTGAAATGCCCCGGATGGATGGATTTGAATTGTTGCGATCGATCAGATCGACCCAGCGGTTTGCTAAGATTCCCGTAGCCATGCTGACCTCCCGTAGCGGGCCCAAACATCGGCAAATGGCAATGGAATTAGGCGCCAATCAATACTTCACCAAACCTTACAGCGAAGCCCAACTTTTACAAGCTATCCCCAAATTAATCAAACATTAAATAATCCCCAATAGCGGTAAGGTGCGCAATGCGCACCCTACTAAAATCAAATAATCTTCAATCTTCAATCCAATAATTCTTCAATCTAAAATCTAAAATCGAAAATCTAAAAATTAATCAAACATTAAATAATCCCCAATAGCGGTAAGGTGCGCAATGCGCACCCTACTAAAATAATCTTCAATCTTCAATCCAATAATTCTTCAATCTAAAATCTAAAATCTAAAATCGAATGACTCACGCCAATTACAATCGCCGCTTTCGGAGCAATAAACAAGCCACTGTTAGAGTTTCCCCTAAAAAATTTGTTTCCTTTGAACTAGGAAATATTTACTATGCTGTTCCTATTGAACGAGTGGAGCGCATTGTTAAAAACTTTAATGCCTACGGTATTTTACCTAACGGTAATAGTTTATTGCGGCATCAAGAAGAACTGATTACCATAATTAATTTATCCACAATATTTCCCAGCAGTCCGAGCCTTTCTGAGTGCAAATACCTGATTATTTGTACCTTAAATAAAAGTGATCGGTTGGGGATTCCCATTCCTGATATGCCAAAAATTTTGGAAATTTCCGAAGAAAGCTTCTGCGAGATTCCCGAATTGTACCGTCAACAGCAACTGCCTCCGGTAATAGAAAAGTTAATTCGCGCACCTGATGGTTCCGAAGTTTTTTATCTGAATTTGGATCTATTTAGGGCTTGCTGAATCAGTGAGAAAAGTAAACAGTGTATGGGTTTTCCGACCAAAAAAGTAGTAAGGGTGCAAGAAA
>NZ_JAUBUR010000030.1:1343-89711 GCF_036705485.1 Microcoleus sp. AT9b-C3 | reverse complement strand
TTCCTTCTTCCTTCTTCCTTCTTCCTTCTTCCTTCTTCCTTCTTCCTTCTTCCTTCTTCCTTCTTCCTTCTTCCTTCAGCTTATGAAATTTGGAGTTATTGTTTTTCCGGGTTCAAATTGCGATCGCGATGTGGTGTGGGTGACTCAAGGGTTACTCCACCAACCGACGCGGATGATTTGGCACGAAGATACCGATATTTCGGATATTGATATCATTGTAATTCCCGGTGGTTTCAGTTACGGAGATTATTTGCGGTGCGGCGCGATCGCCCGTTTTTCTCCGGCGATGCGGGCTACTGCGGAACACGCGAAAAAAGGCAAACTTGTACTGGGTATTTGCAACGGTTTTCAGGTGTTGACTGAAGCTGGTTTGTTGCCCGGTGCTCTGGTGCGGAATGCGGGATTGAATTTTATTTGCGATCGCGCTTCTTTGAAAGTCGAGCGCGGTAATACTCGTTGGACTGCGGCTTATACTACGGGTGAAATCATCGATTTGCCGATCGCCCACGGCGAAGGAAACTATTATGCTGATGCGGATACATTAGCCGAGTTAGAAGAGCACAAGCAAGTGCTGTTTCGCTACTGTACTCCGGCGGGCAAAATTAGCGATGCTGGCAATCCCAACGGTTCGTTAAATAATATTGCCGGTATTTGCAACCGCCAAGGCAATGTATTAGGAATGATGCCGCATCCTGAGAGGGCATCCGATCCGATGTTGGGCGAAACTGATGGGGTGAAATTGTTTCAAGGGTTGCTGATGGCAAGTGTGGCTGCTGTTTTGTAGTTGATATTTGGGGTGTCTATAATTTTATGAACAGGCAAGATGCCTGTTCCACAACAGATTAAATATGTTGTGGGGTGGGCATCTTGCCCGCCCAAAATCAACAGGCAAGATGCCTGTTCCACAACAGATTAAATTCATCTACAAATAGACATCTCCAATAATTACTGTGGAACCGGCAGGATGCCTGTTCTTAAAAAGCTTTAACTGGTTCCCAGGCTGGAGCCGGGGAACCTATATCCAGAGGCTCTGCCTCGCTTTAAAGCGACGCACCTACCCAATTAAAAATGCTAAAATGATTTGAAAGTCAATACATTGGAAAACAGTCCTATGCCTTCACCTTTTCCTGGAATGGACCCATACTTAGAACACCCCGATTTCTGGCAGGAAACTCACAATCGATTGATTATCGCGATCGCTGATACCATCATGCCTCAAATTCGCCCTAAATATGAGGTTGCAATCGACAAACGCATCTATGAAATTACCGATTTAAATGAAAGTAACGACGAGTCCCTTTTAGTAGGTATCCCCGATGTCGCGATTAAGCGTCAATCTAATAACCCGAATATTCCTACAGGTTCAGTTGCCACTGTAAGTATAACACTTCCGACTACCGTTAAAGTGCCTGCTCCTGAAAAAATTAAACAGACTTACCTGGAAGTGCGAGAAATGGCAACGAAACAAGTTGTCACCGCAATTGAAATTCTTTCTCCTGTCAACAAACGTAGTGGAGAAGGAAGAATTACTTATCTCAAAAAACGCCAGAGTATTTTAGGTAGTTTAACTCATTTAGTCGAAATTGATTTACTACGAAAATGGGAATCTATGCCCATTATTAATAATTCTATTCAAAGCGATTATCGGGTTTTGGTCAGTCCCAGTAATCGCCGTCCGTTTGCCGAACTTTATGCTTTTAATCTCCGCGATTCTCTACCTATATTTCCGCTTCCCTTGCGCGAGGAAGATGTAGAACCTATTGTTAACTTACCAGAAATATTTGCAGGTATTTACGATCGTGCTGGCTATGATTATCGGATCGACTATAATCGAGAACCCGTACCGTCTCTATCGGAAGAAGATGGGGTTTGGGCTACTCAAATTTTGCAAGAAAAAGAACTTCGAGATAATTAATTATATTTTACTTTATATCCTAGGGTTAGTCGCGATCGACAATCTCTAAATCAACTAGAAAATCTCCCAGCGACGCACCCTACAAATATCTCGCATCTTAGCTATGATAATTCACGCAATATTGTTTCTATCGTCACCTCTGGCAGACCAAGCAACTGAGCGATTTGGCATGGTTCGATACCTTGACTGTGTAACTTACAAACGACATCAGCAACATCAATTTCGAGCCGTTCGATCTGAGTTTTGAATCTGGATTCAGTGGCGTATTTGTTGTCAGATTTGCTATGTTCAGAAAGACAGGGGTTGAGGTTGAGGGTGTGGACGTATTCGACGTATTGATGAATATAATCTCTACCGAAGTTTGAAGTATTGCTAGTATTTCTGCGATCGCAAGCAGCTTTGAGATTGCCTTTTTGCATCTCTTCATCCATCACTACCGAGAGAGTTTTGAGTAACTTGTAGCCGACTTCTCGGACGTATTTGGTAGTGTAGCGCGTGTCACGAGCGATCGCTTCGTAGGTTTTACCATCATACATTCCCTGAAACAGTAGCCGTTGCAGCGTGTTGAGATGTTTACCTGTTTTTTCAAATATTAGACCATCGACCAATTTTAGCAATTCGTTATCGTCAGGGACGGCTTGCAACGGGCGATCGTCGTTGGGCTGCATGGGTTAAGTGAAGAAATATAAAGTTAAGGAAACTTCGGGCTTTTTCAGTCTTTTTCGGGCTTTTTCAGCCATGACACAGATGAGACAGGTGAGGTAGATTTCTTAAATCACCAATACAAAGCAACAGTGTATGCCTGACAATTTAGCTTTGCTGGACAAGAACGATGACATATTGAACGGTAGCAGCGCCAAGAATCAAGCGGATTGCGGCTGTGGCTCGAAAAAAGCCACGACTCAAGAGACGGTATCGAATGCTCAGAATATCCAGAATATCTTTAGCTTGGGAAGCAACGATACGCTAGAAAGTTCGATCACGCAAGACTTTTTGAATGGTAACACGGGAAAGGACTTTATCTCCGGTAATGTTGATGGGGATATCGGGCGATCGACTTCTCAAGTCGGCAGTGGGTCACTTTCGAGCGATGGTAGTGCTTACATTTTAACTGAGGGAAGCGACACATTTACGATCGCATCTGGCTTGCTCGATACTCTCATAGGCGGTTTACGGGGTTTAGGCGGTGCGGATTCGATTACAGGCTCAGAATCCGGGGATATCGTCTATGGCGACGAAGGAAATGACCGAATTGAGGGCCTCGGTGGTGCTGATTTGCTCTCCGGCGGCTTGGGAAACGATTTTCTGAGTGGAAATCAAGGGAACGATAATCTTTCCGGCGGCGAAGGGAACGACACAATTTATGGGGGAAAGGGCGATGACTTAATAGACGGTGGCAATGGTGATGATGTCCTGTACGGTGACTTTGGGATAGATACTTTGACTGGCAGTACGGGTCAAGATATTTTTGTTTTGCCCAGTGGTAGTGCTGCGATCACGACCTCTGCTGCCGATATAATCACCGACTTCAATAAAGATGATGACTTTATTGGACTAACTGACGGTTTAACAGAAGCAGGAGTGACTTTAGAAGCAGCTTCTATCGTACCAGGAACTTCAGATACGGTAATTAAAAATAGCGCTACTGGTGCGATCTTGGGTCGAGTTGCAGGAGTCTCACCAACAGACGTGCAAGGACGCTTAGTAAAAGCAAACATTGTAACTTACGACACCCCGACAGCTAGACAAACATCAGCAGATACTTATGAAATAATTCTAGCAGGGAGTGATGGAAGTCAGTTTGTTTCTACCATCAAAAAAACTGACACTCAAGTGTATCAGGAATCTGTGAGATACACACCATCGAATCAGGACAACAGTGGGCTTGAACAATTTACAGTTCGCTACAATCCAGATGGGACAAGAGCCGAACTTCAACAAGCAGGTTCCTCCAACTCAGTCATCCTGCAACGAATTGACAATAACTCAGCCAGTGTAATAGAAAAAAGTGCGACAGGCGAAATAGAAGCTGGGAGAATTGGAGACTTGGGAACAGACTTTGCCAGAAATTTAGCATTAGAGATTAGTTGCATTTTTGGAAAAGGTTTTTGTCAAGCATTTGAGCAAACAGCAGAGATGGTAGGTAAATGGAAAGATGGTGCTGCAAAGGTTGGCTCTGTGTTGGAAAAATTTCGAGTGCCAGTAAATGGAAGTAGCAGTGCCATTGAGGAATTTGAAGGAATCAGTCAAGTTTCTGGTGTTGTTTGTACAGCTTTATTTGGCAATGACGAAGCCCTCAAAGAAGCAGTAACAGGAGCGGTAGAAGATAAAATTCCCCTTCCTGAACCACTGACAAAACTTCTTAAGATTGGCGATTCAGTTCAAAACTTATTTAGTGGAATCAATAAATATTTCTTTGATGGTAAGGGCGAACTATCATCTAATCTTCGCAAAGAATTAGGAATCAATGCTTGCGATCCCCAATCTCCAACAGTTCCGCCACCGCCAAGTACAAATCCAAGT
This sequence comes from Microcoleus sp. AT9b-C3, assembly GCF_036705485.1. NCBI lineage: Bacteria > Bacillati > Cyanobacteriota > Cyanophyceae > Oscillatoriales > Microcoleaceae > Microcoleus > Microcoleus sp. AT9b-C3. Next base: position 85,273 of record NZ_JAUBUR010000030.1, on the reverse strand, counting down.
CCCCCAGCACCATCCACTGCCTCTTTAAAAATAGAGATAGAACCATCTGCTATCCCTTATCTGGGGACTGCTAACCTGAATGTCAAATACTCGAATCCAGACAACGACAGCAGAATTGTAGAGATCACGGGTACCGGTCAAAAAGGTCTTGGATCTACCAGTTTTCTAATTCCCGAAGATAAAAAGGGTCAAGGAGAATTAAATTTCACTTTGACAAATCGTGGCAGAGAGCTAGGTGGCCCGGGTAGTGAAAGCTTGGATAATTTCTTAGACGTTGGGATTGGGAATGGACGGGGAGGATTACTATTTGCTGATGATTACAAACAACTATCATTTGATCTTCTTGCAGCTCCTAATCCCCTAGATTTCTTGCCTAATGTCTATACCCTTACTTCGGTAGAGGGCTTGACGCGGCGGTGATAATGGGTATAGTCGGGCGGGCACGGGGGCACCGCCCCTACAGGAATTATTTGGAATTTCAGTGTGATGTAGAGTTAGTTTAAGGAGATCGGGTTTTTTGTTGATCGGGCGATCGGGTTTTTTGTGGATCGGGCGATTGAATTTGAGAGAAATGTGCGATCGGGCAATAAGTTGTTAACCAATAAGTGATTAATCGGAACTCGATTAGTGCGATCGTTACTTGTTTCTCGGATTCTATCAAGTTCAAAAATATTGTGAGTTAAATAAACGGGTTTTGCATCATTTGTTTTTGTAAGTGAGGATGGTAAAATGTTGGTAACATATTTTTTGGGATAGGCAAGCGTGTAACAATTCTGCTGCCTATCTTTCTTTACCACCACACAGCTCAATCCTTACCCCGTCTGGATTTAGGGCGGGTTGTCACCCCCCCAGCACACTAACAATCCTATTTTTTAATAGTCGCTTGCAAATAAAGCAGCGGGTCTTCAGCGACCCAACCCAAACCCGAATTGTAGCGAACTTCAAAATGCAAATGAGATGCCGGAATGTCCCGTTTTCCAGTCATTCCCACAGTTCCCAAAACTTCTCCCGACAGCACTTTTTGACCGACTTTTACCGCAATATCTTTCAAATGAGCGTAGCGCGTTTGCTTCCCCGCTTCATGGTTCACCACCACTAAATTCCCGTAATCCCCCTGCGGCCCGGCAAAGGCGACAGTCCCCTCGCCCGCCGCCAAAACCTGCGTACCCTCCGACGCCAAAAAATCTACGCCACTGTGGAAAAAAAATTCGCGCCGCGCCGGATGCAATTGCCGCCCGTAACGCAAAGCTTCCACTGCAGGGGCGGGCAGCGGAAATCCTTGCACCGATGGCGTTGCATCGGGATTGATAGAAGGCCCGATCGACCTATTCACCGTTGGCACAAACACCGTTTGCCCCAAAGGCCTGCACCCATTCGCCTCAAATAGCAAATCTGCAGGCACTTTGTAAGCTTCTGCCAGTTTTTGCCAATTCCAGCCCGCAGGGACTTCTACCTCGGTGCCACTGTACGGAGGAATGACGATCGCACTTCCAGCAGATACTTCACCGCCCCCCAACGTCGGATTGATCCCGATCAGCGCTGCAGGAATCACATTGTACTGCCGCGCTATGCTTTCTATTGTTTCGCCCTGGGCCACAGTATGGCGGCGCAACCGAGACATAGCCGGACTCGGGCAATCGCGGGCGGGGTCAGGGTTTTCTACAGGTATACCAGAAGGAAGATTTGCAGGTGGGATCTCGGTATTTGCCGCCGTTTGCCCAACAGGTGCGATCGACCAAATTAGTGCAGAAATCACCGGAAATAAGCGTTTAAACCTCATTATCTACCGAAAAAAGTATTCATTTGGGACAGTTGACAATTTTCAAATCCTGTGAGGCTTCATATTTACAACCTCTAGCCACCCCCCAGACTGTAAATCCCAGGCTAAGCCAAGTTAGGATGAGAATTATTAGTTAGAGTCGCTCTTGGCAAATCCGGCAAAATTGCCTGTGATGCCGATGGGCGCCTGCCTGTTAACAGCTATGTTCTTGAGGAAGCGGTACGCCCCGCCCCGCTTCCTTCCCATCGCCAAGACAAAAACGCTTGTTGATTCCGAACGTGTCTGCGGGGATGAGGTATTTAGCGGGAGTTATTAAATGAGTTTATCTTTTAAGCAAGCGACCCTTTATGTGACTTTGCTGTCAATCGGCGGAGGTATGGGATGGTTGGGAAATCGCTATCTGCAAGGCTCAAACAATCTGGAAACCGGATTGGTTTTGCCAGTAGTGCGCCAGCAAATCCCCCCCTATGCGTCTCCTCCTGTTCTGGAAAATCGGGCAGTCGATCGCAGCAATCCCAATTTTATTGCTGAAGCAGCCGAAAAAGTCGGCCCTGCTGTAGTGCGGATTGACGCATCAACCAAGGTGGCGAATCAAGTACCGGAAGCTTTCAAAAATCCTTTGTTTCGTCGGTTTTTTGGGGAAAATTTGCCGCAGCCGGAAGAACGAGTCAAGAGAGGTACCGGTTCCGGGTTTATTCTCACTTCTGACGGTCGCATTGTTACTAATGCTCACGTTGTCTCCGGGACGGATACTGTCAAGGTGACGCTCAAAGACGGCCGCGAGTTTGAGGGTAAGGTGCAGGGAGTCGATCCGCTGACGGATGTCGCTGTGGTTAAGATTAATGCTAAGGAACTGCCACAGGTGGCTTTGGGTCGCTCGGACAATATTGTACCGGGACAGTGGGCGATCGCGATCGGCAATCCTTTGGGTCTGGACAATACCGTGACTGTGGGCATTATCAGCGCTACGGGTCGATCGAGTTCTCAAGTCGGCATCCCCGACAAGCGAGTCCGCTTCATCCAAACCGACGCCGCCATCAACCCCGGCAATTCTGGTGGCCCCCTGCTGAATGACCAAGGCGAAGTAATTGGCATCAATACCGCTATCCGCGCCGACGCTCAGGGTTTGGGATTTGCAATTCCGATAGAAACCGCCAAACGAGTTTCCGATCAGTTATTCGCCAAAGGTAAAGCCGAACATCCCTATCTCGGCATTCAAATGGTCAGCTTGACTGCAGCCACCAAGGCAGAACTCAACAAACAGCTCGATAATAATAATAAAATTACCCTCGATCAAGGCGTAGCCGTGGCGCGAGTGGTGGAAAATTCCCCCGCTCAAAAAGCCGACTTGCGTCCCGGAGATGTCATTCAAAAAGTTGACGGAATTGCGGTTAACACTCCCGGTGACGTGCAAGAACGGGTGGAAAACACTGTTGTGGGCAAAGAACTCGAAGTGGAAATTAACCGTTTGGGTCAAGTTCAGAAAATTAAAGTACGTCCGGGTGCTTTTCCCCTATCGGGTAGCTCCGCCGGTGGGTAATACCATTTTCGATTTTCGATTTTCGATTTTCGATTAAAGAATTAAGAATGACTTACTGCATAAGGATTTGGAGCTTATCTACAGTTGCATTCTTTTTTGAAATTGGTATTAGTTGCAGGGGTGGAGGATGGAAGATGAATCTGATGCTTTATAGTCCTGGAAGCAGTAACCGGGTTTTTTCACCAAAAGCCTCGGTGTAGCGCGAGGGATATCCGGTTAACAGCCCGGTTTCTTAATTCCCTGTGCCTCCATGATTCAGGATTATGGATTTTTCTGAACAACTTTCATCTTTCTGGCTTCCCCAACCCGTCGATCTTTTTACTTGTCTTTGGGTGAGTTTGGTTTAATCGAGCTGGTGCTTGCTAAATTTTCTTCTAGGTACATCCTCTGCTCCATTTGCCTCAAAAAATAGCCTGTCATCATCGCTGAAGCTAGCAAACCTGCTAAGTTTTCGCGATCGGTGGTAATTTCGACGTTAAAATTTTCTGAAGGCAAAACGCCGACAAGTCCTTGAACGTTATGAGAGATTATTTCTCTGATGTCGGGGCTGACGGACTTGGCGACGCGGGCTAGAACCTCCGGGGATTGGTGTTGGAGGTACTTCAGCAGTGGATTGACTGCGGTTTGTTGGGCATTTGATGTGTCAAAGTCAGGGTGAAAAACCATTTGGCGATTCTTAATTTCTGGCTGGTTACATTCTACTTCAAACTACTCGTCATTGGTTGGGTACAAATTTGCCTGAAAGTCAATTTGCAATTGTTTTGGCAGTTGGTCTACTTGAAAGTACCGGTGAAATTTCTCGGTAACTTGTAACCAATACGACCGCCCCTCAGTGGGTCGCCGTTTGCGGACGAAACCCATTTCTACAAGTTCCTGCACTTGTTGGTAAGCTCCTGAACCTCGCAAGTTAACTAAATCTGGCTGAGCGATGCCGCCTTTGAGGGCGATCGCAGCCAGCGTCCGCAAAGCTCCCACACCTAATTCTGGAGGTATTAAAGTTTGCATTAAACTGGCAAACTCTTCTCTGAGTTGCAGGCTGTATCCTGTGGGGGTTTCGACGACTTCTAATGCACTGTCGCGGTGGGACGAGTCAGACATGAGTTCGATGATGGCGTCTTCGGCTTCGGCTCGATCGCACTTGGCAATCTCGGCAATTTCTGCGATCGACACTGGCTGACCTTTTAAGTAAAGTATGGCTTCTATTGTTGTGGCTAAGCGAGTCATTTGGGAATTAGTAACGAGGAATTGGGACTTTGAAAGAAGAAGGAAGAAGCAAGAAAGAATCAGGACTCAGGAAAACAACAGTTATCCGTATTTCCGTAACTTCCGTGTCGTGAATAATGAGAGTTAGTAATAAACATTCCCCTTACACAAATTATTAATAGTGTAGGTTAGGTTGAGGAACAAAACCAAAACTTTCCATTTTCTTTTTTTCAGGACTTACGCACGAACACTAGATATAGCGTACACGGTTTAGAAAGACCCATTGGATAGAGCTATAAACCCTGATAAACTTCCCGACCTCTTGATATTATAAATTTTAATATCATCAGGGGAGGAATGAATAGATTTTTCAGAGGAGTTATTATATACTGGAGGCATAATAAACCGGGTGAACTGTATGGAATTTACCCAACTAGACTATTGCCAATATTTACTGAGCAGTCAGGTTAATTATACGCTGACCAATCTAGCTGAACCTAAAAAAAATGCAGCCATGACACTATAAACCACTACTTAGGAATGAAAAATAAATAACTTAATTAATTAATTACTCAGCTTGAGGTACGGCTCGATAATTCCATTTGGGCAAATATTCATCAAAAACAATTTCACAACATTTTTGAAATTACCAGCTACCTTTCGACCCGTTTTGTAAACTTTATTAAGGATATTTACAGCTACAGATAGTCCCGTTTTAGTTTGAGTTTTTTCTACGAGCTTTTACTAATTATAAAATTGTAAAAATTACTCCTTGACAGGTCCTAGTAATATAAGGAAAAAGTCGATGATCTCTGGGATTATATTTAGATCTATAAGGATGGTAATGAGCAATTTTGATCTCAATTCCTATTTCATTAACTAATTTCGGCAGATGTTCTTTGAAAATATAATGATTAGCATTATTACCTCCACCATCACATTTAGCCAAGCTAGAATTAGCGTTAGGGTAGCTAGCCTTTCCCTAATTATTCCACCAGTTTTTTAAAGACTCACAGGCAGGCGAATTCACGGGTATCTTTACTGTTTCCTAATGTTATATATCCTCGGTTTTGTTGAGAATCATAAATCCCATGTGGGAGCATTTTTCCGTGACCTTAACTCAAAAATCACGATCAAAAGTAGAGACAAGTTCTTTTTTGTAGAGGTTTCCCGGACGAGACAAATTACCTAAAAATTCTTTTTTTCGTATTAAAACTAATAATAGGATTGTTGGCTTCTTTATACTCTGTATCAAGTCTCGAAATATTTTTAAATTGAGGGTCCCGATTTTGATAAATTCCTATTGTGTGTTTTTTGTTGCTTTTCGTTTCAGATCACATATCTATGCTTTTTTAACAGTTTTGCCACTAAGGAGAGACTAATGGTAAAACCTGCCACTTGTAGTCCAGAAGCTATTTCTTTATGCGTCAAATTAGTTTACTTGATTAACTCATTCATTGGGGCTCCGGCTGTGTGATTTTTTAAAACTTCTAAAAAGGCTGTATCAATGCAGATTTGAGTAGACCGAATACTTTTTCTTCCCCCTCCTTTCTTTCTGATCCTGGAACTATTTAGTGTCTCTGAGTCCCTTTTTTCTAAATCTTCTAATCCCTTATGGTATTTCGGCTTCAACCCAAAAGTTGCATTACATAGCTAATTCCACACCTCCTAATTTTTGAGATTCTTTCTTCTGCATACCTTCCTTTATCCTTTTCTGATCGGGATTTATAATTTTTTTTCATTTCTGACTCAATTGAACTAGAATAAAACATGGATTTAAAAGTAAATTAGAATAGTTAAGTAGAAAAATTCGTTGTGAGTTGATCTCTCTAGGAGCGACAATGGCAATAAGCGGACTTTTTTCATTATAACCGATAACTCATCAACTTATTTATTTTTCAGTCCTAAATCCCTCTTCCTTCCCTCTTCCCTCTTGCATCGGACTGACATCCATTACATCCGTTACATCCGTTACATCCTCAGAAAGCGACTCCGTTGCCGAACTTCCTTCTTCCTTCTTCCCTCTTCCTTCTTGCTTCTGCTATATGTTGAAAACCAAGCGCAAATCCAAGAAATCCAAACACAAGCACGGCGAAAAAACAACAGCGCTCAGCAAAAAAGAAGTAGCTGCACAAAAACGCAAAATTTCAGAAAAGCGCAATGAATTGGTGCAGGCGATCGCCATAAGCTGCTTAGTCACCGTTGCTCTGAGCATTCCCCTGTTGTTCGTAGCAGGTCCTAAGATTGCTATTGCAGGAGGCGCTGCCGCGACCATCTTGCTGCTTTCCTACAAATACCCCCGTCAAGCTTTGTGGACTTTTCTAATTTACCTGCCTTTGAGTGGTACAATTACTTACGCAATTGGTGGCGGGAATGCCGCATTTCAAGTAGCCAAAGATGCTTTCTACATACCAGCTCTCATCGCCCTAATTCAAAGCTGCAAAAAGAAACAGTTGCGCCTGTTCATTCCCAAACAAATGCTTTCTACCTTCAGCATCCTGTTGATGATGGCAATGCTGACTTTAATTTTTGTCAACGGGGAGATGCAGCTCAACCCTATGAAGGGCGACAAACCAATTCTGCAAGGAATTCTCGGCTTAAAAGTATTGATAGGTTACATACCGCTGATTGCTTGTACCTATTATCTGCTCCGCACTAAGAAGGATTTGGTATTTTTTAGTCGAATGCACATCGTTTTGGCGATCGTTTGCTGCCTTCTCGGTTTGATTCAGTACCTGTTGCTGCAAAGTGGAAAGTGTGCGGGAACCAGAGGAATGACCGGAGCAGAATTATACAAAGCAACGCTGGAAGCTAGATGTTTTGTGGGCGGTTCTTTGGTGTTCAGTCCAGAAGTCAAGTTTGTCCGCTTGCCGGGAACTTTTGTCGCGCCTTGGCAGTGGGCGTGGTTTTTAATTTCTAATGCTTTTTTAACCTTTGCCTCTGCCTTTTGCGATCCTTCATTCTGGTGGCGAGTTATCGGTTTATTTGGCATGGCATTAGTATTTGCCAATGCAGTTATTTCTGGTCAAAGAGCGGCTTTAGTTATGGTTCCTGTTGCTACAGCAATCCTGCTAGTTCTCACGGGTCAATTAGTTAATTTAAAACGATTTATTCCCATCGGTGCCGGACTGGCGATTCTGCTGTTTGTCGGTGCAGCTATTAACCCGGGAATTATCGAGCAGCGGTGGGAGAGTTTTATTAGTCGCTGGAATGCTGCACCGCCCCAGCAGTTTCTCTTTAATCAGTTCGAGCAGAGCAACAATTTTATCATTGACAAACCTCTCGGTAGAGGTGTGGGACGAGCCACTAATTCAACGCGAATATTTGGTACCACGCAGCTAATTGAAACTTTCCAACCTAAGTTGATATACGAACTAGGTTATCCGGGAATGATTAGTTTTCAGATCATGCTTTTACACTTAGCTTTTCTAACTTTTAGAGCTTACAGATCTGTCAAGGACAAAAGTTTGCGGAGTTACGGAGCTAGTTTTTGGGTGTTTGTTGCATTTATTACGATCAATACTCAATACTATCCGCTGGATGTAGATCCTGTATCCGTGTATTATTGGGTTTTAGCTGGGGCGATTTTAAAGTTGCCCAAAATTGATAAACAGGTGCAGGATGAAAAATACCAGGAAGTTGAGTCAAATGAATTGCAAGTTCACCCGCCATTAAAGGAGAAAAAAATTATTGCATCTTCCCCCATTTAAGAAGAGTTTTAAGTGTTGAGTTTGGTGGCTTCTTTCTTGTTCCGTAACCCGCTTTCTCTCCAAGGCGGTGCAAAGATAGCCCGCCATTCTGGGTTTATCTGTGCTAAAGCCTACCCCTACAGCATATTTGGGATCTTAACTTTACTGCGGTTGCCAAACCGGATGGCTAACATTCAAATCCTGGTCTTTTGTCAATTTAGTTAATGCCGAACCGTCCCGATTAATTACATACAAATTGCTTTTGTTTCCTGGGATTTCATTAAATATAAAAGCAATTTGCTGGCTGTCAGAAGACCAAGCTAATTCCGATAATTCCGACGGTTTTAGCCGGGTAGCTAGTTGATTTAGCTGGTTCCCGTCAGCATTGATTGTGTAGAGTTTTTGATTGTTGAACTCTCCGGCGACGAAAGCAATAACTTTGCCATCCGGCGACCACGAAATTTCGTTGTAGTTTCTGGGTTTTTGGGTGAGATTATTGGCTGTCCGCCGGTTAATTTCGAGCAGGTAGATATCTTGCTGTTCGCCTGATGAATCGCCCGGTTTATTGTAATAGTAAGCAATGTGGCTGCTGTCGGGCGACCAAAACATATTGACGTTGTAAACCTCATTTTGCTGGTTGTTCGTCAAATTTTTAAGGTTAGTTCCATCGGCATTAATTGTGTAAATTTGCTGTTTCGGATAAGCGCCGAACAGGAAAGCAATTTTTGTGCGATCTGGCGACCAAACAAGTTCACTTCCGCCGGATACATATTCGCCGGGGCTTTTAGTTAGTTTGGTCATTCCCGAACCGTCGGCATTCATTTTGTAGATATTTTTATCCTTGACAAATGCTACCTGCTGACCGTCCGGCGAAAGGTAAAATTCTGAGGAAATTTCTGTTTTAGGCGGATATCCTCCTACTTCCAAATTCCGAACTACTTTAGTTCCTTTAATGCCAGAAGTGTCGCTTGTATAAAGTGATTGGCTGCCGGGAGCATCAGAGGTAAAACCGTCGCAAGAACGGGCAAAAACAAGTTTCTGGCTGTTGGAAAACCAAGCTATTTCAAAATTAGCTGCTTTGCAAGCATCCCCAGCAAACTGTTTAGTTAGTCTAGAACCGTCAGCATTGACTGTATAGATGTCGGTGTCTCCGCTAACGAAAGCCAGTCGCTCGCCGTTGGGCGACCACACTAGGGGAGCGCTAACATCTATATTAGGTGCAAGTTCGCGGCGAGCGGAACTGGTAGCATTGACTGCAAATAAACTGTTTCTAACCTCGCTGCCGCGCCTCTGGAGAGCGGTAAACGCTAGTATCCTTGGTTTTTGGGCTGCGGTTGGGGGAGGGGTGTGAAGGCTCAAAAACAAGGTGATTGAGAGTGTTAGGGAGATAATGGCGATCGGCTTAATTCGCAATAATTTATGCAAACGCATTTTGTCAATATCATCTCCTTACTTTTAAATCTTCACAGTCTTCATTCCTCATATCCCCGACTTCTTAAAGTGCTGGGGGGATATGGCAAATTCTAACTCCAAACTATTACCAATGCCGAATGTGCAGCAATGCCCCATTCCCAATACCCCATTCCCAATGCCCCATTCAAAGTGTTTGTCTGTCGATATGTCTCGACAGCCTCAAACTCTGTTTAATTCTGCCAATAATTAGCTCAAACATTTTTTTGCGGGACGGATTCTTACTGCTGGGCGGCATCCCTAACTCGCAACACATTAAGTTCAAGTCAGTTGCACTCATTGCCAATAACTTTTGCCTCACCTCTTCTTCATTACCATTCTTAGCTTGTAAACGCAGTTCTTCATAAACTTCTAGAACATTTCCCGCCGATAAATTAACAGGTTTATTAACATCAGCAGCCCTGGGAATATCCGAAGTTTTTGAGCCAGCAGAAATCACTCCCCGCTTGACTTGAGTCTCAAGCCGGGTTAATTTTCGAGCAACGTCGCGCAAGATTTCCTTAAGTTCGCCAATTTCCTCAACCAACCCCCCGCTTTCTTGTTCGGAAGCAGCCAAAATTTCTTTTTTACTCATTTCAGATACTCCTCACACTCGCGCCATAGTTTTTCAAATTCTCTAACTAATTCTCGCGGCAGTTCTCCCTCATTAATGGCCCGTTTTAGCCCAACGCTTTCGCGAATCGTCGATTCTAAAAATCTAACTTCTATGTTATTATCTTTTGACATCTCATCGCAAAGTCTCTTTACTTCTCTCATGTAAAACTGAACTTCATTGGTCAGCAATCCTCCATATGTTTTAGCTTTATTCATAAACACTGCAATCTTGGGAAACGGATAAGGCTCAATCCGTTTCTGGAGCGAGTTTAAAACTAAACTCAATCCCCTAGAACCAAAATAATCGGGATTGACGGGAATTAATATTAAGTCGCAGCAAGAGAGTACGCTGTAGGTGAGGAGACTGAAGGAAGGTGAACAGTCAAAAAGCATCAAGTCGTATTTTGGGAGATTGGCAGAGTTGGCGATTTTGCCGATAAATCTGCGGATGAAGTCTTTAACACTTTTTCCCTCAAATCCATCGATATCTAACCAATACAATTCTTCAACTGAAGGGACAAAATGCAACTGTTCGTCAATCTGATAAATGGTGTCGAAACCAACGGGAAATTTAAAATTCTGTCCGGCTTTTTTAAAGACTTCTAGAGCGTCGTAAATTGTAAGTCTATGCTTGAGGGATTTTTCGTACCACTTACCAAACTTGTCATCTAAATGACCTGTATTTTCGTTAAGTCCGATCGCCTCTGTGAGCGACATTTGCGGATCTAAGTCTAACATCAAGACTTCTAAGTCGGTTCCTTGGGATATAATATTTCCCAGACTCCAAGTGACGGTAGTCTTTCCGACACCGCCTTTGAAGTTGATTACGGCTATTGATTTAGGACTCATGGCTGGCTTTGTTTGGATTTTGCTCAATTTTTTATTAAAACATAACGATCGCCAAATTAGCGTTTGCTAAGTATTATTACTCCAATAATGGCGATCGCCTTGAGTAGGCGATCGCCAGATTAACAGCGAGTCTCTTTTTAGAAAAGAACGTCAGGAAACTTGAAAACGTGACTAGCAATATTCCGCACCTTTACTAATGGAACAGGTAATCCAGTTACACTGTAGCCTCGATTTGGTACTACTTTCTGCGAGAATTCGGGCTGTTGCTGCGAAACTAACAACCTGAATTTACCCGGTTCGACGACCAATATCTCCTGTTGAGGAATGAAAAATATCCAGAGATCGGCTTGCGAAGTCCATCCCCAACAGGGACGGTTGCGATCGTCAAAAGTTTCAAAAAACAAGTTTCCAGTTTGCTTGGCTTTTAAATCGGTCTTATACTCAGCAGTTGCAGTTGAACCGTTTGGGCGAATTACTACGTGGTCAATACCTGCTTTCTGATACTGCGGCAAATCTGAGACATCCTCAATGCGATAGCTATGAATCTGCAACCATTGATCTACGATCGCCTCTCCTGTCTTTCCTACTTTCTTTTGAGTTTGGAAGTCGTATTCCTGTTTTTGGGAAAGCGGGGTTAGTGGCTGGGAGAATTCGGCTTCGTTGTGCTGATTGTTGTTGTACATGATTAATTCCGTCAGCTAAGTTTTGAGTAGTGAATCACTACATCCCTAGCTTCGCAGTCACACTTTTAAAGTTCAACCTAAGTAAGGGATGACTTTGGTATGAGTTTGGTATAATTTTTAATAGGAGCAGCTAAAATGGTCACAAATAGGGTAGTGGGACTATGGCAAACAGACCGCGGGCAAAGAGATCGCTCATAGCATCTGTAGCAGGCATCGAACAAGCCAGAAGAGCTTTGACAAAAAAGGGTTGGATTTATGATAATTTGGCAGAGGAAGTAAGCCTAACTCGTCAGCCTGTTGTAAATTTTTTTACTGGCAAGACTGTTGACCGCAAAAATTTTGTTAATTTTTGCAAAAAGTTAGAGTTAGATTGGGAAAAAATAGTCGATTCTCCTATCATTCCACCTGAATCGAAGCTAGAACATAAAGAATCAAGGAACACACAACCTGCAAATGCTGAACCTGAGCAAGTTGAGGAAGTGCTGAACAAGTTTTGTGATATTGAGGTGGTAGTCGAGAGGGTGCGAGCGCACTCTCCTCTCTGTGCTGAGGATTTCAATAAACTGGGAATAAACAAGGCTAAGGAAAGAGATTTTGAGGGAGCACTTGAAAATTTCGATCGAGCAATTAAGATCAATCCTAATTATGCAGATGCCTACAATAACCGGGCTAATGTTCGCCATGAACTAGGAGACGATACCGGAGCAATTGAGGATTACACAAATGCGATATTGCTCAAGCCTAATTGTCCAGATTTTCACAACAACCTGGGTATTATTTCTTCTAACTCAGATGATTACCGAGGAGCGCAGGCAGCTCACACCCGAGCAATTAAACTAAATCCTCGCTATGCTCAAGCCTACAATGACCGAGGTGTTAATAATTTAGACATAGATGATGTAGAAGAGGCACTTAAAGATTTTACCCAAGCAATTGAACTAAATGCTGATGATGCCCTTGCTTGGAATAATCGAGGTGATGTCTACTTCTTGAAATTAGGCTATTTGCAAGAAGCGCTTGATGATTACACGCAGGCAGCTTGGCTGAATCCTAAGAATCCTAAAACATTCTACAACCTGGGAGTTATTCACTCTCGTTTGGGGAACAAAGAGAAAGCGCTTGAGGATTTTACCAAGGCAATTCAGCTTGAACGAGACTTTGCCCAAGCTTATCTAAACCGAGGCATTGTCCACTATGAATTGGGCTATTCCCAAAAAGCAAATGTCGATTTTCACAATGCTAAAAATTTATATCGTGTCCAGGGAAAAGAAGAAAATTACCAAAAGGTACTTAATCTAATAGAAGAACTTCAGCAAGAAGATTGAGAGCGATCGCATTTAGTAAAGGGAGAAAAAAAACGATAGGTACATTGCTTAAAGCTTCATTCACTGTAATGATTCTTACAAGCTGCGATCGCAATTTCGACCTCCGTAACTTGGTAAACCAAACGATTTTCGTTATCAATGCGCCGCGACCAAAAACCACTTAACTCGTATTTTAAAGGTTCTGGTTTACCCATCCTTCAAAGGGCGATCGATCTATATCTTTAATCAATTCTACAATTTTGCGATAAATCTTTTTGTCTAATTTTGCCCATTCATTAAAATCTGCAAAAGCAGAAGATTCAAAAATAATTCTTCTACTCATTACAAATCCTGTAAATCGACTTCAACTAAATTTTGTCTGTCTTTAACATTTTCAATAGCTTTCAACAGTTTGTTTTTATTGATTTCCGATTTCAAAAGATATTCGGTTTCATCGCATTCTGAGACAATTATTTCAATCTCTTTATCTCCAAAAATTGCTTTGATTTGTTCTAAAAAGTTACGATCTAGTTCGCTGGCTTTTAAACGATAAACTGTTGACATCGTTTTTACCTATTTTTGATTGAGTTAAAATGATTAATATTGCCTTTAAATACAGTAGTTTGAAGTTGACACTAAGGGCTGGCAAAATTGCCAGCCCTCAAGTTTTTTTAGCGTTTCACCAACTTCTTAGACACCTTCCGCAAGCGAATTGATTTCGGAGTTACTTCCACCAATTCATCCTGACCGATGTACTCCAAAGCGCGTTCCAAACTCATATCGACTGGTGCTTGCAATTGCGCCAATTCTTCACCGCCAGATGCGCGGTGGTTTGTCAACTGCTTCGACTTGCAAATATTCAGCTCCATGTCATCATCTCGGTTGTTTTCGCCGATAATCATCCCTCTGTAAACCTTGGTTCCGGGGGTAATGAAAAATACGCCACGGTCTTCAGCATTTTTCAGTGAATAAGTAGTTGCAATTCCTTCTTCAAAGGAAATCAATACTCCGTTGCGACGGGCGATAATTTCTCCACCGAGGGGGCGATAGTCGAGGAAGCTGTGGTTCATAATTCCAGCGCCGCGAGTCAAGCGCATGAACTCGCCTCGGAATCCAATCAAACCGCGAGCGGGGACCGAAAATTCGATTTGGGTGCGGCCGGTGCTGCTGACGTGCATATCTTGCATTTCTGCTTTGCGCTGACCGAGGCGTTCGATGCAGCCGCCGACTGCTTCTTCGGGTACGTCTAATACCAAACATTCAAAGGGTTCGCAGGGACGACCGCCGATTTCGCGGAAGATTACTTGCGGCTGGGATACTTGGAATTCGTATCCTTCGCGACGCATATTTTCGATCAGGATTCCGAGGTGGAGTTCGCCACGGCCGGATACGAGGAATTTGTCGGGAGATTCGGTTTCTTCGACGCGCAAGGCGACGTTGGTTTGGAGTTCTCGCATTAGCCGATCGCGAATTTGCCGAGATGTTACCAAACTACCTTCTTGACCGCAGAACGGCGAATCGTTCACAGAGAAAGTCATCTGCAAAGTTGGTTCGTCTACTTTGATTAAAGGCAGCGCTTGCGGGTCGTTGGGACAGGTAATTGTCTCGCCAATATACGCATCAGCAAAACCAGCAACGGCGACAAGATTACCAGCAGAAGATTCTGGGATATCAATCCGCTTCAGGCCTTCAAAGCCCATCAATTTGGTAATTTTTGATTTGACAATCGCGCCGCTTTCGGTGATTAAGACTGCTTGTTGACCGATTCTAATCGTGCCGTTGTGGATGCGGCCGATGACGATGCGACCGACGTATTCTGAGTAATCTAAGGTGGTTACTTGCAGTTGTAGTGGCTTGTTGGGGTCGCCGACGGGGGGTGGTACGTGGTCGAGGATTTCTTCAAAGAGGGGCTTCATATCTACCCCTTCGTCTTCGAGGTGTTTTTTGGCGTAACCGCTTAAGCCGGAACCGAAGAGATAGGGAAATTCGCACTGATCGTCGTCAGCACCTAGTTCGAGGAACAGATCCAAAACTTTATCGACGGCTTTGTGGGGGTCGGCTCGCTCGCGATCGATCTTATTGACAAAGACGATCGGGCGCAGTCCTTTTTCTAGGGCTTTTTTGAGCACGAACCGCGTTTGCGGCATCGGGCCTTCGTTGGCGTCTACGATCAGCAGACAGCCGTCAACCATGCCGAGAACTCGTTCGACTTCTCCGCCGAAGTCCGCGTGTCCGGGGGTATCGACGATGTTGATCAGGGTTTCTCCGTACCTGACGGCGGTGTTTTTGGAAAGGATGGTAATGCCACGTTCGCGCTCGATGTCGTTGGAGTCCATGACGCAATCTGGGATTTCTTCCCCTTCGCGGAAGATCCCGGACTGTCTGAGGAGAGCGTCCACAAGGGTGGTTTTGCCGTGATCGACGTGAGCAATGATGGCGACGTTGCGAATGGGAAGACTCATAATGCGTCTGGAGCGTTAAACGGATCTAACTAAAGATTTCTTAATAATTGTAGCGCATGAAGTCAAGGGCCGATCGGGCGCGGCTTTAAGATTGGAGTGCTGACCCGCTAAAATTGAAATTATGGAAGCGCCACCCAAGGAAATTCAGAGTTATAGCCAGCCTGACGGCAGAGTTCCTTTTGATGAGTGGTGGGAATCTCTCCGCGACTTTAAGGGTAAAGCCAAGATTGTGAAAAGGCTGGAGCGTGTTAGCAATGGAAATTTGGGAGATTGTCGATCGGTTGGCGAAGGTGTCTCGGAATTGAAAATTGACTTTGGCCCGGGCTACCGGGTTTATTTTGGACAAGTTGGAGCAATAATTGTGCTTTTGCTGTGCGGTGGAGATAAAAGTACTCAAGATCAAGATATTCGCACTGCTAAGAAATATTGGGAAGAATACAGGAGCCAAGAAAATGCCTAAAAGTGTCCCTTACCATCCGTTTAAAATCAAATCTCTCAAAGATCCCAATTTTTCTGCTGCTTACATCACAGAAATTTTTGAGGAAGAAGAGGGAGATTTGGAATTAAGAATCATGCGAAAAGCGCTGAGAGATGTATTTGAGGCTCTGGGCGAACCAAATATGTCTGCTGATGATGCTAAGTTGCATTTGGAAAAGTTAGATACTTTGTTGTCGGGAGACGGAATTGCGACAATTTATGGTTTGGCTAGTTGGCTGAAGGCTTTGGGATTGAAGTTAACGGTTGCGGTTGATGCAGGAGATGAGCAAATTTCTGCAAATATTGCTGAGTTGGCAGAAGTTGGTAATGTTTGATGAGGCGCAAACTTCCCAGACTTGGCTTTTGAAGTATTTTTGATTTCAGGATAGCACTATGTCAGAAACCGAACTAGATTTAGGATCAATAGCCACGAGAGTATTGCAGCTTGAAGAAGAGCAAGTTATTCTGAAAAAATATCTAGCCAAACTTAAGCGCCAGTTAGAGGCACAGGAACAGCGATTTAACGATCGCCCGGAACCGCAAATGCTAGAAAGTTTGACTGCTGAAATTGCGTCCCTGCAACAGCCGTGTGATTTGGGTAATGGCGATATGTCTGTCATTGCCGATCGACCGATCGAGCTTGACACCGAGACAGAAAAGCCAAACTCAGACTTTCAGTATCAGTTAGTATGCGATCGTCCCAACAGTCGCGCTGTGTTGATGGAAGCCCTCTCACTAGCACAAGAGCGGCTGATTATTGTTTGCCCTTGGCTCAATTGTAACAGCATTAATGATGAATTGCTGCAAAAATTTAGAGAGTGTTTGAACCGAGGATGTTTGATAAATATTGGCTGGGGTTATCTGGGAGACAGGCAAAATATCGGCAAGGGATGGCGCTACAATGCTTTGGCAGATTTGCAAGAATTAGCCAGCGAATATCCCGATCAATTTTGTCTCTCTTTATTGGGAACTCACGAAAACTTTTTAGTCTGTGATTCTAGTTTTGCCATGTTGGGTAGCCATAATTTTCTGACTAACAGCGATGAAAGTGCAGAAAAAGAAGTGGGAATTCGCACGAATGACTGCCAAATTGTCAAGCAATTAATTGAGCGCTTTAACAGCAGCGAAGTATTAAATGAGGAGGAGATAGAAAGGCGGTTTTTAGCGAGTTCGGATTCCATCGATCGAGCTGATTATTTGGAAGGCTTGGCGGCGGATGCTGAAGATATTGCTTTAGAGGATAGCTGTGAGGATGTGGAGGATGAGTCTGAGGAATGTCTGGAACCTGTTGTTAGTGTTGAGGATTTTTGGCAGCGTTACACTCAGGGAGAAAGGGATTTTACAGGGATTAATTTAGCTGGTGCTAATCTGATCGGTAAAAACCTAGCTTCTGATGTCAACATGAGTAATGCTAATTTTACAAAAGCTAATTTAAGGGGTGTTAATTGGCAGAGCCTCAACCTCAGCGGGGCAATTTTGAAGGGAGCAGATATGAGGGATGCTTATTTCTGTAGCACCAAATTTAACGAAGCAAAACTAGGAGATGCCAATCTTGCTCAGGCTAATTTATCCAGTGCTAATCTGAATCACGCAAATTTAATCAATGCCAACCTTGCTCAGGCTAATTTATCCAGTGCCAATCTGGAGCGGGCAAATTTAATCAATGCCAACCTCTCTCAGGCTAATTTACAATCAGCTAAACTAGAAAAAGCCAAATTGAGCAAGGCAAGCTTAAAAGGAGCAAACCTAGAATATGCAAATTTCGTTGAAGCCAATTTTAAGGGTGCAAATCTCAGTGGTGCCAAACTTAGTCAACAAACAAAATTCACCACAGCCAACCTCGCTCAAGCTAACTTAAGCGGGATAAACTTGAGAAAAGCAGACCTAAGAAATGCTGATTTAACAAATGCAAACCTGAGTAATGCTAACCTTGTAGAAGCAAATCTTGATGGAGCAAATCTCAAAGGAGTTCAGCTTCAAGGAGCGATTTGCAATCAAGCAACTTTATTTCCTACTGATTTCGATCCCGTGAAAGCTGGCGCTTACTTAATTGCTCCTTATGTATCACTGCCAAATGCCGATCTAACTGGTAGGGACTTGAGCAGTGTTAACTTGACGGGAGCCCATTTACAAGGTGCTAATTTGAATTCGGCCAACTTGCAGAGTTCCAATTTGAGAGATGCCAATTTGAGTGGTGCAAAACTTCAGGGAGCAAGGCTAGACGGCTGTAATTTTAGTCGGGCTAATTTGAAGCAGGTAAACTTGAATGATGCAAGATTAGTTAGTGCAGATCTAACGACAGCCGACTTAACTGAATCTGACTTGCGACAAGCGGAATTAAACTCTGCAAAGCTGCGTGGTGCTGAGCTAGTTTCAGCAGACATCCGTGCAGCAAGATTAGGCTTTGCAGACTTATCTGGCGCTAACTTAACGGGTGCAAAAATAGGGGGAGCGGACTTGGCAAATGCTAAACTGACTGGTGCAATTATGCCAGATGGCTCTACTCACGAATAAAATTAGTTAAGGGGTTTGCTAAACAAACTCTACTCAAAAAGCGTGAATACACTCTTTCCCAGAAAATAAATATAATGAGAGGTTGTCTAAAAAAGTGATTGCTCTTCCGTTTCTGAGGCCGGGGGACGATCGCCCTTTAAGATCTAATTACTTAAAGTCACAATACTTGCCCTTTGTCAAGCAGCGGATTGGTGAGGTTGCGGATTCGAGAGTGGGCTGCCGAGAACGGTTGGACTCTGACAGAGGTTGCCACTCGATCGGGCGTTCACTACAGCACGCTGAAAAGTTATGCCCGATCGCCCGGTATGGCAATGGCTGACATCGGTGCTCTGCTAAAATTGGCCCGGACGTTTGATGTGTCGATCGAAGAATTGTTAGATTTTGTGGAACAGTAACAAATTACACTTAAAATAAACCAGCGCTACCAGCGCCAACCAGTGCGACCTCGCAGGGACGATCGACTGTGGGCCCAAGTAACAAATGCGAGAGTTGGCGGATGGGACAGGGCGAGGTCAGAAAGAGATGATATATTCTCAGCGGCAATTGTAGCTGTTCGATCGCCCATATCGGTCTACAATTTGTAACGTTGAGCCTTATTGAAGTGCAGGAGTGGAGCTGGCTTGGATAACGCTAGTCTGTCAAGAAAACCCCCGCAAGCCTCGGAGCTTGTCGCCGACGAAATTCCAGAAGCAGTGCGAGACCACCCATACCCAGAAGCAGGGCAGAGTCAGTCTAAGAAAAAAGGGCTGATTTGGAAACTGCTAGGGTTGGCCGCACTAGCCTTTGGGGTCAGCATCTGGCTGCACCTCAACTTTAACTTGTTCCCAGCCACCAGTCAGGCCGAGCAAACTCAACAAGACTCAGCGGCGACAAGTTCCGCGTCTCCGTCTGTCCCAAGTCCAGCTACCACCCCAAAAGTCCCCGCAATCCCAGAAAACCTGCTGGGCCACTTGCCCTACCCAGAAGCACCAGCCAAAGACTTGGTAAGCGTCACCTCCGACGGTAGCGTCAAACTCCGCTCCTCAGCAGCAGCAAAATATCAGGAAATGGTCAACGCCGCAGCGGCATCAGGCATCTACTTCGCTCCCATATCCGGCTTTCGCTCCCTGCAAGACCAACAGCACGTATTTTTTGACGTGAAAGCCGAACGCAGGCAAAACGCCAGCAAGCGAGCCGAAGTCAGCGCCCCTCCAGGTTACAGCGAACACCACACCGGTTACGCGATCGACATCGGCGACGGCAGCGCCCCGGAACACAACCTCAGCCCCAGTTTTGAAAATACCCAAGCATTCAAGTGGTTAGAAGCCAACGCCGTCGCCTTCAGCTTTGAAATGTCCTTCCCCAAAAACAATCGCCAAGGCGTCAGTTATGAGCCTTGGCATTGGCGGTTTGTGGGCGACAAGCAAAGCCTCGAAACTTTCTACAAAGCTCATTCGATGAAAAAGTAGAGCCAAGAAGGAAGAAGGAAGAGGGAAGAAGGAAGAAGGAAGAAGGAAGATTTTCCACATCTCCGGCTTTGCCACTCTTCCACTCTCCCACGGCCCCACTCTACCCACTCTCTCATTCCCCCACTCCTCCACTCCTCCACTCTCCCCCACTTCATTGAGCCAAACTCGTGATTGCAATCTATCCAGGCAGCTTTGACCCCATTACCTTCGGTCACGCAGACATTATTGAGCGGGGATCTAAACTGTTCGATCGGGTAATTGTTACCGTAGTCAGAAACCCCAGTAAAACCCCTCTCTTCACCGTAGAGGAACGGATCGAGCAGATCCTGCGCTCTACCCAACACTTGCCAAATGTAGAAGTAGACAGTTTTGAGGGTTTGACAGTAAACTATGCTAAGATTCGACAAGCCAAAGTGCTGCTGCGGGGGCTCCGGGTATTAACAGATTTTGAAATGGAACTCCAGATGGCCCACACCAATAAAACCCTTCTGGGTGAAATTGAAACAGTTTTTTTGGCAACTTCTAACGAGTACAGCTTTTTAAGTAGTAGTGTAGTTAAAGAAATAGCCAAGTTTGGTGGCTCCGTAGATCATCTTGTTCCGAAACACGTCGCCCTAGATATTTACAAATGTTACGCCAGCAGGAACCAACTCGCATCGAACCCGACAGTACCGGCCTCGGCACTGAGAACGAACCTCCTCAGAACACAGCCGCCTTCGGAGACCCCACCCGAACCGCAGGAGTAGACATCCAGCGGGAATTGAACAGGCTTGAGGAAATTGTTCTCGACAGCCCGCGAATTCCCATGACCAGACGCACTCTGGTGGATGAAGAACAGTTGCTCGATCAGTTAGACTTGGTGAGGCTAAATTTGCCGATCGCCTTTGGGGAAGCCGAGACAATCATCCGGCACAAGGACGACTTGCTTCAAGAGGCGGAACTTTACGCTCAGGAAGTGATAGAAGCAGCAGAACAGAGAGCAGCAGAAATTTTAAACGATATGGGCCTGCTTCAGCAGGCGAAGATAGAGGCAGATCAGTTGCGGCAGCAAGTTTTGCTCGACTGCGAGGCAATTCAGCAGGCCACGCTGGCGGAAGTCGAACAAATTCGCTACCAGGCTCAAGAAGAATTGGAAGAGATGAGAGTAAGGGCGCTGGCTGAATGCGAGGAAATTCAAAACGGAGCCGATGATTATGCCGACCAAGTGCTCGATAATATCGAGCAAAAGTTGAGCGATATGCTGCGCGTGATCCGCAACGGGCGCGATCAGTTGGATAGTGTTTCAGCGTCGCACATCCATCACAACAACGGTTAGCCCACAGTGAACTCATTGCTTGAACATCTCTAAAAGTCTACCTAATTTAGGTAGATTTTTTTTCGCAATAGTCTCTATAGTCTTTATAGTCATTTCAAATAAATGTGAGACAGAGGCAAGATCATGATAAAATCGATAAAAATAGTTAATTAAAAAAAAATGGCTTACAGTCTAGACTACCGACAAAAAGTAGTCAATGGATGTGGAAAATGGAGGGAGTATAACGAAAGCTGCCGCCATATTTAAGGTAGGAAGAGCAACAATTTATAGATCGCGCCGGTAGGGAAGACCTTCGACCAACTCAGGTCACTCACCGTCAACGAAAGCTAGATTGGGAAGCCCTCAAAAAAGATGTTGAAAAAAATCCGGCAGCAAGATTAGTAGAAAGAGCAAAAACTTTCTCCGTCAGACCGAGTGCCATCTGCTATGCCTTAAAAAAAATGAAGATTACCAAAAAAAACAACTTCGCTATCAAGAAAGAAGTAGAGCGATAGAGAATGGAATACTACAGAAATCTGAGATAATTAATTAAGATTTATGGCAGCAAAAGTCTTGTATTCATTGATGAGTCTGGATTTGATGTTTTTGTGGGTTCTGTCTATGCCCTTTCAAAAAGAGGAAAGAAAGTCTATGGCGAAAGACCAGGAAAACGGGGAAAAAGAGAAAATTTAGTAGCAGGAAGAAGAAAAGGAAAGAAGGACTTAATTGCACCAATGCTGTTTATGGGTAGTTTGAATGCAGAAGGATTTTCAGGATGGTTATCTTTATATTTGTTACCAGATTTAACAAGTCCATCTATATTGATTATGGATAATGCACCCATTCATCGTAAGACGGTCCTTAGACTATTGGTTGAGTCGGCCGGTCATCAGATGATTTTTTTACAAAAATACTCTCCAGACTTAAATGATATTGAGCATGATTTTAGTGCATTAAAGAGAGCTAAAATGTATGCGTCTCTTGGCACATCTCTTGATGAAGTTATTCGTGCTTATTGTGCATGAAGAGTGTCTCATACTTATTTGAAATGACTATATTCCTCAATCCCAGCACTCGGTGACTTATTTGGGCCGACATAAGTTTTGTGAAGATAGGAGCAAATATAACCTTTTATGCTATGGTACTCCTCATACGAAATCCGGATTAAAGACCCCCTTTATCTCTTAGTCCCCCTTTGCTCGGACTTCGTTTGACTCTATGCAGCGGTTTCAACCGCCGAATGATAAAAGGGGTAGCAAATCGGGATTTGGTATCAGACAAAAAATTCCTAACTTGATTCAAATTTTGACAATCTAATTTTTACCATGCAAAAAGTTTCTAATCGGTTCGCTGAATTTGATTTGATCCGAGCTTTAGCCATCGTCAGTGTTGTGATTACTCATGCGGGGTTCTTTACATTTCGCGATCGCAGAATTTTATTTGTGGCGATCGATACATTTCAACTATTTTGCGTACCTGCATTTTTACTGTTGAGCGGCTTTTTTCTCACCAACAAACTGGAAAATCAAAATAATCCCGCACTGGTAATCAAAAAAAGACTGTCGAAAATTTTACCGCCTTATCTGTTTTGGTCAGTAGCTGTGTACATATTAAATAATTTGGGAGAAATAAAAAAATTCGATTTACTTTCATTACTCAGAGATATCTTGACTGGTTCAGTGATGCCTCCCTATTACTTCATCGTTGTGATTATTCAATGCTACGGCTGGTGGTGGCTTCTCGTGAAATTAAGATTTTTAGAACCCAGAAAAGTTTTGGCTTTGGGGTTAACAATTCAAACAATTTTTACAATCTTCTTCTACTTAACCGCTTTCCAATACATATCAATACCTCTACCTTTGATGGAGCGCTGGATTTTCAGTTGGATTTTGCCATTTTCAACGGGTCTATTTTTGGGCAGCTCGTATGACAGAATTCAACCCGTTCTCGAACGGATGAAAATGCCAATCTTAGGGGTAACTATCCTTTTTTATCTAGCTAGCATTGGGGAATTTTACCTAAAAAGTGGAGTTGATTCGGAGGCATGGTTTCTCCGATCGTTTTTTAAAATATCTGCTCAAGGATACGCAATTTTGTTCGTATTATCGATCCTCGCATTTTCTAAGAGTATCGCACTTCCCAGTAAAGTATCTGGGTTAGTCAAAATATTGGCTGCTTACTCATTCCCTATATATCTCCTGGATTCGACAGTAGTGAAATATGTGTTGTTGGTGTTTTATAAGTTTATTGACCCGGTAAATCCGCTGCTGAAACTCGGCTTTTTAGTTACGGGGACTTTGTTAGGTTGTGGGGCGATTATTTACCTGTTGGAAAAAGTTTTGCCCAAAAATTACAGGCAGTACATTTTGGGAATTTAATCAAATTTTGTGTTTCAGCGGATGTCTTCATAAAACTGCTTGAGATACCTTGGGGAAACGCCAAAACCCCAGAAAAAACCAATCAAAAGATAGATCGCAATAGCTTTAAATTCGCCCCAACTCGCAACTCGACGATCGCTACTTTCCACTACCCGATTGACTAACTTAAGTCTCCCCCGTCGCACTAACTTCAAACACAAATCCGCTTCCTCCATAATTGGCAGCGCAGCATCAAAACCCTCGCATTCCCAAAAATCGGTACGGCGACAAAAAATAACTTGGTCGCCAAACAGCAGGCGCAACCCTTTGAAAAATAAATGAGGTCGAAATAACAGCGGCGCGTAATAAGTTTTCAGGTAATTGTGGAGGGAAAAACCCCATCTTGTTTGCTGCGAACCAGCCATCAGGGAGATAAACCCGCCGCCCACAATTTCGGCATCGGACAATGTTTTCTGCATAACTGCTACAATGTCGTCGGGAACTAAAGTATCGGCGTGGAGAAAGCACAGAATTTCACCGGTGGCGACCCCGGCACCTAAGTTCATTTGCAGGGATCGTCCGGCTATACTGCTAGAAATAACGCGGGTGCCGGCGGAAAGTGCGATCGCCCCTGTGTCGTCTTGACTACCGCCGTCTACCACTAACACCTCCCAAGCCGGAGGATTGAGAATGCTGAGTTGGCGGAGGGTGCGTTCGAGACAAGTCGCTTCGTTAAGGGCTGGGATGATAATAGAAACGCGATCCATCTTGTTGAAATTTGGGCCAGAGCTATTATAATAAACAACTGTGGCGATTCACAACTAACGAAAAAATAGAACTTACGCGCGCGGATTCAGAAACCCGGTGTCTGCCTGTGAACTCGTCACGAAACCTCCGATTTTTTACAGAAATTGGATTTTTTGGCGTCAGTCCTATAAAATCACGCATAAGTGCGATCGCCCTCTATATTTTCCACTAATCAGGACTGATAAAATCGTGCAGAAAACTGAAGTAAAAAATGATTTAGAATTTTATGAGGAAAATGCCGATAATTGGTGGGACGAAAATGCTAAAATTTATGCTTTATACCATCTAAACAAACCGAGATTTGAGTTTTTCGACAGACACGCGACTAACTGGCAAGGGCTGAAAACCTTAGATGTCGGGTGCGGTGGCGGCTTTTCTTGCGAGTTTATGGCCGAGAGAGGCGCTATTGTTTCTGGAATAGATCGATCGGACAAATGTATTGTAGCAGCTCAAAATCACGCAGTTACCAACGGTTTCGAGATTGACTACAGGCAAGGTTTTGCCGAAAATATGCCCTACGACGACAATACCTTTGATGTTGTAATCTGCGTGGATGTTTTGGAACACGTGGCCGATTACAAAAAAGTTGTGTCTGAGGTTCACAGGATTCTTAAGCCTGGGGGACTGTTCTTTTTTGATACAATCAACCGAACTTTTTCCTCGCAAGTTGTGATGATTGGGCTGATGGAAAATATTTTGCAGGAGATTAAGCGGGGCGTTCACGATTGGGAGAAGTTTATTACCCCCGATGAACTATCGCTGGTAATGCAGGATATTGGTTTTGGCAAGATTGAAATTAAAGGTTTTGATATGTTTGGAGAAATGGGCGCTATGTTAGCCGCAATGCACGGGTTTTGGGAAGATTTTACACGCGGCAAGCAGGTGTTTCCTTCGGCGGGTATTTTTAAACAAGTCTCTCAAACTCTAACATCTAATTTCGCTAACTATATAAATTACAAAAAATCAGGGTTGTTTAAAATCCAAATCAATGAGGATACGTCGATTATGTATGTTGGCGTTGGGGCGAAGAATTAGTCAGTTAATTGTTGACTCTTGTCATTAGGGGCGGGTTGGAGACGGATTTTTGCGATCGACAAATCCCGTTAAAACCCGCCTCTATTGCATTTTTTAGGGTACGCACGCAGCGGTACACCTTATCCTGTTGAGTGCAATACACATATTCCGTAGGCACTGCGCCGTATCCTTACTGTATTGCGGGCAATTGAGAATTGCTATATTGGCGATCGTGCTACAAATGTAATTTCAAGAACTAATTGCAAATAATTACTAACTATTTTTTCTGTTAAGCCCTTACGTCGCGCTGTCTTAGCGTCCACAAACACCGCCCGGTGTGAATTTGGGGCTGCTTGTGCTGAGTGTAAACCTAGTCTGACAGCATTGTGTAACAAATCTTAATGTTTTACTCTTGACAATTTATCTAAATTGCATGGTAGCTTATTGAATATTAATTGCAATAAGTGCCGGAAGTTAACAGTACCTGGAGGTCAATCACCGTGACAGCAGCAATAGTTTCCGCATCCGCCGATCGAATCAGCGACGGACAACCCGCCGACAGCCAAAAACTGATGAGTTTGGGTAAAAATTCCGAAATACCTGACCTCGATAACTCCAAAGATGTAACCCTCGCCGTCTTAGAAGGAGGGGGAACTCTCACGGTGTGCGATCAAAAAGTCACTTTAACACCGGGAGTATTTGTGTTTGTACCCGCCGGCATCCCGCGCAGTCTAAAAGTACAAACCACACTGAATTTGTTACTAATTGACTGCGAACCAGACCCCGATTTGAGTGAGTCAGCTTGGTTAATGAATTTTCAACTTTAAGCAGATGAAAAAACAGTGTCCTTGCTGCCTTGACTCCCTAATTTCTCAGGTGCGCCACAATCGCGTCTACTGTTTTTGCATGAATTGCAGGCAGGAAATGCCAAATCCTGACTCAAAAAAAATAATTCTCAAGCACTATCAAATTTCACCTTCGGAGTAACAATGTCGAAATCAATTGGTCTTTTCTACGGAACTACAACTGGCAAAACTGAGTCTATCGCTGAAATGATTCGGGATGAATTTGGTGGCGATATCGTGACTTTGCACGAGATAGGCAGCATTGAAAATGATGATTTTGCTGAATACGAATGTCTGATTATCGCCTGTCCAACCTGGAATATCGGCGAACTGCAAAGCGACTGGGAAGGCTTTTTCCCAGAACTTGATGATATTGATTTTAGCGGCAAAAAAGTAGCTTATGTGGGAACTGGCGACCAAGAAGGCTACCCGGATAATTTTATGGATGCCATGGGGATTTTGGCTGAGAAAATCACGGAACAGGGCGGCGAAACTGTTGGTTATTGGCCGGTAGACGGCTATGATTTTAATGAATCTAAAGCGGTAGTTAATGGCAAATTTTGGGGTCTTGCTATTGATGAAGATAACCAATCCGATCTGACGGAAGCACGGGTAAAATCTTGGGTATCTCAACTCAAGACAGAATTTGCGATCTAGGATTAATGGTGGGCAGGTTTTGCAATTACTCGTTACCAGGATCGGCCTCCAATTTTACTCCGCGATGCAAAGCCTTTGGACATCGGTTCCCAAGAAGAGCCTGGGAACCAGTTAAAATTATTAATAGCTGCATTTTCTAACTTAAAAGTGATGAGATATACTTCAGATGATGTGCTGTGGCTAAGTGCCAGTCCGAGTTTGCAATTATTCGATCTTTCTCTCCTTAACTACTTAAATCAGTCAGTACCAATACAAATATGGAAATACGAACAAACGCAAGATGAAGCTTGTTCTTTAGATGTCGCCGTTGAGCTACTAGATCACTATTTGAAAGCGCGGAATCGCCCAATTCATCTAATCGGTCACAGTACCAGCGGACTAATTGGTTTAATGTATGCCCGCCGCTATCCTCACAAAGTCAGCTCTTTGGGACTTTTAGCTGTCGGCTTGCCATCTACTATTAATTGGCAAGCTCATTACTATACACATCTTTCAGCTTTTTCCTGGAGTCGTAAACAAATTTTAACTCAAATGGTTGGCGATATGTTGGGAGAACAAAATCAGTATATCAATCAAAGATTTGTATCATATTTTGAAGAAAATTTAGCACTTTCGCCTTCGCCTCACTCGTTATTTAGTACGACAAATTTATCCGATGGGGGTGTAGAAGTACCTTTGTTGTTATGCAGTAGCAAGACGGACTTTGTAGTATCTCCTATTGTCATGCGCCCCTGGCTTAAGTTCCTTAAAAAAGGCGATCGACTTTGGGAATTTAAAGAGGGTAGGCATTTTTTTCATCACTTCTATCCAGAACAAGTTGGGGAAGAAATACTAAACTTTTGGCTGTCTCTACACAGCCGCCAACCGATTTTAGATTTGAGGTTCTAGATTGGCGCCACTATTGAGATAAATAACTAACAAGTTTTGGGGTGCTAAAAGCAGTCTACTCGCCAGCCTGCCAAAATCTACTACAGATTCAACTCTTTATATATCAAGACTTTGGCAGCACTAGCAGCTTCCCGCAATGAAAATTTACGGTTAATGTATTATGATATATTAATGAGTCTTATTCTTAATAATTAATTATGAAAAATATAAGGAGTGCGATCGAGGGCGACAACAGCTCAATCAAGAGCCCACCGTACTTTCGAGTACCGCTGAGCCTCAAAATTATCGTGCCGTTTCTAAGTGTATCCGTCACTCTATTGTTATTAGTCATACACACAGTCAAAATCGGATTTGCCAACACTCTCGAAAAAGGAGTGCGCGATCAAATTGAAAACCAAGCATTTTTAGCCGTGCGAGACTTCAAAACTCGCTCGACTCAATTGACAATGCAAGCCAAACTACTATCAGAAGAACCAGAAGTTATTGGCGCTGTAGAAAAGAAAAACACAGACATATTGCGTCAAGATATATTATCTCTACAAACCATTTTTAAACTAGATTTAGTCAAAGTAGTAGACGGGCGGGGCGAAATAGTAGCAGAGTTGCGAGAAGATTCGCTCATAGATAAGAAGTTAATCAATAGCGCAGCGATAAATTCAGCACTTAAAGGCTTAGAAAAATCAAATTTCGTCAGCATTGATGGCAAACCGCAAGCATTGCTAGTAGGATTTGCACCGATTAGAAGCAAGAAGAGGATAATTGGTGCTGTACTCGTCGGTGACTTAGTGACAGACGAACAATTGCATAAAATCAACATTGATACTAAGAGTAAAAACTACTTCGCAATCTTTAAATCCGGAGAATTAATTGCTACTAATTTTTCCCAAATTCGCTCTAAATATTGGAAAAAACCTACACCACAGACATCGACTACTAAAATAGATATTGAGCGCCTGTCTTACATAATGAAAACGGTAGAAATCTCCGAAATAGGCGATAGCATAGCTCTAGGTGTGTTTAGCCCAATGGCGACAGTGCAGCAAACGCAATTAACTTTATCTCAACGGCTAGATAGTTTCTTTTGGGCAGGGGTAATTCTAGCCACGATTGTTGGTGCTGTAGTTAGCCGAATCATCGGAAAACCAATTCTAGATTTAACTCAAAACGTGAATTGGATGGCAAGCAATGAATACTTTTCTGGTAGAGTACCCATTCCTTCCTCTGATGAGGTAGGTCAACTTGCCGAAGCTTTCAACTGTATGATAGAACAAGTAGAAAATCGCGATCGTACACTAAACCTACAATTGCACCAACTGCAACAAACGCTTCACGATTTAAAAAATGCCCAATCTCAACTAAT
This sequence comes from Microcoleus sp. AT9b-C3, assembly GCF_036705485.1. Lineage (NCBI taxonomy): Bacteria > Bacillati > Cyanobacteriota > Cyanophyceae > Oscillatoriales > Microcoleaceae > Microcoleus > Microcoleus sp. AT9b-C3. Next base: position 56,038 of record NZ_JAUBUR010000030.1, on the reverse strand, counting down.
TCAAGCCGAAAAAATGTCCAGCTTGGGGTTGATGATGGCTGGTATTGCTCACGAAATTAACAACCCAGTTAACTTTATTTATGGCAACCTCTCTCATGCTAACCAATATACTCAAGATTTGCTCAGGCTTGTAGGACTTTACCAGCAGGAATTTCCGAATGCAAGCACGCCGATTCAAGACTGCATCGAGGAAATTGAACTCGAATTTTTATCAGAAGATTTGTCGAAGTTACTATCTTCGATGAAAATGGGTACTGAGCGAATTCAGCAAATTGTTTTGTCCCTGCGAAACTTCTCTAGGTTAGATGAAGCTGAAATGAAACCAGTCGATATCCATGAAGGAATTGACAGCACTCTATTAATTTTAAATAGCAAAATAAAAACAGCGATTAAAGTAATTAAAGATTATGGGAAATTGCCCTTGGTAGAGTGCTATCCGTCGCAGTTAAACCAGGTATTCATGAATATCATAGCCAATGCTGCTGATGCACTGTTGAGCAATCCAAATCTTCGCAACAAGGAGATTGAAATACTCACCGAAATAGCAGGAGTAAATCAAGTGGTGGTGAAGATTAGAGATAACGGTAATGGGATTGACCCGGATGCAATTAATAGGCTATTTGACCCATTTTTTACCACTAAACCTGTGGGTAAAGGAACTGGTTTAGGGCTGTCAATTTCCTACCAGATAATCGAGAAGCATCAAGGGAAAATAGAAGTGAATTCGGAAATAGGGCAGGGAGCCGAGTTTGTGATTTATTTGCCGATAAAAACCCGGATCATAGAAGCAACTTGTCTGTGCCAGAGTTAATAGGGCTTGATCAATTTAATATCAGTTAGTGCATCTATGTTTTATGATTTTTTAACTGGTTCCCAGGCTCGGCCTGGGAATCAATATCTAGAGGCTCTGCCTCACTATCCTAGCAGGAAAATTGGAGGCAGAGCCTCCGGATATGCGTTACTAGGCTCTGCCTAGTAACGAGTAATACCGTGATTAATTTTAGGGACACGGCACTGCCGTCTCCTGATTTGTTAATCACAAGTTGCAGAAACTGGCTCTTTTGCTGACACCGACTCGCCAGGATTTACCCATACATAAATCTCCGTTGCATCGTCGGCGCAACTGCCACAGCCGCCACATTTTTTGGCTTCTGCCATTTTGCTAATTCTGCCTTTGCGAATTAGGCGATTTAACATTCCGCGCAAAGCATCACTATCCATGCGAAAGTGGATTTTTAGATCCGCGATAGAGGCTCTTTTGTTGTCAGCAATAAATTTCTGGATTTCGCTTAAAATCATGGCTTTTCTCCTTTGTTTGATTTTTAAACGTAGTTAACAATTAACAGTCAACAGTCAACAGTCAACTAACTACTGATTGCTGCGCGTCGCTTGGGGCGTATTGCACCGATCATTTTTAATCCCCCAAGTGTCAGCGCCATAGCTATTACCAGTCTCACTACCCAAATAACTGAAGATTCTGGATGCTCTGCATATGTCGCGACTTGATAATAGAGGACTGCAACCCAGTAACCTAAACCAGTAGTCCATAAGCCTGCGAATACAGTCCATCCCAAGTTAGTTTCGCGGTAAAGCGCAGCCGTTGCGGAGACGCAGGGAAAGTACAGCAATACAAAAAGCAAATAAGCAAAAGCTGCTTGATTGGAAGCGAACCGCTGGGACATTTGTCCGTAGGTGCTACCAGAGATACCTTGGTCTTCTTCCGCTTGTTTTTGGTCGGTAATATTAGTAGAATTTAAGCCGAGGGGATCGAAAAGTTGACGGGGAAGTTTTGTAAGATTCTCTGGTATGCTAAAAAATGCTTGGCCGATATTTCCCCAGAAACTAAATTCTTCTTCTTTCTCCGGTTCTCCACTTGCTGCTTTTTGTTCGTCTGCTAGTTGGGTGTACAAGGAATCTAAGGTTCCAACCATTACTTCTTTGGCAAATATTCCTGTTAGCAAACCGACGGTGGCGGGCCAGTTTTCTTGGGTGATTCCCATTGGTGTAAATACAGGTGTTGCCGCCTGGCCGACTGCACTAAGAATTGAGTCTTTGCTGTTGTCTTTGCCGAAGGAACCGTCGGTACCCACTGAGCTCATGAATCCTAGTATAACCACCATGATCACGATCGCAATTCCGGCCTTTGTGATAAAAGCTTTCAGCCTGTCCCAAGTACGCAGCAGCACTCCTTTGAGCTTGGGAATGTGGTAGGGCGGCAATTCCATAACAAAAGGCGCAGCTTCTCCTTGGAGGATGGTATTCTTGAGGATTAGTCCGGTGAGAACAGCGGCTAGAATTCCGATTAGGTAAAGTCCCAATACCATGTTTTGACCGCCGACTTGGAAGAATGCGCCGCAAAATAGGGCGTAAACTGCTAATCGGGCACTACAAGACATGAATGGATTCATCATAATCGTCATTGTGCGATCTCGCTTATTTTCCAATGTCCGCGTCGCCATAATTCCGGGGATATTGCAGCCGAAACCGACTATCATCGGCACAAATGATTTACCTGGAAGTCCGACAAATCTCATCAATCTGTCCATCACGAAGGCAGCCCGCGCCATGTAGCCGGAGTCTTCTAAAACAGACAAACACAAGAACATCATGCCAATTTGGGGGATAAATGTAGATGTGGTTTGAATGCCACCACCAGCACCTTTTGCGAGAAGTCCAATCAACCATCCTGGTGTGCTGATACTTTCTAAAAGTTTAGCGAAACCATCTACAAAAATTGTCCCCAAGGCTATGTCAAAAAAGTCGATAAACACTGCACCAACGTTAATCGAAATGGTGAACATTAGGTACATTACCGCTAAGAATACGGGAATGCCTAAGAAACGATTGAGAACAATTTGGTCAATTTTGTCGGAAACGTTGGTTTTGACTTCCCTAGAACATTCGGTGACGCCTTGGGTTAGGTTGCGGATGAAGGTGTAACGGCTGTCGGCGATGATAATATCGAGGTCGTCATCGAGGGTTTCATGGACTCGGCGGCGGTGCGGAACGACGATTTTTTCGAGTTCTGTACTGGCTAGTTCCGGGGCGACTGCATCCTGATATTCTAACAGCTTCAGGGCTGTCCAGCGGGCATCTACGGTGCGATTTGGGCTGTGTTTTTCGATGTGCGGGATGAGTTGGACGATCGCATCTTCGATCGCAGCCGGATAAGCGACATAGGCAGATGGTACGATCGGCTTAGCCAGTGCCATGTTAATAGCATCCCGCAACAGAGGCAATCCGTCATTAGAAGCAGCACTCATCGGCACTACCGTACAGCCGAGGCGTTCTGCAAGTTTATTGACCTTAATTTTGAAATCTCGTTCTTTGGCAACATCCATCATGTTCAGGCCCAAAATTGTCGGTACGCGCATCTCCCAAATTTGGGTAGTGAGATACAAATTGCGCTCTAAATTAGAAGCATCAACAATATTAATAATTACGTCAGCTTCCCCAGATAGCAAATAATCTCGCGCTACCAATTCATCGAGTCCGGTGTCTCCATCTTCGGCATCAAGAGAATAAACTCCCGGTAAGTCAACAATCGTAATTGCTAAACCATCGTGAGTATATTTTCCCTCTTTGCGTTCTACAGTTACTCCCGGCCAATTGCCTACTCTTTGGTTAGCACCTGTCAGGGCATTAAACAAAGTAGTTTTGCCGCAGTTAGGATTGCCCACCAATCCAATAATTTGCTTAGTCATTATTTAACCTCTTCTACAAATAGGGTTTTGGCTTCATCTTTGCGTAAACTGAGTTTGAAACCGCGCACTAGGATTTCTACGGGATCTCCTAGGGGTGCGTGCCTGGTGACGGTAAATTCTGTTCCCGGTGTCAGCCCCATTGCCAACAATTTGCCTTTGTAACCTCTGGCTGTTTTCTCGTAGCCAATGACGCGGCCGATTGCGCCGACAGCTAAATTCCCTAGTTGTTTTTTCTCGTTCATCTGTTGTTTGAATGCAGTCTAAATTGGTAAAAATTTAATGAAATTTCAGAATCTGTGAACATCTCTCTTTTCTCTGACTCTGCGCCCTCTGCGCCCTCTGCGGTTAATAAAAAATTTTTTTCACCAATGAAATAGGATTGCTGTAGATGCAATTTTTCTATGGCAATTTTGAATTCCTACACATAATTTTCTGTGCCATCCCTGCCCCCAAACCGATGCGGTTGTCGCCAATCGCCACAATTACAGAACCGCCAGAATTGCTGATGATTTGAACTTCGATTCCGGGGACTAATCCCATACCAATCAGACGGCGCACCCTGCCTTCTGAACCTTGGAGTTTGACAATCCGCAATTTCTCCCCGATGCTTGCCATTGCTAGGGGGAATGATTTACCACCCGCCACCGCAGGCTGAGTTTCGGTGCTGCCAGACTCGCTTCCAGAGACTTCAGGTGTCTCGCCGTAAAAGGTGAAACCCGCGAACTGTCTAGGGTTTGACTCTTGCTTCTGTTCGCTGTATTCTTGGTTTTGTTTCATGGTTCTTCTCAGAGTTGATCGGTTTTAGCAGCAAGTTGTTTGGCGTTACTCCCAGGATACTATTGAGATAGATTGTCAATAAATTTAACACGGGAGTGCACGCCTCGCCAAACTTGGGTTGTCAGGCTACTTGTTTTCTGGGAATATTTCGGATACACTTATTCCCCGCGATCGGAAATTTGATGCTTTTTTTGCGATCTAGAGTGGAAATCTCTCTTAGGTTAGATGCCAATTTGCGGTTAAATTGCGCGAGTGTCAAACTTACTGCTCTTAAGCATCTTATCTGAAAAATTATTTATTAGCAACAATTCTCAAATATATTTACCAGAAGTCAACAGAATCAGCCATTGGTGGGACGCCGCGATACTAAATATCGATCGAATTTTAATGACTCGCCCCAACTCCTAAAATAGCGATCGAGCAAGCATATATACTTAAATGTTAGGGCGGACAGAGTGGCATCGCCCCTACCGATTCACAATTTATCAAGAATTATGCCAGCAAGTTTTCTGCCAAAGTCGATCGCACAACTCACAGAATCTACCTCAATTGCCTTAGCCCAAAGCATTCAACGGGAAGCAATTGCAACTCCCCTATCTTCTGAGCCAATTACCACAACCTACGTGCGCCAAGGCAGGGGAAAAACACCGATTTTGCTACTTCACGGCTTCGACAGTTCCTTGTTTGAATTCCGCCGCCTGTTGCCGCTGCTAGCTGCCGAAAATGAAACTTGGGCGGTTGATTTATTGGGTTTTGGCTTTACAGAAAGAGCGGCGGGTTTGGCATTCAGCGCGAGGGCAATTGAAAGTCATCTTTACTATTTTTGGAAAACGCTAATTTCGCAGCCTGTAATCTTAGTCGGTGCTTCAATGGGAGGTGCAGCAGCAATTGATTTCACTCTCAATTATCCCGAAGCTGTAAAACAATTAGTGTTAATAGATAGCGCAGGTTTTGCCATCACTTCTCATAAGGGAAAGTTTTTAATTCCTCCTTTAGGGTATCTAGCAACTTCCTTTTTACGCAATCCCAAAATTCGCCAGCGAATTAGCGTCAATGCTTATTTCGATAAAAATTTTGCTTCTCTAGACGCTCAAACTTGTGCTGCTTTGCACTTGGAAATGCCCAACTGGAATCAAGCTTTAATTGCGTTTACCAAAAGCGGCGGTTACGGAGGTTTTGGGGAAAAATTATCGCAAATTCAGCAGCAGACGCTGATTTTGTGGGGAAAACAAGACCGGATTTTGGGGACGGCGGATGCGGAAAAGTTTGCAAGGGCGATCGCAAATTCTCAACTAATTTGGATACCCGACTGCGGGCACGTTCCCCACTTAGAAAAGCCACAGACTACCGCGCAGCATATTTTAGAATTCATCACAAAAAGCGGACTCACGCAAAAAAATTAAACCTAGGGTGCGCTGTGGCGCACCTTACATACTTACATATATGGTTTCCCTGGCACATTTGGTATAGTTTGAGGTCAAATAGACAGGTTTCAAACTTTCGGCAAATACTTTTGTACTATCGTCCATCCTGTGAGCAACACAGTCACAAATCCCCCACACAAGGCCAAATTAGTGCCGATATGGAGGGGGCGCGCCCAAGGATGTTTAGGGCCAATTTGTAGCCCGCTTCCCACAGAAACCAACACCAAAGCCACAACAGCTAACCCGGCCGGTAAATGAGCCGAGTGACCCAAATTGCCGTACTCTCCTAGCGTACCGACTACACCAATTCCCAGCAGTAAAATTACCAAAGTCGCCATCCCCACACCAGTGGCTAAATGAAAGGGACGCAGCCATTTTGGGCGCGGTTGTTTGGTACTGCGAGCCACAAACATCCACGTTCCAGTAACGGCCAGCAAGAGGTAAGCCAACAGGGAAACACCCATTGACCAAGCCGCTATTTTCCACAACCACAAGAAAGAAGGCAGATTCATCGGTTGCATCCCTAATTAGGATTTTCCACAAAAGGTTTCTTTCCGATTTTACCTGGACTTGAAAGCAAAAATGAATACTTTTGAGAGAAAGTGCGAGGGAGCATCTGATATTTGTAAAAACACTTATTCTGGCTCCTTCCTTCTGCCTCCTCCCTCAAAACTTCAATTTTAGGCTTGGCTGCTTTCATTTTTCATTGAGATGCTCCCAAGTGCGATCGGACTATCCACAGATTGCATCAGTCTTACCTTGAAGTCAAACCCACTTTCTCCGATTCTCAGCTTAATTTACGCTAGAGATTTGTGGTGCCCCTTTTTAGGAACCACCTTTCCATTCTAGCTGGCTGGTTTTGCTCTCCATGAAAGGCATTTTATAAAACCCTAATTTTTGTTCTAAAATTAATCGGAAAAAAGGCAGACCTTCAATCAAATATCTTTTCCACAACCTTCTTGGTTCACTTAAAAGTCTGTACGCCCATTCTATGCCGACTTCGCTCATCCATTTGGGAGCTCTAGCTTTGCAACCAGCTTCAAAATCAATGGTTGCACCTACGGCTAAGAAAATTTTGACGTTTGTTAATTTGCTCCTGTATTTAACCAGCCATTTCTCTTGCTTGGGCGCTCCCACTCCTATAGCCAGAACTGTCGCTCCTGATTTATTGATCGCGTCAATTATTGTTTCACATTCTTCCTCATTTTTTTCAAAGCCAAAAGAAGGAGAAAGTGCTTCAACCACTATTTCTCTACCAATTTTTTGGTTGATTTTTTCCTGGGCTTTCCTAGCAATACCTTCAGCAGCTCCTAGCAAAAATATTTTAATTTTCTCGTTATCTTTGTGATACATATAAAATGCAGGGAACAAATCAGAACCAGAAATTTTTTCTTTGAGAGGAGTGCCCAAAAACTTGGAGGCATACATCAATATTTGACTGTCGCAGACTCTATAAGTAGATGTATTGTAAGCTTCATAGAAGTCGCGGTCATACTGCAACTTAATCAAGTGGTCTACATTCGGTGTAAATACGACACCACCTTCGCAGTCGAGTTTTTCAAACAACTCTGTGATTGACAAGTTATCTATCGAGACATTCAATAAATTAACTGTTTTCATTTATGATGCCCTTCCCGCTTTATATTCAACTACAACTCAAACTATTATAACCCACAATACAGTTTCGTGTTTTAACTACCAGGGTGCTTCAGTGAACATACTTTTCTCAGTATATCCTCCTACACCCTGCCTGTCTAGTGAGGATTTTTAAAGATTATGTAAAGAATCCGCTCGTTTTAGAAAAAGTGTATAAAGCCCATTTTTAAGTTGATAACTCGCAACACAGTTTCAAGAAAAAACCATCCCGTGCTAATACTTGTTGAAGCATTGCAAATGAATGTAAAAAAGAGTTTATGAGATTAAAATTTTAACAGAGTGAGAAATATCTCGCAAGTTCCCAACTGGATTTCATCCCAAAGTGGTAGATTTTTTAGTTTTTGTCTCCCGGAAAGGCAAGATAGTGTCAAGCTTGAAGTGAAGCAGCGATCGCATTCCTGAAAATCATCCTGATTTTTGGTGAACCAGAGACTGTCTGCTTGGTGGCGAACTGGTTTTCTTGGCCTTAAGACTTTCTGGAGCTTTTAAGACCAGACCTGATATTCCTCCAGCAATCAGGGCAAAAATCGGGTTAGTCATAGCATTCAAAACACAGTCAAACACGTACATAGTTAAGGCTATTCCCAGGGTGGCAGCAGGTGCTACCTTGGGATTAGACCAGGTTCTGGCGGGATATTTGAATACGGCAAAGACGATAACAGGAAGTAACAATGAAGAAAATAAACTAACTAAACCGACTGCACCGTTGACGCCAAATGCAATAATCCATAAGCTGTCGGTGACCGCGATATCTTGGCCGTAGGCGTTATACACGCGGTTTCCGCCGGAATCTCCCCAGCCAAACATGAATCTTTGCCGCGCCTTTTCCCCCAATATCTCTTCATTGTCAAATCTAAACTTCAAAGAGTCGGCTCGTTCTTCGCCAAATACTGGCTTGATGAATCCAATCACGTCTTCGCTCGAAAATTGACCCGATGCAGCTATGTACAGATAAAACACTATATATCCAATTATCAATAGCAAGGGCAAAGAGGTGCGAAACAACTTGGCAGAGAATAATACGATCAACGCCATTCCAAATAAACTGTAGGCGCCCGTAGAACGGCACAGGAAAAAAGCGATAGTTAATATAATTGCTAAAATCTTGATGTTACGGCCCATAAACTTTTTAAGCGTCCCAGTTTGCCACAGCCAAACGGCAATTAAGGCTGCTGTCATCATCCACAGGCCCACCATCAAACCGTGCTGCATAAACACTACTGGTCTCCACCCCCCCAAACGCCTTGCTTGACCCCAGTCCTCAAAGGCATTGACGCCGTAAATCATTTGGTGCAGAATTGGGCCCTTCACCCCTTCAACTAAAGTAAAAGGAATGTAGGCTAACCCACCTGCAAAAATCCCGATCGCCAATTGTCGCAGCCCCTCTAAACTTCCCACATACAAGCGTCCTAAAAAATAAGGCAGACCCCAAGTAACGATTTGGTTGACAGTTGGAGAAATGGGGCTGCCGCCATTACTAACTTGTGAAATAATTGGACATAAACAGTAAATTACTATTGGCACGTCCAGCCAACCGGGCTTAAAAGATGTGAGGCGCGCCGTATCGTAGATAAGAGTCCCCAGCAAAATGCCGTAGCAAGCTGCGGAGATTTTGGTATACGGTGGCAATGAGGGGATGGGGTAAGAAGCTTGCGGCAAAAACAGCCACGCTACCACAAAACTTATAATTACTGCCCGTAGAGGCGGAAACCTCACAAACATGTAACAAACGACTGGAATAAAGCCGAACATAGCAAGTGGGATTAATGCAACCATAGGTTTTTTTGGCAGTAAAATTGTAGAAAGACAACTCACATTGCCCGATAAAAATTCTCGCTTAAACGATCGCCCCACCCCAATCTTTTAAATCAACCTCAATTTTACGTCTGGTTCGTTAATTGTGCCTGACGTTCCAAAGCAGTGTACAGTGCCGCCTCGAAGAGATTAGTTGCATCATCCCAAGTATAATTTATCACCGTCTGCAAAGCTGTCTCGGACATGGCGCGCCATTCGGCATCAGACAACTGACAAATCTGCTCGATCGCTTTTGCCATATCCTCTGGGTCTTCTGGCTTGACAAGTATGCCACCCCCGCCCGCAAGTAGTTCGGGAGCCGCACCAGCAGGAGTCCCGATGACCGGAGTGCCACAAGCCATAGCTTCTAAAATTGGCAAGCCGAAGCCTTCGGATCTGCTGGAAAACAGCCAAGCATCGCATTTGCTGTAATATTCTTTTAATTGGTCTTGAGTAGGTTCCTTATTATACTCAGTACCATCAGGCAGCAAATCAGGAAGAGGACTATCGTGGCCGGCACTAAATGCCACTAAACGAAGGTTAGGAATTTTTTTAGCAGCTATAGAGAAAGCTTTCAGGGCAATATCGCAGCCTTTCCAAGGAGTTGTAGTATAATACATCCCGACTGTAGGAACTAATTGCTTGCCTCGCGGCTGCTTCGAGCGCGACTGGGGGTCGTAAAACTGTTTGCTGTCCACCGTAGGGGGGACGAGAGATACAGACAAATCCCCGTATTCATTCCGAGCTATCTCTGCCAGCCACTGGGCCACAGCGATTTTGTGCATCGGTAGCCGCCAAGTTGCCTCTACTCGACCTTTTGGTAGGTACTCAAAAGCCTCGTAGTGTTGGAGAAAATATACTTTCGTTCCTTTGCTCGGAGAGAGTTTGGCCACCCACTCGGCAGTTTCCCACCAAGTAGCCATGATAATATCGGCATCAGGTACGTCACGGTCAGTAATTGGACGGTTGGTTTCGATGACTCGACTTTCGACATCCACCTTGTCAAAGTGAGACTTTTGTGTCTTGGGAGCGGGCTGCCAACCCCTACCGCTCAGCAGCGATCGCAATTGTTGGATTAAAGTCGGTTGCGGCAGGGGCATAGAGACAATAAATATTTTGTGTCCTCTCTTTTGCAGCAGTTCTGTGTAGATAGATAAAACCCTCATGCCACCTGTAAGACTAAGGGTAGGCAGGACAAAAGTAATTTTCATGAATAGATGCTGAAGATTGATACTGGTTAAAACTCCTCCCTCCTTAAAGCAAGTTGGCACTTACCAGCCTCTGTTTGGCTTTTCTGCGGGGTGCGGAGCTGTGCTGGAGGCGATCGTAACTCGATAGTCGAGCCGATCTTACTTTGTCGTCAGGGAGTTTTCCCAATTACAAATCGGGAGATGTTTGACGACTAGACAAGTTTAACCTGTAACGGAGCCCGCTTTAAAACCTCCGTTGCACTCTAGTTCAGATTTTGGCCAATTTATAACCAGTATTCCTTCGTCGCACCGGTCAGAATTCGTGTCGAGACTGCTGCGTAGAAAACAGGACAGGGGCGATTTATTTTACTTGTGGCACAAGCACCCCACCAAACGATATTGAGTTTCTGCCCAGAAATCCGGCGCCGAAAACACCCGTAGCGCCGAATTTCCAATTGCAGCAGTTAGCAAACCGGAATTTTTGCATAGTTTGCTGTATAGGGAGAAAACGGAACTATCTTCACGGCGCGCTGTTGAGATTTGTCTATAGCAACTTTCAACGCCATTTCAAAATGATCCGTGGCATCTTCCCACGTATAATTGTTCACCTTGGCATAGGCTGCTTCAGACATGGCTTGCCACTGGGAATTTCGCAACTGACAGATAGACTCTATGGCTTTTGCCATTTCTTGGGGATCTTCAGGTCTTACAAGTATGCCAGTACCCCCCCTCAAAATTTCAGGAGCAGCGCCTGCTGGGGTACTGATGACGGGAGTGCGGCACGCCATCGCTTCGATAATAGGCAAGCCGAAGCCTTCTGAGCGGCTAGCCAGCAACCAGGCATCGCATTTGCTGTAATAGTCTTTGATTTTGTCTTGGTCGGGTTGAATTACATACTCGGCATTGGCTGGTAGCGGCAATTCCGGGGATGGGGCCTGTGTACCGAAGGCAACCAGACGCAGGTTGGGGATCTTTTCAGCCGCTAGGGAAAAAGCTTTGAGGGCGATGTCAGTTCCTTTCCAGTAGACTGTAGAGTACATTAGACCAATTGTAGGAACCGATTGTTTGTTGCGAGGACAGGCGTAAAATTGCTTGGTGTCCACGGTAGGAGGAGCCAAGGAAACTTGGCGATCGCCATATTTAGTCCTAGCTAGCTCAACTAACCACTCCGAAATCGTAATTTTGTGCATGGGCAGCATCCAAGTTGCTTCTACTCTTCCTTGAGGTAGATAGTCAAAAATTTCGTGGTGCTGGATAAAATAAGCTTTTGCTCCTTTGCTAGGAGAGAGTTTTGCTACCCACTCGGCGGTTTCCCACCAGGTGGCAACTACTACGTCAGCGTCAGGTACATCTTTGTCTTCTACCGGGCGGTAGCGATCGGTAATTTTGTGTTCTACACCTAAGTTATCGAAAAATGAGGGTTCGTTTTCAGGTGGGGAAATCCAACCTCCGCCCCGCAGCAGCGACTTGACTTGCTGGCGCATACTCGGCTGGGGAGGGGCTACAGAGATGACGAACACGGAGTGGCCTCGCTTTCTCAAAAGTTCTGCGAAAATAGATATTACTCGTATTCCACCAGTTAGAGACAGAGTAGGAAGAACAAAGGTGATTTTCATTTTTAAGTCCCGCTGAAGACTTTAACTCGCTTTCGGCGCTGGTACCAGCGCTGATGTTATAGCGTAAAAGGAAAGAGGGGCGGGTGAATATTAATTACCCCTTTCCTGGTGTTTACATAGAATCCAACCGATCGACTGTTCGCCACACCCCAATATCTATCTGCCAAAACTTCACTGTCGTTGCACTGATAATAACGATGGATGCGATTGGGAAACAGTTCCCCTAGGGATAATTTGTAGATCAGCGAAATGTCATCCTGAAGATAGATACCTCCTCATATACTAGCTTTTTTCGTGACAACAATCAATTCGGACAACAGCATCTGTTAAAGATAACATCATTTACTATACAACCGACAAGGATGTACGGTAAACCGAATAGTAGCCCACTTTTAAGGTGCGGGACAAAGGTAGCATTTGCAACAAAATTTAGTAGATTGAGCGAGTTTTGCAAAATTTTATACTAAATTAAAGAGGGATATTCTTACCTTAAGAATGTTGAGTCCTCCATCGCTGCAATAGATATAAAGATCGATCGGTAGCTTGGATTTTTTGGTAACAGTCCTTTAGGTATTGATTGACACAATATCCTATTTTGTCAGGATTCAGAGATGGTGGTGTTCTCAGATACCAGCAGGCGCGATCGCGCGAGTGAGCCTCGTGGAGGCGCGAATGGGGAGAGAAAGCCTGTTTTTCAAGCGATATCCCTGGCCCTCACTTGTCGTATGTTTGTGAAACAACCCAGTTGATACCTCTACTGTTTGAAAAAATAGGTTTCCAAATCATGCTACAGAAGATAGAGTTTCACAGATATAAATTTAGTTAGGTGCCGGAGTTTTAAATTTTTTAATAAAAGGCGATCGCCTGAAAAAACTCCCACAAGAGACTGCCCCTGCGAGGCAGAGTCTATGTAGCATCACTGCCCAATTCCTGTCTAAGTAATTACCGTAAAAAAATCAGTAGCAAATTATCACATGATCCTATAAAGATCAAAAGAACACTCAAGGTTAATCGGCCTATCTTGTGTACACCTTAACTCCTAAGCAGTAGCAGTGGCCTCGTGGTATGTATCAAACGATTTCGCCTACAAAAAATTTCATGTTATCAAATCATCATTTTTCCTGAGTTGGCAATTCCCGATGACAATCGGTGTGCTCTTGAGGGCCCGGCAGCCGATGCTTGTAGCGATATGTGGGCCAGTTTTCATGCAGCTAAAATTATGCGATCGCCAGCAAAACCAAACCTATAATTAAAACCAGATACCTTAACGGAAAGCATCTGCCGATGGGAAGATATGAACCTTCGATTATTGCACAGCATCAGTCATTCAATTTTAGATTTTAGATTTTAGATTTTGGATTGATTCCACGGATAAATCCGGGGGCTTGAGGATTTTAGATTTTAGATTTTAGATTTTGGATTGATTCCACGGATAAATCACGTGGCGGGTACCACCTTTGAAATTCGCTTGTCAATTTTTACTGTATAATTAATTGCCAGGAATAGTCGCTAAAAAAGCAGCTAGTTAAAAAGGATTTGCCAACCAATACTTGCTAGGGCTAAATCTGCGATCGCGTGGCTGATATAACTAGACCAAAGCGAACCGTAAGTTAGATAAGAGTGAGACCAAATTATCCCGGCGGCGAAGACAGCTAAGGAACCTAAGATCACAGCCTGCCAGTCGCCGTAAGCTGCTATTACAAAAATGTGGTGGAGCGTGAAAAATAGCGAACTCAGAAATATTGCTTTTGTTCCAGGTATGAGAATCTGGCATTTATTGCAGACAAACCACCGCCAAGTAAATTCTTCAATCAGCGAGTTAACTAGCACAAAATATGCTTCCACAATCAAGTAAATATTAGGGCTGCTAATACCTAATTGGTGCGATTTTTCCTTAGCAACTACAGGATCGATCCACTGCTGGCCAAAAAGGCTATAGATACCCAGAATTACCGCAAACATAAATATTCCCCAAATAGTTCCAGCCAGCAATTGTTGGCGCTTGGGCAGGGATAAACTGAGCTTTTTGCGATCGACAAAAACAGACCACGCGATCGGAAAAACTAGCAACCAAACTTGACAAAAGACTGACAGTATTTGTCCCCAGCTTCCAGGGGCAATATACAAGCCTGCTATGATACCAATACTAGCCGCAGGTACAAGTAGTGTTAAAGCCAATAGTGCTTTTTTGCGATCGCTCATGTCCAGCATTTTTCACGATTTATTGTAAAATTGGATTGATATCAAAGGTAAAAGCTTAGCCGCTGCCGACAGGCGATACCACTTTCCCAAAAAAATGCAACTTTAGGAAATAGCCAAACCCGTATCCAGTCAGTTATTCCCAATTATTTAATCTAAAATATAAAACTGTATGAGTTTTGTGCCGCTTATAAAAGTGGTGTCCCTTTGTGGCATCGAAAAATATACAGTTGCATAAAATTGAAAACTCAGCCGTTAAAAAAGTTTTTGTGGCCACAAAGTCTTTATTCAAGCACAATTTGATAATCTGTTGGCATTGGTGACTCGAAATACCATAATATGATTAAATCCCTAGTAGCTGTGTATTTTGGCTGAATGACGATCGCAATTGATTTTGGAACTAGCAACACCGTCGTCGCTCGCTGGAATCAAGTCCTCCAGCAGCCCGAAACTTTGAAATTACCGGGATTGTCGGCAATCTCGGCTCAAAATCCGCCCCTCATTCCGAGTTTACTCTACGTTGAGGACGCTGCTCAAAGTAAAGTCTTACTCGGTCAGCAAGTCCGCGACAGAGGCATGGATTTGAGTGGAGATTCTCGGTTTTTTCGCAATTTTAAGCGAGGAATTGGCACTTCAGTTCAGGGTTTTGTGCCGGAACTTGACGGGCAACTTATTAGTTTTGAACAAGTAGGTGAGTGGTATTTGAGTCAAATTGTGAATTCAATTCGCCAACTGCCCTTGCCCGTAGATTCTTTGATTTTTACTGTGCCGGTAGATAGTTTTGAAGCTTACCGCCATTGGTTGGGCAAAGTGTCACAATCTCTGGAAGTAGAACAGGTGCGGATGTTGGACGAACCTACGGCGGCTGCTTTAGGTTACGGTTTGGCCGATCGCGAAAATCTGTTAGTAATTGATTTCGGGGGCGGAACTCTAGACCTTTCTTTGGTGCGTTTGGACGCTTCCTCTGACAAAAAGCCCCTTGGTTTTATTCTGAAGTGGGGCGAAAAACTATTAGCTGAATCTTCATCGCAAAAAACAAAAGTTGCCCGGGTTTTGGCTAAAGCCGGACAAAATTTAGGCGGTTCTGATATTGATAATTGGCTGGTTGACTATTTTGTTAAAACAAAAGGGCTGGCAAAATCTCCGATAACAACGAGATTGGCCGAACGGTTAAAGATTCAGTTATCTTTAGTAAATCAGGGGGTTGAGGTTTATTTTGATGACGAAAATTTTGAGAGTTATGAATTAGAATTAGACCGCACTCGTTTTGAATCTATCCTTGCGGAACATCAATTTTTTGACAAACTCGACGAGTGCATGAATCAAGTATTGCAGCAAGCGCGGCGTCAAGGCTTAGAAATTGGGGATATCGACGCAGTTTTGCTAGTTGGCGGTACTGTACAAATTCCCGCTGTCGGGCGTTGGGTTCAGCAATATTTCGATCCGGCCAAAATTAGCTGCGACAAACCCTTTGAGGCGATCGCCCAAGGTGCTCTGCAACTGAGTCAAGGGCTAGAAATCAAAGATTTTCTCTATCACAGTTACGGCATTCGCTACTGGAACCGCCGCGACAATTGCCACAGTTGGCACAGTTTAATTAAATCCGGCCAGTCTTATCCGATGAGCGAACCGGTAGAATTAGTCTTGGGAGCTTCTTTAGAAAATCAGCCGAGTATAGAATTAATTATCGGCGAATTGGGAGCGGAAACTGGCGGCACGGAGATATATTTTGACGGTGACAGGCTAATTACTCGCCAACTCGCAGGCAAACCATCGGTACAGCCCTTAAATGATAAAGAAGGAGCACGCAGCATCGCTCAATTGACGCCACCTGGGTATCCGGGGAGCGATCGCATTAAAATCTTCTTCCGCGTTGACGAACAGCGCTTTTTGCGAATTACCGTGGAAGATTTGCTAACAAATGAAACTTTGTTAGAGGATAAACCCGTCGTGCAGCTAAGTTAAGGATAGACTTTGCAGGTAAGGTGCGCTTCGGCGCATCCTACGGATTGCCTTCAAAACAAATTGTTAAAAGCAGATGAACTACAAACTAGAATGTCCACTCTCTCCAGAACTAGAAAAGTATCGCGACAGAATCGAAGCTACCATTAAACCTTACATCGAAATTCAAACCCAGAATAATGATGACGTTAATTGGTGGCAGAGTAAATTTGGGGGATTGCCTTATTTACCTAAAGGCTTTGAATATCCCAAAACTTCTGACGGTAAATATTTATTTTTGCTAGCGCAACTCAACTTTGATGAAATACCGCCTTTAGATGGTTTTCCCGATCGCGGAATTTGGCAGTTTTATATAGCCGACGATGACCTATATGGTTTAGATTTAGGCACTTCCGCCGATGTAGATAATCCCACAGCCGAAGACAGATTCAAAATAATCTATTTTCCTCAGCCAGACTTCCAAGTTGAAAACATCATTACCAATTATGATTTTTTGCCAGAACTAGAAAATTTTCCTGTTCATGGCTGTTGCAGCTTGCAATTTACTAAAAAATATGCGCCGATTAGTACCAATGACTACCAATTTATGGAACTATTAGGAGAAGAAATTAACGAGTTATTTATGAACCATGAAATTGAGGATGAGTACCGAGAAATATCGAATTCCTTTGGTCATAAAATAGGTGGTTATCCATATTTTACACAAGACGACGTAAGAAAATATAATAGTAACTCCGATCAAAAACAAAAGCCGGATATTCTTCTATTCCAAATGGATACCGATTGCAATGAGACAGTAGATATCATGTGGGGAGACAGTGGTGTAGGTAACTTTTTTATTGATGAATCAGCACTCAGAGAATTAGATTTTAGTAAAGTTTTATACAATTGGGATTGTTGTTAAAAGCAGCAGTTAAGTAAGCACACCTAAAAAAACATAATACCCAGAACCCCGACTTCTTTAAGAAGTCGGGGTTCTAACAGATGGAATAGTGTTTGACTATGCCCAATGCCCAATGCCCAATTCCCAATGCCCTAAACCTGAGATTTGTGCACCACCACCGGCGTTCCCACCGAGGCCCATTCAAATAGCCATTTAGCGTGATTAACAGCTACATTTGTGCAGCCGTGAGTAACGGGATTGCCAAACAAATTGTGCCAGTAAGCGCCGTGAATTGCCATGCCTCCGTCGTAATACATTGTATAGGGAACGTCGGGCACGTCGTAGTCATCCCCAGTCATTCTAGTAACGCGGTGTTTGGTTTGAACGGCAAAAGTTCCGGTGCGGGTGGGAGTCGATGATTTACCGCTGGAAATAATCACCGCGTAAACGGGTGTATTTCCTTCCCAAGCTATTAACCTTTGTCTTGACAAATCTATTTCAATCCAGCGTTCGCTGGATTGCTGCAACAACATAATTTTATTGGCAATTGTGTTGTGCTGTTCGCTGGCAAATGCGGTCATTGAACCCCCGCAGAATGCAGCCAAAGTGAGGGCGCACCCGGCACAGAAAGTTCCAGCGCGGCGGAAGTAAGTTGAGTTGATAATACTGTTCATTTCTCACACCTCGTACTATTTTAGATTTTAGGTTTTAGATTTTAGAGTGGCTTGTCCTATTTTAGATTTTAGATTTGAAATGTTGGATTGGGAAACTGGACTTAACAAGTTGTTAAGTTTTGGGCGAGAGTTTGGGCAATTTGGACGATCGCGCGCCAATCGCGATTTTCCACTAAGTGTTTAGGAAATAAGTCTCCGGCCAAACCAACGGCGATCGCCCCAGCGTCTATAAATACTTTCGCATTTTCCAGCGTCACCCCGCCAGTGGGAATTAAAGGAATGTGCCCCAGAGGGCCTTGCAGGCTTTTCAGGTAAGCCGCGCCTCCCAAAGCCGATATCGGAAACACTTTAACGCAGGTAGCACCAGCTTGCCACGCCGTCACAATTTCCGTGGGAGAAAAAGCACCGGGGACGATCGGCACTCCGGCGTCAACTGCTGTTTTAATCATACTTAAATCGGTGTGCGGAGTAAACAGAAATTGAGCGCCGCAGTCTATTGCTTGTTGCAACTCTTCTAAGTTTAATAAAGTGCCTGTGCCAATGCTAAAAGTAGGAAATTCCGACCGGAGTTCGGCAATTAATTCAGGAGCTTTGTGGGTATTCCAAGTAATTTCAATAAACTGGATTCCTCCGGCTGCTACCGCTGATGCCATCTGCCGAGCAAGTTCCTTTTCGGAGGAACGGATAACTGCGATCGCGCGGTGTTTTTTTAATAGTGTCAACCAAGATTGATGATTCATGCAATTTTAGATTTTAGATTTTAGATTTTAGATTCTAGAATTGGGAACGCTCCCGGATTGGGAAGTGGTATCATTCTGAATTGCATATAATTTTAATACAGGTTACTAAGCATCGTGAATTAAATAACTTACAATTTTAATTGTTCTTGTGGGACGCCCATCCCACAAATATGTGTAAATTATTTAATTCGCGCTCCTAAAATACTAGCCAAAAAACCTGTTGGAACAGTAAAAAACCCGGTTTCTTGAGTAGGACTGTGTAAGCCATGTAATATCATGTCCGGTTGAATAGTTATAATACTTTTGTCCGATCGTACCCGATGCCCGATGCCCGTACAGGATTTATAAGTAATTAACCGGACTTGATATAATTACTTGCCCACATACCTCACTTAATTGAGAAAGGCTATATTTTGTCTTTTAAATTTAATCTAAAATCCCAAATTTCAAATCTCAAATCGATCGCACTCATAAAAAAATCGGGGCGATTCCTGACAATCCCAGAATCACCCCAATTATTGATTTCAAACTTTAGATTAAATCTAAAATCTAAAATCTAAAATCCCAAATTGATTAGGCGATCGTCGCCATCTTGACATCGCTATTAGCTAACAAATTTTGCAATTCATCAGCATCCACAGTTTCCTTTTCAACTAGCAGATCTGCCAAAGCATTAAGGACGTGGCGGTTGCCGACGAGTACATCTTTAGCGCGGCGGTAAGCTTGCTCTACCAACAAACGCACTTCATCGTCGATCGTCGCTGCGGTTTCTTCAGAGAAATCGCGTTCAGCCATGATATCGCGACCCATGAACATATTGCCTTGTTGGCGACCCAGAGCTACAGGGCCTAGCCGATCGCTCATTCCGAAGCGAGTCACCATTTGGCGCGCTACTCTTGCCACTTGCTGCAAGTCGTTTGACGCACCGGTTGTTACTTCTTCTTCGCCGAAGACAATCTCTTCAGCAATGCGGCCGCCCAAAGCTACGGCCATTTGATTTTGCAAGTAAGACCGAGAATACAAGCCAGAATCCATCCGATCTTCGCTGGGTGTGAACCAAGTCAAACCGCCAGCGCGGCCGCGGGGGATAATGCTAATTTTCTGCACGGGGTCATAATCGGGCATCAGCGCGCCGACTAAAGCGTGACCGGCTTCGTGGTAAGCTACCAAAGTTTTGCGCTTTTCGCTCATCACGCGGTCTTTCTTTTCCGGGCCGGCGAGCACGCGGTCGATCGCATCGTTGACTTCATCCATCGAGACTTCGGTCAAGTTGCGGCGGGCGGCTAAAATTGCTGCTTCGTTGAGTAGGTTGGACAAATCCGCACCGGTGAAACCGGGTGTCCGGCGGGCGATTTTTTCCAAGTCCACGTCTTTCGACAAAGTTTTGCCGCGGGCGTGAACGTTGAGAATTTCTAGGCGGCCTCCGAAGTCGGGGCGATCGACTACAACTTGGCGATCGAAGCGACCCGGACGCAGCAGCGCCGCATCGAGCACGTCGGGGCGGTTTGTGGCAGCAATCAGAATGATGCCAGTATTGCCCTCAAAGCCGTCCATTTCGGTCAGCAACTGGTTCAGGGTTTGTTCCCGTTCGTCGTTACCACCGCCCAAACCAGCTCCCCGCTGGCGGCCTACCGCGTCAATTTCATCGATAAATACGATGCAAGGAGCGTTAGATTTAGCTTGTTCAAACAAGTCGCGGACGCGGGAAGCACCGACACCCACGAACATTTCCACAAATTCTGAACCGGAAATCGAGAAGAAGGGAACGCCTGCTTCTCCAGCCACTGCTTTTGCCAGCAGGGTTTTGCCAGTTCCGGGAGGGCCGACCAGCAGCACGCCTTTGGGGATTTTTGCTCCGACTGCGGTGAAGCGGTCTGCATTTTTCAGGAAGTCCACGACTTCTGCGAGCTCTAGCTTGGCTTGTTCGATGCCGGCCACGTCGCCGAAAGTCACCTGAGTTTGTGGCTCCATTTGGACTCTAGCTTTGGATTTGCCGAAGTTCATGGCTTGGTTGCCTGGCCCGTTTTGGGCGCGCCGCACCAGGAAAAACAGTCCGACCAAAAGCAGAATCGGGAAGAACAGGCTGCTGAGGGCTTTTACCCAGAAGCCTTCGTCGCTTTGGGGCAGAACGGAAATATCTACGTTATTTTTGGTCAGGATGTTGATCAGTTCGGGGTCGTTCGGCAGGTTAACGAGTACCTTGTTGCCGTCCTGGGCTGTGACCAGGGCTTTGCTGCGATCGGAACTGATATTTATTTTGTCTACTCTCTTGCCTTCGACTTCCTGAATGAATTGACTGTACTTCCAAACTTCCCTACTTGGGGGCTGTTTGTCAAAAAATGCCGTTGCTAAGGCAATGACTACAATAGCCAGCAGTGCGTACAGGCCAGCGTTTCTCCAGCGTTTATTCACCGAGGTCGATCCTCCTAATTTTTAGTCCCTGTGATTTGGGAATTTTTATTTATGTTCATCAATCTTAACGTAATTGTAACTTGTTTTTGTGTGGTGAGGAATCCCGGCCATGCTGTGGCGGTCTGAAGTGAGGTTGTGGAAACCGAACGGCCCTGGGCTTCGTCAGGAGATGGGAGTGCTTTACTAACGGTTGCTTTTGTGAGTACACTATTAGGTTGTATTTGTCAAGGGTTGTGTAAAAGTGGCGATCGCCCGACTGTGCTATTTTGGTAGCCGAGTTAGCCTATTCTGAAGAAGCTTTGGACTAACAGCTAATTTTGACTTTTGTCTTGCAGCACTAAAAAAATAATTTAAAACAATGGCAATTAAATCATCAATGGCAATCGATTTTATTCGTAACTTTGTGCAACCAGGACAACTGGTTTTTGATGTCGGAGCAAATATCGGACAAAAAGCTGATATCTATGCTGCCGCTGGAGCAAAAGTAATATGTTTTGAACCCCAGCCAAACTGTGTCAACATCCTGACCGAAAAATACCAGCACAATCAAAATATCGCCATCGTTAACAAGGGATTGGCAGAACAAGCCGGAACAATGCAGCTTTCAGTTTGTACTGATGCCAATTACATATCAACTTTTTCTAAAAAATGGCAAACAGGACGTTTTGCTAACTATGAATGGAATCAAACTGTTACAGTAGAAGTTACCACCTTAGATGAGATGATCGAAGTGTGGGGGCGTCCGCATTTTTGCAAAATCGATGTTGAAGGATTCGAGTATCAAGTATTACAGGGACTATCTACACCAATTCCTTATATATCATTTGAGTTTGCCATAGAATTTATTGACGACACCAAAAAGTGCATCAACCACCTGAAAAGTCTGGGATACAAACTTTTCAACTTTGCGAATGGCGAACAAAATAATTTAGTATTTCCTGAATGGGTTTCCGACGAACGCCTTGCCCAGTACCTAGAGTCGAGCAATGACTCCTTACTGTGGGGAGATATTTATGCAAAGTTCGAGGCCAATCAGCATCATATTTCCGGTGACGGAAGAGCTCACAACCGCAGCAGTGAAGTGATAGCAACCAAAGGATATCTCAACTTACAAAGACTTTGCCAGGAACACTCGATTACTCCGCGCGGTCTCATCCACATCGGAGCCCACGAAGGGCAAGAAATGAAGGAATATCAAGAAATGGGCGTGCCGAAAGTGCTGTTCATTGAGGCTAACCCTTCTGTCTTTGAAAGATTGAAACAGAATATAGCTGGACTCCCAAATGTGTGGGCAGCAAATTGCGCTGTCAGCAACGAAAATGGTACAGTCAATCTGCGCGTGAATTCCCACGATATGAGCAGCAGCATTCTGCCCCTGAAGCTGCATAAAGATATTTACCCCGGCATGGTAGAGGTCAATCAAGTTACCGTAATCTCGAAAACTCTAGACGCACTTCTGGAACAAAGTCCCTTCACTTCAGACGATTTTAATATCATTAATATTGATATTCAAGGGGCAGAACTTTTGGCTTTTCAAGGCGCTGTCGAGACTTTAAAGTATATAGATGCAATTATCACAGAAGTTAATCGCGAAGAACTTTATGAAGGGTGCGCGTTAATTGACCAAGTGGATGATTTTCTCTCATCATACGGCTTTCAGCGAGTAGCGATGGCAAATCCTTCCCATCCATCTTGGGGAGATGCTTTTTATGTCAAAAAACCACTTCCTAGTCAAGATGCGGACAATTTTAGTTTAAGTGGCTTGTCTGTAAATGCGATCGACAATCCAGTCATCGCAACCAGCATAGCACCGGGAAATATTGACAATCAGCGGGCTGCGGTCGAAAGCTGGCGAGCCCTGGGATTTTCCCCTGTTTCGCTCAATAGCCCCGAAGAAATTAGCCAACTACAGTCCATCTATGAAAATGTTACTTTTCATGCGGTAAAGCGCGATGCACGGGTCGAGGCGGGAAGACCGCTAGTGTATCTTGATGATATGTTTGCATATTTGCGCGATCGCCCTGCAAAAATCTGTGGTATTGTCAATTCAGATATCCGCCTGAAAGCGGACGGCGATTTAATTTCATTTATCGGCCAACAAGCTGAAAATGCCGTAGTTTTTGGTTCGCGAACTGATATTGATTCTCCCGAAAAAACAGGGGGAGAAATTTATGCTAAGGGGTTTGATTTCTTCTTCTTTGACAAGGAATTATTAAAACAGTTTCCTGATTCCCAATTCTGTTTAGGTCTTCCTTGGTGGGATTTGTGGATACCGCTGATCGCTAAGCAAAAAGGGCTGACTGTCAAATATTTAGAAACTGCGATCGCATATCATATCAAACACGGGGTGAATTACATCAACGATTGTTGGCAAAAAATGGGAATTCACTTCATGGGATTTTTCCAGCCGGATTTGTCCCGAAAATTTCAGGAAATGCTGTCCAATAATCCCAATCAGTTACAAGCAGAACTAACAAGTGTTGCTGTACAAGCTGGGCAAATGATTGACCGAAACCAGCAGATAATTAGATATGAAACTACCGACAAAATCCATTTAGAGCAATCAGTATTTGAGAACTCCCAGCCTGTTCCGTCGGCTTTCAAAGTATCTGCGATCGTTTCTACTTACAATTCCGAAAAATTTATCCGCGGCTGCTTGCAGGACTTGGTAGAGCAAACGCTGTACAAACAAGGCCTACTCGAAATCATAGTAATTGACAGCGGTTCCCAAGAAAATGAACAGTCTGTTGTGCGGGAATTTCAAGCGAAATATCCGAATATTGTGTACGATCGCACTTCTGACCGCGAGACATTATATGCAGCCTGGAATCGAGGCATTAAGATGTCGCGCGGAGCTTACATGACTAATGCTAATACCGATGACAGACACCGCCCCGATGCCCTAGAAATCATGGCGAAATACTTGGACGAAAACGCAGAAGTAAGTCTGGTTTATGCCGATCAATTAATTACCAACACAGCTAACGATACTTTTGCCACAACCCAAGCCGAAAAGGGCTGGAAGTGGCCAGCCTTTGACTACAGCGAACTCGAACGGCGCTGCATTATTGGCCCCCAGCCGATGTGGAGAAAATCGCTGCACGAAAAACACGGCTATTTCCGAAGCGAATTTACGGCGGCTGGCGATTACGAATTTTGGCTGCGGATTGGCAAAACCGAAAATATTGTGTACTTGCCAGAAATTCTCGGCTTGTACTACGAAAATCAACAAGGTTTGCAACATTCATCGCCAATATCGTACCAAGAAACTAGGCAAATATGGGATGAATATGGGATCACTCGCCGAGGTGTAAAACCAGCCACTACATTACCTGTTTCACTCTCTCCATCACAGCTAAATGCCATGCCCTACCGCACCTCCGCAGAAACACTCGTCAGCGTAATCATTCCCTGCTACAACCACGCAACTTTACTCAGAGAAGCTGTTGAAAGTGTTGTCAGTCAAACTTATCCAAACTGGGAGTGCATAATTGTCAATGATGGCAGCACTGATGATACCAGCAACTTCGCCAATTATTTAATTAAACTGTATCCTCAAAAATCGCTTCGCCTCATAGATAAACCCAACACAGGGCCCGCTGATTCGAGAAATGTTGGCGTTCAGCAGTCGTCAGGAAAGTTTATTTTATTCCTAGATGCGGATGATAAACTTCATCCCAAATTTATCGAGGAGTGCGTGGAAATTTTATTAGCAAAACCGAAGGTTGGTTTTGTCTATACAGATGTGCAGCACTTCGGAGCAAATTGCGATTTAGTTGTTCACGGTGACTTTGATGCCAATCGGTTTTTGAGAGACAATCAAGCCCCTGCTACTTCCCTATTTAGAAGGGAGATTTACGAGCAAGTAGGCGGCTTGAAAAAAGTGATGAAGCTGGGATGCGAAGATTGGGAATTTTGGGTTTCTGCCTATGAAAAAGGCTGGTTAGGCGATCGATTACCTAAGCCTTACCTCTATTACAGGCAGCACGGCGACGGCTCTAGCAGAACCCAAAAAATGGCAGGCGATCGCCCAAAATTAGACTTAATGAGAGCCACAATTATTCACCTCCACTCTCAACTTTACAAACCAGAAGAAGTGCGTTGGTCACAGCAGATTTTGCAGCAACACGGCAATTTAATAGCTAATGAATTAGTTGAATTTAACAAACCCGAACAATTTTTAACTTTGCTGTCCCAATATGTGGGAGAGTATCAAAAAGACCAAGCTAATGAAGTAAACCTCGCTAACATCCGCCAATCCCGGCAGCAACTTGCCAATTATTGGCTGAATCTGCCTGCAGAACAACTGGCAAATGCCTATGGCGGTGATGCAGGTAAGGCGCAGCAGCTACTGCTCAACAGTAACATCAAAGATGAAGCGCTGACAGATGCCGAAAAGACTGTTATCGATCGACTAGCATCGCATCTCTCCCAGGGAGTTAAAAATCCCAAAGATATTAACTACCTACTAGCAGCCGCCCTCTATCGTCGTGCAGATCAGTTACTGCTGAACTATGAAAAGGCAGTTATACCTAATTGGTTTGTCAACGACTATCTCAAATTTATGTTTGCTGCGCCTACTCTATTTCAAGAAATAGGAGAAGCTGACAATTATTGTCGGTATGTGCAGGGATGGGTCAGTTATTTGCATAGCAATATCTTCAAGAACCAAAACTCACAAGTGTGGCAGGATATCGCTTGGTTTTTCACTCAAAGTGCTAACTTTATTCCTCTGTACTTCAATAGTGAAAATCTCAAGGATATATACACGAAGCGGGCAGAGATTATTGAATATGCCATGAAAAATCGTGGCGCTGCCATTGATTGCATTTTTCCGGCTAGACCTGCGAACAGGCAGAAAATTCGCCTTGGTGTCCTGACTAAACATTTCGGGGCGATGACGGAAACTTTCGCTACTTTGCCAGCTTTTGAATATCTGAATCGAGAGCAATTTGAAATTATTTTGTACGCTCTCAATCTCGACGGGAATAAACTAGAACAGTATTGTCAGAGTCGCGCTGACAGACTGGTTAAACTGTCTAATGACTTGCCAAGTCAAGTTCAGACAATCCGCGCTGATGACTTAGATATTCTGCTGATAGCTACAAATATTACTGCGGTTACTCATCCAATTAGTTTACTAGCATTGCATCGATTGGCGCGGGTACAAACTACCTGTTTTAATTCTCCGATTACCACAGGAATGCGACACATTGACTATTACATTGCTGGTAAGTTGATGGAACCTGCACCTGAAGGACAGGAGCATTATCGCGAGCAATTAGCAACTATTGACGGGCCTGGCTGCTGTTTTAGCTATACCCTAGAACCTTACAGTCCTAACATTAATTTCACCAGAAATAGTATCGGCATTTCCGAAGAATCGGTTGTCTTTATTTCGAGTGCTAATTTGTATAAGCTAGTGCCGGAGTTAAGGGAAACATGGGCAAAAATTATGGCGGCTGTTCCTAATTCGGTGCTGTTTTTAATGCCCTTCGGCCCTAGCTGGACTAATCATTATCCTGGGGGGGCTTTTGTAAATAATATGAAAGCCGTTTTTGCTAAGTATGGCATTGAGAGTAATCGTTTGCGGGTGTTGAAGAGTTTTCCTAACCGGGCGGATGTTAAAGAAGTTTTGAAGTTGGGAGATGTTTATTTGGATTCCTATCCCTATGCGGGGACTACTTCTCTTGTAGATCCGTTAGAGGTGGGACTTCCAACGGTGGTTAGGGATGGCGATACTTTGCGATCGAGAATGGGGGCGGCGGTGGTACGATCGCTCTCAATGCCAGATTTAATTGCCAATAGCGAAGCATCTTACATTCAGCTAGCAGTTGCTCTCGGCACTAACCCGCAATTGCGGCAGCAAAAACGCCAGGAAATTCAGCAAAAAATGCAAGCTAATCCGGCTTGTTTTGACAGTGTTGCATATTCTGGGGCGATCGGCAAATTATTCCAAGAACTCTTTGGCCAATGGCAAACCAGCCACCTGGAAGCATCGCGCAGCTTACAGGATAGCATTCCCAAGCAGCCAGATTTGGGCGAGATCCTCTCGAACACCGTCAACCTTTACCAAAGAAACTCATCAAACATCTCAGCAATATCCGAACTGCGTCAAATCCGTAAACAAATCGCTGATTTTTGGCTGAACGTTCCCACCGAAAACCTCGAAACCGCTTACAAAAGCGCTTCTGGTAACAGCTATAAAATGCTGCTCAAGAGCGGTTTCCAACGTCAACCGATGATCGAAAGCGAACAAATATTTTTGCAGCAATTAACCCAGATTAGCAAAGGATTAGTGCATCCCAAAGCTGTCAACGCCTTGCTTGCTGCGATGCTGTATTTCCCGCCGGAAACCATGCGAATTCCCGACGCTCGCAACCGTTTGCCGCACTGGTTAATTGGAGATTACGAACAAGTTTTTGAGACGGAAGCTGCCGTAAATTCTGAGTCAACTTCTGACTTGCTCGCTCAATACATTCAATCGCCACAATTTGCGAATCAACTGTTAGGATGCGTCAATCTTTACCGCATCGATCCGTCAGACGAATCGGTAGTTTTGGAACTCCGCCAAATCAGAAAACAAATGGCTGATTTTTGGCTGAGTGTTCCTTCAGAGAAACTCGAAAGTTTTTACCGAGGAGAAGTTCGCAAGGGATATCAAGCAATACTTAGCTGCGGCTTGCAAGCAGAATCCATGACTGAAGCCGAACAGCAGTTTTTGCAGAAATTGACTGAAATTAGCAAAGGGTTGGTGCAGCCTCAAGCTATCAATGCTTTGCTTGGTGCGATGCTGTATTTTGTACCCGGTAAAATGCGGGTTCCCGATGCTCGCACCCGCTTGCCGCAGTGGTTGGTTGAAGATTACGAAAAGGTGTTTGAAGGCGCCTTTACGACAACAGAACAACCACTTGTCAAAGAAGATTATCTGCCGCAGTTTCTCAATCAATTAACTGCTGCGGTTAATCTCTATGAAATCGACCCAACGGATGAATTAGTGATAGCAGATTTGCGGCATATTCGCAAGCAAATTGCCGATTTGTGGCTGAGCGTTTCCGGCGAACAACTGGAACTTTTGTACCGGAGCGATTTTGGTAAGGGTTACAAAGCAATGTTGGGCAGCGGGTTTCTTAACGAGCCAGTAAATGAGAGCGATCGCGAGTTTTTTAATTCGTTGGTTGTTGAGTTGAGTAAAGGGTTTGGAACGCCTAAAGCTGTGAATAATTTGTTGGCGGCGATGCTGTATTGTCGCCCTGGACAGTTGCGGGTTCAGGATGCGAATACTTGTTTACCTCCGTGGTTGTTGGAGGATTACGAGCAGTTCGTTGGGGGTGCGGTTAAGGTGGCTGTGAAGTAAACGAAGGTAATTTGTATCGAAAACACAAGATATCATAGTGTATGGCTGCACTAAAGCCCTAACCAGCCTCGAAGAGATTGGTCAATTCGCTCTGCATCAGAATCTGCTAATTTGCCAATCTTCATTGCAACCAAACTTTCATGCACTGTATACAAACCTCGCTTGACTGCTGTGGCCACATTTAACCCTGCTGTTGACCATTCAGCGAGTACGAACTCACCCTCAAGTAAGGATGCAGTTTTGCTTGTCAATGGGACAATCATAATGTCTTGAGATACGTGCGGCGCCCTCACAACAATTGCTGGTCTTACCTTAGAACTAGACAAGTCTGAAAAGGGATATCTAACCAAAATTATGTCATTTTTAGAGTAGCTGGGCATAGACATCATCCTCAGTATTATCCCAAACTGTATCTAGTGAGGTTTGACTGGCTTGAAGCCAAAACTCAGCTTCTTCATCAGGTAAAACTGTTACTAATACTTTTGCCCCTTCGGGTAATTCTGATAACTCCAGCAGTTCAATTTTCCCTTCTCGAACAGTAGCCCAAAGCGTTTTTAGCATATCCACCTCATAAACTGTGCTTTATGCAATTTGCAGATTTTTGGTAAGTTGTCGCACTGAGCGACTAATTACAACCTCACACACATAGATCGAGGCAGTATTTAAGCCTGATTTAGGCTCAATTTAACACAAGTTCTGACTGCTGAGTCTCAAATAAGGGGCGAGTTACCTGACGCAGTAGCACTGTTTCTAAACTGCCTTCTACCACATTTTCTGCTTCTATTTCCAACTCGCCCCACAATAGCCGATCGCCTTGATTGGGCATTTTACCTAAATTGTGGATCACGAATCCGGCGATTGTTTGGTAAGCTTGGTTAGTCGGCAGGTTTAACCCGAGTTTTTCGTTAACTGCTGTCACTTCCCATAGGCCAGAAATTAGTGCCGAATGAGAATCTTTTTGAACTAGAGTGGTCTGGGAAGGTGATAGCAGCGGTTGAGACTCTTTACTGGTAATCCAACCAGTCAGCAGCCGCACGGTACCGTTGAGAATTGCTAGCAGCGGCCACAGTAATTTTGAGCAAAGTTCGAGGGCAGGCATCAACAGCAAAGCGGTGCGTTCTGGGGCGTGGGTTGCTAATACTTTGGGGATTAGTTCTCCTAAGACTATTTCTACGTAAGTTACTAAGATAAAAGCTGCGGGAACTGCGATCGAATGAGCAGTCAGCATAGCGGGAAAATGACCGATCGGCAATTTGTCGATCCACGGTTCGATCCAGTGTACAGTCGCTCCCTCACCCAACCAACCCAACAGCAAACTCCCTGCTGTTGTGCCAGTTTGAGTGACAGACAGGTAATGCGGTATGTTGTTCTGAGCTTGGTGGACGAGTTCGGCGGTTTTGGCGGTTGGGCGATCGTCCAAGTGGGCAAGTTGGCGGATTTGATGGCGATCGGCTGACACTAATGCTAGTTCAGACGCCACAAAAAAGGCGATTAAAAGTGTTAAGCCCAGCAACATTGCTAATCTCAGCATTGTTTGAGCGACTTCTATTTCCAGGCAAGTAAGGTTGTTCAAAATAGATATCTAATATGATAGATCTTTTAGGTTAATTCTTTTATTTTAGCTTGCGATTTAGGTAGGTCGATCGCCTGACATTTCGGATATCCGCACTATACATTCGCTGCAGACAACAGTCTTCGTAGGGTGCGCAATGCGCACCTTACCTGTACAACTTGTGAACTCTTTCTTTTCTCTTCCTTCGCGCCGCTTCGCTTACGCGCGGCTTCGCCTAACGCGTCTTCGCGGTTCGTTCAAAACCATCCAATTCACAACACCGGAACTCATTACTGTATCAACTCTCCCTTACTCCCCGGAGTGAGTTAATTTCCGTAAAAGTCTGCACCGGATCGGACTTCAACCCGCCTTGAATGTAATTCAACTTCACTTCTTCCAACAAATCCGAGAGCAGCGACTGCAATTCTCCGAGAGTTTTCTCATCTTGCAATTCCCGCCGCAAACTTTGATTAAATTCTTGGCTGAAATTATCTAGAATTTTTCTACCTTTATCGTCTTCGTAAGTAGTAGATACCACATCCACAGCAGTTTGAGCCAAATAATTCGCTAGCTGTTCCGTCATCTCCGTCGGCAAAATGTTAATCGGAGAGAAAGTTTGCAGGATTTGATAAAAATCCGACTGTTTGATTGTTGTTTCCAAATTGTGGTGCAGCAATTCTTCCAAATCCGGTTGCACCTGCGGCAAAACTTTGTAAATTGTCAGATCCAAAATCCGCTTGGTAATTTGTTCGATCGTATTTTCCTGATTGACATGAAGGTACGGCTGCTGCGCCAGCAACATCTGCGCCGCGTCGCCCTGTTTGATCGAACTTTTAGCTTGATTGATAAACCGCACCATCATGTATTCCGACATCGTATTGGCTAAATAAGCCACCGGTTCGTAGGTAACTTGAGCAACTACGCGATCGAGATTCACCAAACCCGACTTGTGCAGCCGCACCAATACCGGCAGAATCCGCCACCCCTGCCAAATCGGGATCACCAGAAACACCTCGTACCAGCGCCTCAGCACAAAATCAAACCAAGTTACCCCCGGTTTACGACGGGTGTGGAACAGACTTTTAATCAAAAATTCCGCCCCAAAAAAACATATAAAAAATGTATCTATTCGCCAAAACTGGTCAGCGCTATTCAAATATTCGGGATTAGCTAAACTCGAATCAATGCCTTTAATCGGGTCGTAAATTTTAACTAAGCCCGGAAAATAGCTCTGATAAACAGGACGCAACTGAAGGTAACTGAAATGAAAAAGCACTAGCAAAAAATTTACCACCGCTACTAATGCGCTCATTTTTGCCCAAGAAACTGCTTTTTTGGGCGATTTTACATCGGTGCTGTTAACAGTTGTGTAGGAATCTGACATAAAAGTAATCTTCCGAATTTGCTAATCGATAAATCTATCTTGTGGCTGAGGCTAAAAAACTCTTAACCTAGTAGAATCCCTTGGACGATAAGTATAAGGAAACCAAAGACCGTGAACTTAAAAACAGTCATATCGCTGCTCAAACAAACTTTTACTGAATGGCAAGAAGATAAAGCGCCAACCTTAGCCGCCGCCCTAGCCTATTACACAGTCTTCTCCCTCGCCCCGTTGCTAATTATCGTAATTGCGATCGCCGGTTTAGTCTTTGGTGCCGAAGCAGCCCAAGGTCAAATCGTCGCCCAACTCCAAAGTTTAATCGGTAAAGATGGCGCCCAAACCATCCAAGAACTCATCCTCAAGGCCTCCGAACCAAAGTCGGGAATGATTGCTACTTTAGTCGGTATCGCTACACTTTTGTGGGGCGCTTCCAACGTGTTTACTAATCTCAAAGAAGCCCTTAATACTATTTGGAATGTTTCACCGCCCCCCGGACGAGGAATTTGGGGATTTCTGCAAGACCGCGTATTGTCTTTTGCAATGATTTTAGGCATAGGCTTTCTACTGCTAGTATCTTTAGTAATTAGTGCCATTTTAGCCGCCGTTAGCTATTGGTTGAACGGCTGGCTGCAATTACCAATCAACATTTGGCAGATTGTGGACTTTGCTATCTCCTTTGGCGTAGTTACGCTGCTTTTTGCGTTAATTTACAAACTTTTGCCCGATGTCAATCTTGCCTGGAATGATGTGTGGATCGGCGCCGCCATCACCTCAGTGCTGTTTACGATCGGCAAATCCATAATTGGAGTTTACCTCGGAGGTAGCGGTATCGCCTCTACCTACGGTGCTGCGGGATCGTTCGTGATTATCCTGCTTTGGATTAATTATTCAGCTCAAATTCTCTTCTTAGGTGCCGAGTTTACCCAAGTTTGGACTAACCGATACGGTTCCAGAATGCCTGGTTCGCGAAACAATATCCTCAACAGCGAAAACGGTGAATCCTCCCCACGCAAACATCGGAAGAACTCTTAACATTATACAAACGGGAAATTTGAGGTTAAACTCGCACTCCGGGTTTGACACAATAAGCAAGAAGCAAGAGGGAAAAAGGCAGAAGGTGGAAGGCGGAAAGAAAGAAAAATTTTGAAAGCAATAACTTTGCTTTTTTTTTCGCTTCCCCTGTAACATTCGGTCTTCAGGACGATTGACTTCTGCTTTCTCGAAAGCCCTACTTATTTATTCATAGGGGTAAAATTCTACCTTCTGCTGACCTCGCATCTCTAGCAGCAAGCTGAAAGCAGGCTCTAGTTAGAGAGGGCTAGAAGGTGCGAGTTTGACACAGGCAAGAATACGCAAAAGTCCCTTCACCCTCGTTCATTTCCATTTAGATTATCTAGAGTTTTAGCTGCTGCACGTCTCTGTCAGCAGAAGGAAGTCGTCTGTCAATTTTTCCCTCCAACTTATCCCTGAAGGATGATTTCTCGATCCCGCATTTTGACTTTAATACAAATTAGCTAGAAGATTCCAGTCCCGGCGCAGCAGCCCAAATAGCACTTCAATCTTCTCCTGAAATATTTTTAATTTTTGGTAAACAATCATGATTTCATTAACTAAAAAACGCATCGCCCTCATCTCGGTACACGGCGATCCCGCTGTGGAAATTGGCAAAGAAGAAGCGGGCGGGCAAAATGTTTACGTGCGTCAAGTAGGAGAATCTCTGGCGAAACAAGGGTGGCAAGTTGATATGTTCACCCGCTCATCCGATCGCCAACAAGCAAGAATTGTACAGCACAGTCCCAATTGCCGGACAATTCGGCTAGTAGCAGGGCCGCAAGAATTCATTCCGCGCGACGAACTTTATGGATATTTACCAATCTTTGTTCAAGAATTTCAGAAATTTCAGTTAGAGTCAGGCTTTCAATATTCCTTAGTTCACACAAATTACTGGCTTTCTTCTTGGGTGGGAATGGAGTTGAAAAAATCGCAACCTCTGCTGCAAGTTCACACTTACC
This sequence comes from Microcoleus sp. AT9b-C3, assembly GCF_036705485.1. Classification (NCBI taxonomy): domain Bacteria; kingdom Bacillati; phylum Cyanobacteriota; class Cyanophyceae; order Oscillatoriales; family Microcoleaceae; genus Microcoleus; species Microcoleus sp. AT9b-C3. The sequence goes on along the minus strand of NZ_JAUBUR010000030.1, from coordinate 22,705 downwards.
ATTCTTTGGCAGCAATTAAATACAAGTCGGTTTCGACAATTCCGATGATTGCCAAAACTAGGCTGCAAGTCGAAAAAACACTTTTGGAAACAGCCGATCGCGTGGTGGCTACCAGTCCCCAAGAAAAAGAACACATGAGGTCTCTGGTTTCCTCAAAAGGCAATATTGACATCATTTCCTGCGGTACCGACACTGAACGGTTCGGCTCGATCGCCCGATCGACCGCCCGCCGCCACTTGGGCATAGCCCCCGAAACCAAAGTCGTGTTGTACGTCGGCCGTTTCGACCGCCGCAAGGGCATAGAAACCTTAGTCCGCGCCGTCAGTCTGTCGGCGGTACCCAAAGCCGATTTAAAACTGATAATTGGCGGCGGGTGGCGTGAGGGGGAAAGCGACGGTAAAGAGCGCGATCGTATCGGCAGCATCGTTGAAGAACTCGGGCTGAGCGACATTACCAGTTTTCCCGGCGCCTTGAGCAGAGACATTCTCCCCGGCTACTACGCCGCCGCCGATGTGTGCGTCGTTCCCAGCCACTACGAACCCTTCGGTTTAGTCGCCATTGAAGCGATGGCCTGCGGCACGCCCGTAGTCGCCTCCGACGTGGGAGGGCTCAAATATACTGTAGTGCCGCAAGAAACAGGTTTGCTCGCGCCGCCGAAAAAGGAAGCAGCCTTTGCCGATGCGATCGATCGCTTGTTAATGGACTCAGTATGGTGCCAGCAACTCGGACACACAGGCCGCCAGCGCGTCGAAACCTATTTCAGTTGGGACGGTATCGCCTCCCAACTGGGTCAACTTTACACTCAACTGCTCGAACAATCGGCCCTTGAGCTTGACCCGGTGAGCGCTTAGTAGTATCACTTAGTATGGTTGAAGCCAGTTTCCATTGATCCCTGTTTCACTCATCCGTTCTCACTGGGAACCTTCAACTAGAAGTGATATCAGGAGGTACTTTTGTACGCATCAAAACATCTGGGACGCCACCTGCTCCCTATGTCAGACAGGGAGCTAATTCGCCTGTGGGTAAACCGCAAATCCCCCCGCAACCGGCGCTTTAGCTGGCAGGCGGCTAACCATTTTCGAGTGTTTGTCGCAAAACCGCTGGCACAAGTTACTCTGACAGATGTGGAGACTTTCGCCGCAGCGATGAGAGCTCAGAAACTTCCACCGCGTTTTTACAAGCAAACCTTGGTAGTGCTCAAATCGCTGTTCGCCTTCGGCCAGCAAACCAAAGTTTTGCCCGCAACACTCCCCCTTCATCGGTGGCCGGTTCTGGGCCGGAATCGCTCCAAACGCCTTCGTTTTCAACTCTCTTGGGGTTTCTTAATCTGTTTGTGCTTTTTCTTAGGTCGAATGACGCCGAGGCTGCTGTGGGGACAATCGGTCTCGGCAGAAAGTTCGCCCACCCCGAAACGCCAGCCGGAAGTTGCGGCCCTCGATTCACCAGACAAAGGAGAGGATAACATCGAGCGCGATCGATCGCCCGAAACTGCAACCCTGAATTCACCAGATCCCCTACAGGATAACAGACTCGATAGCATCGGCCCGGAACGTCGAGTAAAAGCCTTTCTCGACACCATAGCCGCCGCCGAAGGAACCGCTAGCGCCGACGGCTACCGCACCCAGTACACCGGCACGAAATTTGTCAGCTTTCAAGATCATCCTAGGGAAATGAGATGCGGCCGCCGCTATGGCAAAAAACTCTGTTCCGACGCAGCGGGGCGATATCAGTTTCTCAGCACAACTTGGGACAGATTTGCTAAAAAATTTGGCGTCCGCGATTTCAGCCCCCAAAATCAAGATTTGATGGCTATAGAGTTAATCCGAGAAAAAGGTGCCTTAGAAGATATAGAAGCGGGGCGATTGGAGTCAGCAGTCAGAAAACTCGCTTACATCTGGCCTTCTTTTCGGCGTTATGGCGGTTCTGTAGAATCGTCGATGCCCAAACTCGAAGCAATGTACCTGCAAAATTTGGGGATTTACCGGCCAGGATTGGTTGTTAGAAATTAGTCAACAGTCGCAGGACGAGTTTAGATTGGGGTTGGGCAATTTTGGATTAAATTTTGACATCCAAAATTGAAAATGAGGGAGTTATGGGTGATGTCTATTCTTCAGAAATTTAAAAATTAGGCTAATTTTCCATCTTCCATGTGAAGGATGCGATCGGCAATATCCAAAATTCGGTTATCGTGGGTTACTAACAAAATAGTACAACCCTGTTCTTTGGCAAGTTGCTGCATCAAATTCACCACTTCGCGACCGGATTTGCTGTCCAGGGCGGCTGTTGGTTCGTCAGCTAAAACAATTTGCGGTTGACTGACCAAAGCGCGGGCGATCGCAACTCTTTGTTTCTGTCCTCCCGACAAATCATCTGGATAATAGTTAATCCGCTGTTCCAGTCCTACTAACTCTAGCATTTTTGCAGAGCGATCGCGCATTTGGGAACGCGACAAATTCCCGTGAACTTCCAAACCCATTTGCACGTTTTGCAGCGCCGTCAAACTACGGTGCAAGTTGTGCGCCTGAAAAATATAGCCAATTTTGCGTCGCGCCTTTACTAATTGGTCTGCACTCGCTTTGCACATTTCTTGACCGAGAATTTTGAGACTTCCCGATTGACCGGATCTCAATCCGCCAATCAAAGTTAAAAGCGTAGTTTTTCCCGAACCGGAAGGCCCCGTCATCAGCACGATTTCACCTGCTTTAATTTCGAGATTAATGTCAAAAAGTACCTGTTTTCGCAGTTGACCTTGACCGAAGTAGTGGTCTAGGTGGTGCGCGGAAATTACAGGTGAAGGAATCTGTATTGCGTTGGTTGTTGGGTAGAGAGTAGTAGAATTCATAAGTTATTGGTTTGAGGTTGGAGATTTAATTAAGAGACAAGGTTGCCTAAATTTGTGATTGAGAGGGAAACCGCAGATGAACGCAGATGAACGCAGATGGATTTCAAGATTGTTGGCAATTTTAGCAATTCAAGTCTAATAAACCGCTTTTGTCGCCAACAAGGCATAGGAAAAAGAAGAGAAGGATTACAAAAATATGTTTTTAGTCAGGGCTTTAGTCTTTCATAATCTCTGATTCATTTTCCCTTAAAACATATCTGCTGGATCGGCTGCTTGCAGTTTGCGAGTGGCAATTGCTCCCGAAATGGTGCACATAATCACGTTCAAAAGTAATACTATAAATGCTCTAAGCAGCGTCATGTACAGGGGCAAATTTGTAGCTTTGCGAGTTAAAGAGTAGAGTCCGAGAGAGACTCCTACTCCCGGCAAAAAACCGAGAACGGAAAGAATTAGAGCTTCTTCAAAAACGATGCCGAGTAAATAAACATTGCGGTAGCCCATCGCTTTGAAAGTAGCGTATTCTCCCATGTGGTCGCTGACATCGGTTGAGAGAACTTGATAAACAATAATCACACCAACTACAAAACCCATCGCTACGCCTAAATTAAACACAAAGCCGATCGCAGTATTCTTAGCCCAATAGTTTTTCTCAAAATCGATAAATTCTTGTTTGGTTAGTACCTTGACATCCGGCGGTAAATATGCTTTTAAAACTTGTTGAACTTCCACGGGGTCAGCACCCGGTTGCAGTTGAATTAATCCGGCATTAACACTCGCGGCGTTTTGTCTGGGAAACAGGCGCAGGTAATTTTGATCGCTAGTCATCAAAATACCGTCGGCGGCAAAAGATGCTCCAACTGTGAATAAACCGCTGACGTTAATCGTGCGCCGCTCTACCTCAGCTTTAACGGCTTTTCCTCGATCGATTTGTGCGATCGTTTCTTGGTAATCTCCCCTAGAAGCGCGATCGAACAACACGGTATCCGGCAATTTAATCGCGCTCAAATTTTGGTTAACTTCTGGAAGCGCAAAGGCGGGGTGATTCGGATTGAAACCGACCACCATCAGCGACGTTTCGCGCCGAGTTTGGGGATTTTTCCAGTTAGCAATTTTCACGTAAAGCGGCTCGGCTGATTTCACACCCGGTACGTTCATTGCTTGATACAATCGGCGCCTGGGAAAGGAAGACAAATTAATCAAATTTCGCGCTTGGGGGTGAATCAAAACTAAGTCTGTTTCCAAGGCTTGGTGCAGCCGCGTATTGCTGGTGTAAAGCGCATTTTGAAAGCCTAGCTGCATGAACATCAAAACGTCAGCAAAGGCAATTCCTGCTACTGCAACGGCCATTCGCCCTTTGTCGTGGCTCAGTTGCAGCCATCCAAGGGAAGTTCTGCGTCTTAATTGTTGTAAGGGTTTTATGAGTCCAATCATAGGATTTTAGATTTTAGATTTTGGATTTTGGATTGAAGAAAGCGACCCTGCGGTTTAAGTCTTCTTAATCTTTAATTTCCCCGATCGCCACTTTGACTTGCAAATTGGTTAATCCCGCTACTTTCTGGCTGGAAGCTGCATCCAAACGCACTTTTACTTCCACAATGCGACTATCAATATTCGCAGAAGGATCGGTGTTAACAATGTTTTGCCGCTGCACTTGCAAACCAATATGTTCGACTGTTCCCCGCAATTCGCCGGTCAAAGCATCGCTAGTAATTTTGGCGGTTTGTCCGAGGCGTACTTTGTCCACGTCGCTTTCGTAGATTTCCGCAACAGCCAGCATCTCGCGAGTTTGTCCGAGTTCGACAATGCCGTCGTTTCCTACCCTTTCCCCCGGATGCGTGTGAATTTTCAAGACTTGGGCGTCTCTGGGAGCACGGATGTAAGCTAGATCCAGATTGGCTTTGGCTTGTTTGGCTGCTGAAGCGGCGGAACTGACTTCGGCGGCGGCTGCTGCTATGTCAACGGGACGCACTTCGGCGATGCGATCGAGATTTGCTTTGGCTTCGTCGATTTGCTGTTGTCGAGATTGCTCAACTTGGCTGAGTTTGGCTTGCGCTTCGTTAATCTGTTGTTGGCGCGATTGTTGAATTTGATTTAGTTTGGCTTGGGCTTCGTTAATTTGTTGTTGGCGCGATTGCTGAATTTGATTCAGTTTTGCCTTTGCTTCGTTGATTTGCTGTTGGGCGGTTTCGGCGGCGAGGCTTTTGCTGTCGCTAGTTGAGGCGGAAATTGCTCCCTGTTCATACAGTTGGGAGTAGCGCTGATCCTCGCTTATGGCGTTGCGGAGTTCGGCTTGTAGACGGGCAATTGTGGCTTGTTGGGTTTGAATTTCACCTTGTTGTTCGGCCCTGATGCGGGCAATTGTGGCTTGTTGCGCTGCAATTTCGGTGCTGCGATCGATTTCTAGACGGGCAACGATCGCCTGTTGCGCTGCGATTTCGTTGCTGCGATCGGCCCTGATGCGGGCAATGGTGGCTTTCTGGGCTTGGATTTCGCCGTTTTTGGCTCCGGCTTTGACTTTTGCTAGGTTTGCCTCAGCGACGCGCACTTGTTCTTGAGCTTGTTCGAGGGCCGCTTGCAGGCGATCGCGGCTGTCCAAAATTGCGATCGTCTGACCTGTTTTCACCCTGTCTCCCTCTTTTACCAACAGTCGATCGATCCGGTTTCCTTCCGTGGCACCGGAGGCGGAGACTTTAATTACTTCTCCTCTAGGTTCGAGTCGCCCCAAGGCTGTAACTGTCGTTAATTTGGATGCCGCCACGGATGCTGCTGCGGCTACTGCGTTGGGATCGGGTATGCGCGATCGCCAGATCGTGTAGCCTGTGGTTCCCCCTGCAGCCAGGGTTGCTACTGCTGCCACAACTAGGAGTTGTTTAACTAGGGATGGATTTGAGGATAAGCCGTCTGCTGTTGGTTGATGTACCATGACATACCTCTTTTTTGGGAAAAATAAAACTAAACCGTTTAGTTCTGATATGTCTTAATACTAAACCGTTCAGTATAATAATGTCAAGATCCTAAATAAAAATTACAGAAGCAAGGTATGGCAAGGACAAAATCGATCGAACCAGACGCAGCAGGAGGTGACAAAACCGAGCAAATCCTGCAAGGTGCGATGCAAGAATTTTTAGCCCACGGCTACGCGGGCACGAGTATGGACAAGGTAGCGAAGACGGGAGGAGTTTCCAAAGCCACGGTTTACAGCTATTTTGCAGATAAAGAAGGATTATTCGTGGCTTTGGTACAGCGGCTGGCGCGAGAAAAAGTCCATTTTACAGTTCTGGATGAAGAACCCGCCGTAGCGCTGCGATTCGTTGCCACAACTCTATTAGAGCAGGTGACGCAGGAACCTGAATTCCTCAATTTTGTGAGGCTAGTGATTGCGGAGTCGGGGCGTTTTCCCCAGCTAGCGCAGACTTTTGTGAAAAACTTAGCTAAACCGGGTATTGAGCGGCTTACGGAATATTTCGCATCGCATCCAGAGTTAAAATTGCCCGATCCGGAGGCAACGGCGCGGATTTTTATTGGATCTTTGGTATATTTCCAGTTAACGCAGCACATGATGCACGGCAACGATATTATCCCAATGGAGCGCGATCGATTGATCGACGGTCTGCTGCACTTGATTTTATCCCCGCAGTCCAATTCCTAAAGTGCGATCGACAGAATTTAGGAATTTTATTTTAGAACGATCGCAGCCATAAAGAGCGAGATCCCTTTATGGCTGCGATCGCAGGTTTTAGTCAGGTGTTTTTCCTAACCTGTCTCTCAATTCCTCCGCCGATAACTGTGGCAGTTGTTCTACAAACAATGTCAACTCGGCCACAGGCAATGCCAATAAATTAGTAACGGCTGTAGGCAGAATATCGCCCAATTCAGGCGATCGCATTTGCAACGCACTTTCAGCTAACAACTTCACCGCTTGTTCGCGCCCTGTTCCATCGACTGTCAGCATCGATATTGCCAGCAACAGCACTGTAAATTCTGCCGCCGCCAACTTGGATATTGGAGATAGAAAAACTGTCATTTTTGGACTTAATTCTCCAAATCTAACTTGCAAAAAGTTTTCTAAAATTAAGCGCTGTTGTTCTTGTCTGCCTCGTTCTAGTCCTTGTTCTAGTCCTTGTTCTAGCCCTTGTTCTAGCCCTCGTTCTAGTCCTTCTTCTCTAGCTTGTTGCTGTGCTGCTTGTATTTGTTGTTGAAAAAGTGGTGCAATGGCCATAATTAACTCCCGCTCTTCTGGCTCTAATCCTTGTGGCGCATCGGTTACTAAATTTGATTGTAACCGATACAGCAATTCTAGCGCGATAATCCGCAACGGATCGTCTGTTGCTAAAGCGCTCAATTGGGAAATAGCCCTTTGCTGCACTCCCCCTTTGCCCAAAATCCTCAACCACAGGGTTTCTGGAGTTTCTGGCAACTGGTGAATCGCCACAATTGCCGATCGCAAAGATTCCCCCAAAAAATAAATTCCCTGCATCCAATTCTCTGTGTCTGGTATCGCATTAAAGCTATCTACCAATGCTTTCGAGGCTGTGGGCATCAATCGATTTTAGATTTTAGATTTTAGATTTTAGATTGAATAAAGTGAAGTAAACATCGATTTATCGGACTTCGGAAGTCACATCGCGGCCGATATTAACCGTTCCGAGCGGCGACAGCAATTCCTCCAGGTATTCTTTGGCAAAGAGATCGTGAATAAATCGCGTCCTAGAAATTATTTCAAACACTAAATAGATTTTTTAACCGTTTTCTCACCCATTCTACAGGATTTTCATCCTCTTCTGCTGCATCTACTAATTCCATTTCTCGCAATAATTGCTGTCTCTCGCTGAGTTCTTCTTTATGCTTGACTATTTCTTTAATAATCTGTTCATATAAATCAGGTTGTTCACTTAAAACTTTCTGGAAACCTTCTTTATTAATCGCAAACAAAATTGTTTCTTCCAAAGCTCTCACCGAAGCAGTTCTGGGGATTCCCAACATCAAAGAAAGTTCCCCGAAAAACTGACCAGGGCCGAGGTTATTCAGATGTTTGTTAATAGCTTCCACAAAAACTTCTACTGAACCTGAAAGGATCATGTAAAAAGCATCTCCGGGGTCGTTTTCGTGAAACAAATATTCTTGCGCTCGCAGCCGTTTGCGGTATCCAACTTCTATCAATTGCCGCAATTCAAGATCGGTCAGGTTTTCAAAGTATTCTACCTCTCGTAGCAAACAGCTAAGGGACGATGGCTTTTTCTGTTTATCTACACAAATTGGCTGTTTTTGGGAATTTTCCGAGTAACTGTTGGGGATTTCAAGTGCAGTTTCTTTTTTGTTGAAGATTGACAACAGAACTTCGGGGTTTTGCAAATAAATTTCTCTGTCATTGAACGGAAATTCGATTTTTTGCTGTCTGAAATTGTATTCAATCGCAAAATTCAAAGAACTTTTAATTACTTCTCTTTCAGTCGGTCTGTCTGTCCAAACTAAAAGTTCAAACTTAAAACTATCATCACCAAACTCGACAAACAATACTTTCGGATGCGGTTCGTACAAAACTCCCGCTTCCGCGTAAGCAATATTTAACAGAGTTTCTGTCACTAACAGCGGGTTACTATTCTCGGCTACTTCTACGGGAACTCGCAGACAGAGTAGCGAGTTTTCGTAACTCCAGTTAACAATTTTGTTGCTAATCATTTTGCTGTTGGGAACTATGACGCTAGAGTCCTCAGTGGTTTGGAGGATGGTCGATCGAATCGAGATTTTTTTGACGATTCCCATTAATCCTTCTAATTCCACAAAGTCTCCGACTTTCACGGGTCTGTCTAAAAGCAGGGTTAAGCCGCTGACAAAATTAGTTGTTAAATCTTGGATTCCGAAGCCAATGCCGACTCCCAATCCCCCCGCCACTACTGCAAAAGAAGCGAGGTTGAAGCCGATGCTTTGGATGGCGACTATCACCCCCAAAGCTACTATTAAATACCCAATAATTACTGCGATCGCTTCCCGATTTCCCTCGTCAATTCCCAGTCTGACAAGCAAGCTTTCCTTAAGAAAGTTTGTAAAAAATCGTGCTATCACAAGGATAGCGATAAACAATACAATCAGTTCCACCAGTGACTGCAGGGATACAGGATTTTCACCTATTTTAAATAGGGTAGCTGTAAATATTTGCGATATCTGTGTCAATACTTCTTCTGGTATTGTATTGAATTTAAATTCAGGTGATAAGGTTTTTTGTGTTGTCATTTTTTAAGGGAGTAGTAAAAAAGAAAGTCTTCAGTACCAAATGTAAAAAGAAAATACTGAACTCGTTATCATAAATTTTAACCTATTTTTAGGGTAAAAAAAGTTAATTCGTTACATAGATATGTGCTTACTCATACTACGCAGTTCTCCCTATTGCCAATTTTTAGGATACCTGGTCTTCGCAGACCTGCGGTTAGTGTGCCACTTTTTCGCGATACGAGAGCCGACTCATCTATTGTTAAAGTGTTCACTCTACTAACTTTTGTCAACATTAAGTCGATTCGAGTTTATCATACTCTACACTAATTTTTTTTGAAGTCCCGTTATCAACTTAAGGAGGGATTATTCAATGACTCTTTAAGTGGACAAGTCAAATATCCAAGTATTACAATGACTTGAACTGGTGGGAGAGATATTGCTATTACTCTGCCAGTTGCGTCCGTCTTGTGTATATCTAAGTGAAAATGTAAGGGATTTAGCTAAAATTGATAACGTTCCAAGAATACTTGACATTCTACCGAGATGGAGGACTAACTATAAGTTAATCACATTTGTCAATCAGTAAAATTACTGAAAATACTTGCTTGTTCAGGAGTGGAAAATGGGCGGTTTGGGGTTGGGTGGAAATAAATATGGCGCGAGACATGATTGCTCGATCGCCCAAATCTAAGTTCTCCACCCAAAACCTGAGTAAATGCTGAGCATAATTGCTGATTGACAAAGGCTTCCCTAGGTTAAGTTGTGAGCAATGTTCTACCAATAGGATTGATTAGCAATAGAATTGATGAGCAATAGAACTTCTTGGCGATCCATCCGAAGAATTAAGGGTGTGACGCTGAAATAAATTTATTAGACAGGTCTTGACATTCTTCCAGGATTGGGTAACTATTGAGCTGTATTATGAGAGGTAAGCAACCTTGGAGATTCAATCAGACGTGACACTTTCAATCGGAGAAGCTGCCAAAGAACTTGGTATCTCAACTAAAACACTAAGACGTTGGACGGATGCGGGCAAGATTAAGTTTGAGCGCTCTCCAACAGGTCAAAGACGTTTTTATCTTGCCGACATTAAGCGAATCACTCCCAGAGAGTTAAATCAGACAGATGAGCGAATTACTATCAACTATGCCAGAGTGTCAAGTCACGATCAAAAAGAAGATTTAAAACGTCAAGCTGCTGTACTGGAATCGTTTAGTGCATCTAACGGTTGGCAATTCGAGACAATTCAAGACTTGGGTTCTGGATTAAATTACCAGAAAAAAGGACTAAAAAAACTACTTAAAAGGATTATGTCTGGCGAAGTTGGTAGACTTGTCATTACTCACAAAGATAGACTTCTTAGATTTGGTTCTGAATTAGTTTTTGCAATGTGTGAAGAATTTGAATGTGAGGTAGTAATTGTTAATAAGTCACCAGACGAATTGAGTTTAGAGCAAGAATTAGTGCAAGATATGATTGAGTTAATTCAAGTTTTTAGTGCAAGACTGTATGGTGCAAGGAGTCACAAAAACAAGAAGTTGATTGATGGTATAGCTAAAGCTGTGGAGGATGTCAAGTAATGTTACTCTGTTTTAAAACGGAATTAAAGCCTAACAACAAACAGGTAACTTTATTCCGTCAACATTGTGGAGTAGCTAGACACGCTTATAATTTTGGTAATGCTGCTATTCAAGAAGCCCTACAGCTTAAAGAAACAGATAAAACCGTTAAAATACCTTCTGCTATTGACTTGCACAAACGTCTAGTAGCTGAGATTAAACCCGTTAATCCTTGGTATTATCACAGCTCAAAAGCAAGCCCGCAACAGGCATTAGCAGAGGTAAGAACGGCATGGGATAGATGCTTTAAAAAAGTTTCTAAGCAGCCTAGGTTCAAGAAAAAAGGTAAGTCTAAGGATAGTTTCTATCTTGAACAAGGAACAAAAGCAAAGCCTGGTATCAGCAATGATGGAAAACGAGTTAAACTCCCCAAAATTGGCTGGGTGCGACTGCACGAACCTTTACCAGTTACGGCTACACATAACTGTGTAATTAGTCGCACTGCGGACAAGTGGTTTATTGCTATTAAGTACGAAATAGAACAGCCTACAGTGCCTCTGGAACGTGCCTCAATTGGTGTTGACATTGGTATCAAAGAATTGGCTGTCACCAGTGACGGAAAAGTATTCGCCAATCCTAAAGCCTATCGCAGGATGAGCAAAAAACTTAAACGATTGCAACGTTCTGTCAGTCGCAAAGTCAAAGGGTCAAAAAACAGAAACAAATCCGTTAGAAAGCTGGCAAAACTACATTATAAAATTGTTTTTATTCGCAAGGATGCTATTCACAAACTCACTAACTATCTAGCCAAAAACCACAGCATGATAAAAATTGAGGATTTAAATGTCAAAGCATTTTTGAAAAACCACAAATTAGCTGGTGCAATTGCAGATTGTGGAATGTATGAGTTTAAACGACAACTGGAATACAAGACCGAAAAGTTTTCCAGTAAGTTAGTGCTAGTCGATTGTTTCTTTCCTAGTTCCCAAATATGCTCAAATTGCAAGAACCATCGGCATAAAATGCCATTGAAAAACCGCGTATATCACTGTCCTGAGTGCGGACACACTGAAGACAGGACTTAAACGCAGCTAAAAACATTGAACGATGGTTTGAAGGAATTTACATTCCGATTCGTTCAGACTGAGTGAGTCAAACGGTAAGCTCTACCGAGATTGCCTGTGGAGTAGACAAACCTCTCAGAAGTCATTCTGAGACTACTGTGAAACAGGAAATAAACACCAAAGTCCAAATCTTTCAAGTGATGGGTAGCTTTGGGTAAGTTTTATAGAGCGGAAATAGTGTCGCAAGGGATACATATATAGCCGATTGAAAACCTAATGGTCGCGCTACTGAACGTTTTATTCAGTACCCAAATTGGTGGCAAGGAAAACCTTGCGATCGCCCCATTGGAAAGAAGTTTTAGAATAATAGCTGAAATGCACGAGCCAACATGAGCAAATTCCCACCAGAGAAAACCCAACCGCCACAGCAAGAGAGCACAACAGCACAGGCATTGCGACAGGCTCACTTCGACGCTTTTTTTGCAGGTGCTAACGCCGGAATGCTGATTTTTGACCGCCAACTCCGGTACGTCCAAGTTAACGAAGTTTTAGCCCAGACCAATGGCGTTTGTGTGGCAGACCATATTGGTAGGTCAGTGCGTGAAGTGCTGCCAGAATTGGCTCCGACTGTGGAACCAATGCTGCAAGGCATTCTGGATACGGGCAAGCCCATTCTCGACTATGAATTAGTAGGTGAAACGCCGAAAGAACCGGGCATCCTGCGCTACTGGCAAGCATCTTACTATCCTTTGCGGGATGAAAATGGCATCGTTTTTGGTCTTGGTGGGATTGTGATTGAAATTACCGATCGCAAGCGGGCAGAAAAAGAACAAGCACGACTGACGGCAATTTTGGAAGCAACTTCCGACTTCGTAGGGATTGCGGATGCAACAGGGCATAACGTCTACCTCAACCAAGCCGGACAGAAAATGATGGGGATACCCCCAGAGGAGGCACGATCTCCGTTTAGTCTAGATTTTGTATTAACTCCCTCGGCAACGACAAAATTCCACAATGAAGTCTTTCCAACCGCCTTAAGAGAGGGTAGCTGGGCTGGTGAAACCGTGTTTTTGTCACGCGATGGGCAAGAAATTCCAGTTTCCCAAGTTTTAATCGTCCACAAAACGGAAACCGGCGAAGTCGAGTTTGTTTCCACTATTGCACGGGACATTAGCGATCGCCAAAAAGCAGAGGAAGAAAGGCAATTGCTCGCTACCACGATCGAGAATAGCCGTGACTTTATTGGCGTTGCATCAATGGATGGTCGCCCTATACTCGTGAATCAAGCTGGTCTGGATTTGGTGGGACTCAGTAGTTTGGACGAGGCTAGAACCAAACACATGACCGACTTCTTTATGGCAGAAGATTTGGACTTTGTACACCAGCGTGTTCTGCCTACTCTTATGCAAGAGGGAAGTTGGCGGAGTGATTTCCGCTTCAGAAATTTCGTGACAGGTGAACCCATCGCGGTAGATTACACCCTATTTCTGGTCAACCATCCAGAGACTAATGAACCCGTAGGGATTGCCACTATTACGCGGGATATTCGCGAGCGCAAAACCGCAGAAGATGTCCTCAAACAAAGTGAAGAACGATTTCGTTCTTTGATCGAAGCCAGCGCTCAAATTATTTGGATATGCAATGCCGACGGCGAAATGGCGATCGAGCAACCTACTTGGAGTGCATTTACAGGACAGACATTTGATGATTACAAGGCAGGGGGTGGGATCAACGCTATCCATCCAGACGATCGCTCGTCTATGGTCACTGCTTGGTCAACTGCGCTTGCTAATCGATCGCTATATGAAGTGGAATTCCGTATGCGTCGCTATGACGGGGAATATCGCTACATGAGTTGTCGTGGTGTACCAATTCTGAACGCGGATGGTTCAATTCGGGAATGGGTTGGGGCTAATACAGATATTACCGATCGCAAACAAGCTGAAGAAGCTCTGCGCGAACAGCAAACTGTGTTGCGCGATCGCAACGTCTTGCTGAGCTCTATTTTGGAAAGTACGCCAGACATCATTGTTGTTAAAGACCGGGAAGGCCGATATGTTGCCCTTAATTCCTTTGTGGCAAACTTCTTCTTTGACGGTAAACCCATGGAGGAAATCCTGGGTAAAGATGATTCGGAACTGATGCCCCCGGAGGCCGCCGTTCCAATAATGGCAAAAGACCGCGAGATTATGGAAGCAGGCACTACTGAAACCTACGAAGAAGAAATTTTTAATGGTGAGAGCAGCAATTATTTTTTAACCACAAAAGCCGCTTGGCGGGACGGTCAAGGCAATATTCTCGGTATTATCGCCATAGCACGAAACATTAACGATCGCAAACAAGCTGAAGCCCAGATGCGCGATCGTAATGCACTGCTAAACTCAATTTTGGAAAGTACACCAGACTTCATTGTCGTTAAAGATCGGGAAGGGCGTCATGTTGCCCTTAACTCCAATTGGGCAAACTTCATGGGCAAGCCAATTGAGGAAATCATCGGCAAAGATGATTTGGAATTACTGCCGCCTGAGAGTGCCCGTGCAATTATGGCGAAAGATCGTCAAGTCATGGCAGCAGGCATCAGTGAGACTTACGAGGAAGATGTCTCTGACGGTGAAAAAACCGCGACTTTTTTCACGACAAAAGCTCCTTGGCGGGATGGTAATGGCAATATTCTGGGCATCATCGCGACCACACGAGATATTAGCGATCGCAAACAAGTCGAGCAAACACTCCGTCAAACCCTAGAAATACTGGACTTAGCCAGCGATAGTATCATTATTAGGGATATGGATGACCGGATCATCTACTGGAACCAAGGTGCAGAAAAGCTCTATGGTTGGACAAAAGCGGAAGTAGTCGGGCAGTACATTCACACATTCTTGGAAACCGTCTTCCCTACACCGTTAGAAACCGTAATGGCAGAGTTTTTCGAGCAGGGAAGTTGGGAAGGAGAATTGCAGCACACCACCCGAGATCGTCGGCATATTATTGTGGCAAGTCGCTGGACATTACAGCGCGACGCGGAAGGCAATCCTTGTGCCCAACTCGAAATTAATAATGACATTAGCGATCGCAAACAAGCCGAAGATGCTATCAAACAAAGCGAAGGACGCTATCGTTCGCTAATCGCTGCTACGTCCCAACTTGTCTGGACAGCGGATGCGGAAGGAAGATGCGTGGATCAACCGGGTTGGAGAGCTTACACCGGACAAACCGAAGCCCAGATGGCTGATGGTTTTGGCTGGTTAGATGCAATTCACCCAGACGATCGCGAACGAACGACTCAGGTGTGGATGGAAGCAGTGCAAACGAAAACCCTGTATGACGTACAATATCGAATCCGGGGAGCGGATGGGAACTATCGTTATTTTCAACTTAGAGGGGTACCAATTCTGGATGAAGATGGCAGCCTCCTGGAGTGGATTGGCACTTGTAGCGATATCCACGATCGCAAACAAGCGGAAGATGCTCTCAAACAAAGCGAAGAACGCTATCGTTCCCTAATCCTTGCCATCTCCCAAATTGTCTGGACAACGGATGCTGAAGGAAGATGCCAGGATTCACCGAGTATGAGAGCTTACACCGGACAAACGGAAGCTGAGGGGGTTGGTTTTGGCTGGTTAGATACAATCCACCGGGACGATCGCGAACGAACAGTTCAGGTGTGGATGGAAGCAGTGCAAACGAGAAGCATGTTTGAGATGGAATATCGAATGCGCGGAACGGATGGAAACTATCGTTATTTCCAAGCTAGAGGGGTGCCAATTCTGAATGAAGATGGCAGCCTCCGGGAGTGGGTTGGCACTTGTATCGATATCCACGATCGCAAACAAACAGAACTGGTACAGGCCAAAGCTAGAGAAGCCGCAGAAGCAGCTAGTCGGGCCAAAAGTGAATTCCTTGCCAACATGAGCCACGAGTTGCGGACTCCCCTAAATGGCATCATGGGCTACGCGCAGATTCTTCAGCGTTCCAAAATCTTGAATGAAGAAGAGCGATCGCGCATTGATGTCATTTATCAGTGCGGTTCCCATTTACTAACGTTAATCAATGATATTCTCGATTTGTCGAAGATTGAAGCACAGAAAGTGGAACTCATGCCCACGGATTTTCATTTCCCGGCGTTCCTGCAAGGTGTAGCAGAAATGTGTCGCATCCGAGCTGAAATTAAGGGAATTCACTTTCATTTTCCATCCAGCCCCGAACTCCCGATCGGTATTCGTGCGGATGAAAAACGCTTGCGACAAGTGTTATTTAATCTTTTGAGCAACGCTATTAAATTTACAGATCAGGGCAGTGTTACTTTTATAGTCAGTTTTGCAACAGAAGGAAAAATTCGCTTTGAAGTACGCGATACAGGTACCGGCATTGCCCAAGAGCAACTCCAAGCTATCTTTCAGCCCTTCGAGCAGGTTGGAGATCGCAAACGGCAGACGGAGGGCACCGGGCTAGGATTGGCAATTAGCCAAAGGATTGTAGAACTAATGGGCAGTACCATTCAGGTTCAAAGTGAGATGAATGTTGGCAGTATTTTCTGGTTTGATGTTAGTCTGCCTCAAGCCGATGAATGGGTGAAAACGTCTCAAATCGACCATCACGGGCAGATAATCGGCATCAAACACCGCCAACCTAAGATTGTGGTTATTGATGACAAATGGGCTAACCGTTCGGTAATTAACAATTTGCTCAGTCCGATCGGCTTTGAGGTGTTTGAAGCGAACGATGGGCTTGAAGGCTGGGAAAAAATTATAGAGGTGCAGCCAGATTTAATTGTTACCGACTTACTAATGCCAGAGCTAGATGGCTTCGAGGTGATTAAGCGGGTTCGAGAATCAGAAAATTTCAAAGACACCGTTATTATTGTCTCTTCTGCCAGCGTATTTGAAACCGATCAATACAGAAGTTTAGAGGCAGGAGGCAACGCCTTTATTCCAAAACCTATTCAGGCCACTGAACTCCTGCAAAAATTACAACAGTATCTTGATTTAGAATGGGTTTATGAAGCTAATGAAGATCCACTGGCGATATCCTCAAACACCGATGAGCTAATTGCCCCGCCTGCTACAGAAATGGAAATGCTATACGAGCTGGCTATGAAAGGAAATTTCCTAGAAATAGTTAAGCAGGCGGTATTACTTGAAGAAATAGACCCAAAATACATTCCCTTTGCTAAAAAATTGCATCAGATGGCAAAGGACTTTCAAGACGAAGAGCTGTTAACGTTTATTCAGTCCTACAAGTAAGGTTTATGAATTCAGAAATTCAAGCAAATGGTACGATTCTTATAGTTGATGACAATTCAGCTAACTTGGGTGTCTTATCTGATGCCTTAAGCCAAGCAGGATTTGAAGTTCGGGTTGCGAAATCTGGAAAGATGGCACTAGAGCGAGTCAAATATGCTCTACCGGATCTAATCTTGCTAGATGTCATGATGCCAGAAATTGATGGATTTGAAACCTGTCGTCGATTACAGGCTAATCCAGAAACTAAACAGATTCCCATTATATTTATGACTGCTCTCTCGGATACGGCTAATAAAGTTGAGGGGTTTAAGCTTGGCGCTGTAGATTATATTACCAAACCCTTCCAACAGGAGGAAGTATTAGCTCGCGTCAAGCTGCATTTAAAGCTTCATGTTCTAGCTGATAAATTAGAAGAAAAAAATACCTTATTGGAGCAAAAAGTTTTAGAAGTCAGCCAAGCCTATGATGATTTAAAACAAATGCAACTTAAGTTAATCCAAAGCGAGAAAATGTCCGGGTTAGGGCAAATGGCCGCCGGGATTGCTCATGAAATAAATAACCCTATAAATTTCATTTCTGGCAATCTGGGTTATGCCCAAGAGTATGCTCATAACTTACTAAAAATTATACACCTCTATCAAGAAGATTATGTAAATCCCACCCCTCGGATTCAAGCAGCAATGGATGAAATAGAACTGGAATTTGTGGAGGAAGATTTTATCAAAGTTCTTAACTCTATCAACTTAGGAACGCAGCGCATCCAGGAAATTGTCAAGTCTATGCGAATCTTTTCTCGCCTAGATGAGGCAGAGGTGAAAGCTGTAAATATTCATGAAGGAATTGATAGTACACTCACCATTCTGCATCATCGTTTAAAAGCCAAACCAGAGCATCCTGAGATTGAACTAATAAAAAAGTACGGTCATCTTCCACCAGTAGAATGCCATGCGGGACAATTAAATCAAGTGTTCATGAATATTCTTTCCAATGCCATTGATGCTTTAGATGAATCGAATCAGCAGCGTTCCTTTGCAGAAATCAAACAACACCCGAACCGCATTCAAATTTCTACAAAAGTAATTGACGACAATTGGGTGGCGATTCATATTAGTGACAACGGTCGGGGAGTTTGCGAAAGTTTACAACCGAAAATATTTGACCCTTTTTTTACCACCAAACCCATCGGTAAAGGAACTGGGTTGGGGTTATCTATCAGTTACCAAATTATCGTTGAAAAGCATGGGGGCAGATTATACTGCCAGCCTGGATTAGGAAAGGGAATAGAATTCGTTATTGAAATTCCTATTCGCCAGCAAGCTTGTAAAGCTGCTTAGTTTCCCGGTGCAATGTCTCTTACGAACTTTGGTTAATTTCTCGCTGACAGCGGGGACGACAAGGTGTTCCTGTGCAAATAAAGCCTGCAGGCATATTTTTAAAGACGCTGCTGCGAGCTCCAATTAACGCATTTGCACCGATTTCGACACCTGGGCCAATGAAGCAGTCGGCGGCAATCCAAACGCCGTTATTAATGATTACAGGTGCTGTGATTAAGCTAAAGGCTGGGTCTTGAAGGTCATGAGTGCCGGTGCAGAGGTAGCTTTTTTGAGAAATGACGCAGTGTTTGCCGATCGCAATTCGATCGAGACTGTACAATACAACATCATCTCCGATCCAACTGTAGTCTCCGATGGCAATTTTCCAAGGATAGGTAAAACGAGCCGTGGGGCGAATGATCGCACCCCGACCTATTTTCGCTCCAAATAACCGCAGCAACCCCCTTCTGATGCGATTAAAAGGGTGTGGAGTGAGGGGAAATGCGATCGCCTGCACGAACCACCACAGCAAAATTAGCCAACCGGGCTTTCCTCGATCGAACTTTGATTGATCGTACTTCCGCAAATCAACTAAAGATTCGCCTGTCAAAATATTTGCCTGATTGTCGCTAATTGGACGATCGTTTATTCCAGAATTTGGGGAATTTGCAATCGGATTTTCCGGATATTGGTTCGGATTTGGTATATAATCGGTCATTGATAGTTAATTTAATGTTTAATTTAAAATCGAGTTTAACCTTAAGGGCTGCTGCATGACTTTTCTAGTTAGGGACAATTTTGACTCGGAAAACGCCAAGGATATCGCACAATGCGAGAATATAAATCCCAGAATTGGCAAAGTGCGACTTTTACAAACAGCATTGGTACTGCTTAGCAGCTTTTTTGTAGCAGAGTTAATCGCCGCACTTAATTCTCATAGTTTGTCCCTATTAGCAGATGCGGGCCACGTTTTTTCAGATGTAGCAGCTTTAGCAATAACTTTGACAGCGACTTGGTACTCCTCAGTCAAACGCAAAAGTAAATCCGTAGATTGTACGATCGCACAATCGTCAATCCCTGAACGAGGAGAAATCATTGCTGCTTTAATTAATAGTATCAGTTTAGTGGCGATCGCCCTGTGGATTGCTGCAGAGTCGATCGCCCGTTTGCAGTCCCCAACTCCCGAAGTAGAAGGGCTGCCGATGTTAATTACCGCCATAGTCGGTTTAAGCATCAACTCGATTAATGCTTGTTGTTTGCATTCCTGCTGTCACGGCGACTTGAATCTCAAAAGTGCCTTTCTGCACGCAGTCGCCGACATATTTTCATCGCTTGGAGTAATTTTAGCGGCGATCGCCGTAGCGTGGCTACACTGGAATTGGGCGGACGGCTTAATTAGCTTGCTAGTATCAGCATCAATTATTTTATTAACTCTACCATTGCTAATAGAAAGCATCCAATTGCTGCGAGGAAAAGTATCAGCAATATCTGCCAGTCAACAGCCTTGTGATTGCGAAAAAGTGAGCGCAGAAAAATTGCTTTTTCCATCCCTCGAAGAACTTATTAAATAACATCTCTTCATCTGCGTATATCCGCGTATATCCCCTGACATCTGCGGTTAAAATACCTAAGTAATTAACAATGGCGATATCTAGATTGTAAAGATATCGTAAACCTTATTATCTACTCATCACAAAGACAAAGATCCGACTTTTCCGACTTTACGATCCGACTTTTCCGACTTTACAGAGGCAGGGGCCCGAAGCAATGATTAGAGATAGGGAAAGCCAACCCACGATGTCTAGATTGTAAAGATATCGTAAACCTGGATGTTGTGTTGCGAAATGTTAAATAAAGATCTGCTATAAAAGATATGTCTTTAGTATGATACATTAAAGTTGCATCTAAGCTATGGGCATTCCCACGCGAGGCCAGTGAAAGCCTACTTCATATCAGGACTACCCCGCTCAGGCTCTAGTTTACTGGCTGCACTACTACGACAAAATCCCCGGTTTTACAGCGCTATGACTTCCCCTGTTGGGGGTGCAAGTCGATCGACTGCTGGAAACCGTGAGCGAAGACAATGAGCTTTCCGTGTTTATTTCCCCTGAACAAAAACAGGCACAGCTTATTACCACCCGCCAACTGATCGAGAAGTGATCTCCGACACCAATCGCCTGTGAAGCAGCAAATTGCCATTAATTCGGGAACTATTTCCCGAAGCCAAAGTTATCTGCTGTGTCAGAAACCTCGCTTGGATTATGGACAGCATCGAGCTACTAATTCGGCGCCACGCCTTTGATGTTTCCAGATTATTTATTTAATGCTCTAGGGGAACGGGCTAACAATTGTACCGCCCGATTGATTTGAGCAATAGGACTAATAAATTCTTCAGTCCTCATAGCGAGGACTTAATCGCGGCGGTTTCAACCGCTGCCGGACTTGGATTTAAACGATCAATATAAAGAATTTCAGCAATTATGAACGTACCAACCATGAACAATCAAATAATTTTCGTTGATTCTTCTATACAAGACTATCAAAGCTTAATCCAAGGTATAGATAGCGCTCAAATTGTGATTTTAAATGAAAATTCGAGCGGCATCACACAAATTACTAACGCCTTAGCCAATCAAAAAGAGATTGAAGCGATACATATCCTTTCACACGGGGCTCCGGGAATCCTCTATCTAGGCAATACCCAACTGAGTCTCGATACTCTGAGCCTATACGCCCACCAATTACAACAGTGGGGAAGGACAGCAAGCCAGATTCTCCTCTATGGGTGCTCCGTTGCGGCGGGAGACGCGGGGGCAGAATTTATCGAAAAATTACACCAACTCACAGGCGCAAACATCGCGGCCAACCCCAACCCCACCGGAAGCGCCACCAAGGGGGGGACCTGGGAACTCTCTCACCAAATTCCCCCCTCCCCAGAAGCACCACAAATCCCTTTGACAGCAAAGGTTCTGGCTTGCTATGCCCACACCCTTGGTATTACCACCCGCCTCTCCGTTGACTCCGCTGCTGCTGAGGGAGATAGCGACTCCTATGAGCCCAGTATCTCAGCCGATGGGCGTTATGTGGTGTTTGGGTCTGAGGCCTCCAACCTGGTGACAGGGGACACTAAC
>NZ_JAUBUR010000030.1:0-1243 GCF_036705485.1 Microcoleus sp. AT9b-C3 | reverse complement strand
AGCCCAGTATCTCAGCCGATGGGCGTTATGTGGTGTTTGGGTCTGAGGCCTCCAACCTGGTGACAGGGGACACTAACGGCACGAGTGACATTTTCTTGCGGGATACACTGAACAACACCACCACCCGCCTCTCCCTTGACTCCGCTGCTGCTGAGGGAGATAGCGAGTCCTATCAGCCCAGTATCTCAGCCGATGGGCGTTATGTGGTGTTTGGGTCTTATGCCTCCAACCTGGTGACAGGGGACACTAACGGCACGGATGACATTTTCCTGCGGGATACACTGATGAACACCACCACTCGCCTCTCCCTTGACCCCGCTGCTGCTGAGGCAAATAGCGACTCCTATGAGCCCAGTATCTCAGCCGATGGGCGTTATGTGGTGTTTGCGTCTGATGCCTCCAACCTGGTGACAGGGGACACTAACGGCACGGAGGACATTTTCCTGCGGGATCGCTATCCCACCATCACCCGTGTCACCTCCACTACCCTAGATGGTCTCTATGGTATTGGCAAAACCATTAGCATTACCACGGAATTTGATGTTCCTGTTACTGTCGTGGGCCAACCTAAACTGCAACTGGAAACCGGAACTACCGACCAATATGCTACCTACAGCAGTGGTAGCGGCGGTAAAACCCTCACTTTTAACTATATTGTCCAAGCGGGAGACGAGTCCCTTGACCTAGAATCTCTGACCATAAATGCCCTCACCCTCGATGGCGGTACGATTCAAGATATTGGGGGACTTAATGCTATATTAACCCTCCCCACCTTGGGTTCAGCCCTATCCCTGGGAGGGAGTAAAGCCCTGGTCATTGATGGTATCGCCCCCACTGTCACGATTAACCAAGGAAGTAGTCAAGCAGATCCGACGACAAATAACCTGATTAACTACACCGTTCAATTTAGTGAACCCGTGACGGTATTTGATGCTACTAAAGTTACCCTAGGTGGAACGGCCGGAGCCACCACCGCCGACGTGACAGGAGGTGGTACAACTTACAATGTGGCAGTCAGTGGTATGACCCAAGCGGGTACTGTGATTGCTAGTATTAATGCCAATGCGGTTACGGATATAGCTGGGAACCCTAACACAGCAGTCAGTACCAGTACAGATAACCAAGTTACCTTCACTAAAAATACCCCTCCAGTTGTCGCTAGTGCGATTACCGATAAATCCGTTACGGTGAACACAGCATTTAGTTATACAGTACCAGCGGGTACATTTACCGATGCTGAAAA
>NZ_JAUBUR010000089.1:0-4633 GCF_036705485.1 Microcoleus sp. AT9b-C3 | reverse complement strand
GGCTTGCACCCAAGGCGGCGTAAAGGCTCTAATCCCCTAACCCATACAGGCTAGTTTCATAGAAACGAACCGCACGATCTGGGCGTGCGGCTTTCACCGCACCCAGCTCCCGATGTTCTTAGCTTTCGCTCTTGCTCATGTGAATATAATCGTGGCAGCTTTCGTGAATGGCTAGAAGGTTATCTTTCTTCCAATTGCTATGGTTGGCATCTACATGATTGAGGTGTACCCTCTCGTCACTGAGCATTTTTAGACCACAGTATCCACAGGTATGATCTTGCCTTTTTAAGGCTTGGGAGGTTGCTCCGTCATAGAGCTTACTGTTACGTTCGCTCCAGTAGGCTATGTCTCCGTCGTAAGGTGATTTCTCCCCTTTGACATTGACAAATTTGTTTTCGGAATAAGGAACCGCCGGGAACGCTTTTTCCATCAATTTCTTGACAGTGTGACGACTCTGTTTTGATTCCTTATTGAATACCTTGAATGCTCTGTTCGAGAGGAACCACAGTGAGAACCGTGACCCATCTAACTTACAGTAGCAATGGTAATTTCTCCAACCTCTAACTACAGGGGCTAATTTCTCAGCTTTAACTGTAGCACCATAATTCGAGTTGTTAACGATGTGTTTTACTTTCTGACGGAACGCTTTAAAATTGTCCGCTGAGGGAACGCATCTAAATTTCCCGTTGCGAAAGCACTTTGAAATGCCAACCAAGGAAGTCAAATCCATCTGTCGTAGCCGTTAGCTTAGTTTTCTTTTCGCTCACTTTCATCCCACGTTCTGCTAGAAATTCGCTAACTTTATCGAGTATTGCCGATGCGTCATCTTTGGGTTTGAGAATGATTACCATGTCATCCGCGTAGCGGACTGATTGGTGTATTTTCTCAATCCCATTGAGAGCGATATTGGCGAGCAAAGGACTTACCACACCCCCTTGCGAGGTTCCTTGTTCAGGAAATTCTGGATTAACTCCTGCTTTTAGACAGCGGAATATTCCGGTCTTGATGCCCACTGGGGCGATGAGTCGTTCCATGATGCTTAGGTGGCTTATCCGGTCGAAGCATTTTTCGATATCGAGTTCGATAACTCGTTTTTCTATTCCATTAGCTTTTGAACTTAGATTTAGGAACAGAATTTTCTGCGCGTCGTGTGCGGATCTTCCTGTCCTAAACCCATAACTTCTGGAGTCAAAGGTTGCTTCGTGCGCTGGCTCTAAAGCGTATTTTGCGAGGCATTGCCACGCTCTGTCCGCGATAGTCGGTATCTTAAGGAGGCGGAGACTCCCATCCTTTTTAGGGATTGGTATTAAACGTAACTTCTGGTGCTTCCAGTTGTTACTTTTGGCTCTGAGTTCTTCACTTAGTGCAAACCTTTCCTCATGTTTGAGTGAGGCTTTTCCATCGATTCCCGCAGTCTTTTTGCCAGCATTTAGTTGAGTTACTTGACGTATCGCCAGCATTCTTGCAGCCGTGGATTTCAGAATTAGCTTTTGAAGGGACTTCGCTTGGAGCTTGTTTCCAACCTGAATCGCTTTAAACACTCGTTTTTGTAGGCGAAATAAGTCCCGTCGGAATTTCTTCCAAGGTAACGTCTTCCAAGATTCACTAACATTGCTGTTGTGTCTAATCATGCTCTGCTCCAACTTATGTTCTCTGAACACCTTGCAACAATTACGCTGCATCCTACCCGAACTGAGGGAGTTCCGCTGCTCGTCTAGCCTACTCGGGTTTTGACTTACCCTAGACCCTCCATTCGTTTTTCTTCGTTCCCTCGGGCGTGATTGTTCGTTCCTTTAGGTGTAGCCACTTTAACTACTGGATTCCCTCGACTCTTACGGATGTTACGACAATACTCGGCGGGAATAAACTCCAGTAAAGTCGGGGGTTAATGGTCTGTGCCCCGCTTGATAGTAAGTTACTTTTCTAGGCTCAGTTTCACCATTGGAACTCCCCATTAACGCCAGTGTCACCCCACATAAGATGTCTGATTGCGTCCTGTTCCCAGCTTCACTCTCCAAGAATCGAGCTTGGTCGGTGTGGGCAGATAGGGAGTCATACCTGAGTCTGGTAGAAGGGACTTGCACCCTTATCAGACCGAGAGTTCAGCCTTGTGGCTGGAAGAGTTATGTACGGACTTTCACCGTGATTCACTCTTCAACGAATCGCACTGTCAATCTATCTTCTACTGCCAAAACTCCTAGTTCGAGGATTTG
Source organism: Microcoleus sp. AT9b-C3 (assembly GCF_036705485.1). Classification (NCBI taxonomy): domain Bacteria; kingdom Bacillati; phylum Cyanobacteriota; class Cyanophyceae; order Oscillatoriales; family Microcoleaceae; genus Microcoleus; species Microcoleus sp. AT9b-C3. Next base: position 2,420 of record NZ_JAUBUR010000089.1, on the reverse strand, counting down.
ATGGCTTGAACCAGTAACTTGGCGATTTCCGAGAGTTGCTTTTTGTTGAAAGTTTTGAGCAAAAGCTTGACTACCGCCTTCGGTTCGGCCGGAAGTGCGACTTGCTTCGACGCTGCTGCGGGGGCTGCTGCTGCGGGGGCTGCTGCTGCGGGGGCTGCTGGGGCTGCTGGTTTTGGGCTTGCTGCCAAAAGTAGCAAATTTTTACTCGGAACGATCGCTTGGACTTTCCCCACTTGCACTAAATCGCCAGCTTCCTTGAGTTCTTTGATAATCAGCGGAGCTAAGACTTTATAAGAGTTTTTGGGATTAACGATCGCTGCTCTAGCGGTTTTTACTAAATTTTGCCAAGTCTCTATTTTACCTCCCAACTTATAGAGGCGAAGGCACAGAGCCGTCAACTCAGAGCGACTAGCAGCCGATTCTTTCTGCTTGAACACCTGCAACATTTCTTTGAGTAAAGTCATCACTTCAACAGCAAAATTCGCCGGCACAGCGCCCGCTGTTGGAGCGGCGGACGTACCAGACCCAGCAGCAGCCTGCACTTTACCCGACGCCAATTTATCGAGATGAGTTTCCAGTTGAGCAAAAACAGGCATCACCTGCTGCACGAGTTTTTCTCCCTCCTCATTCCTCAAGCCGAAAGGCCCCTCCAGTCGCCCCAGCAAGTCCTTAAGCGTATCAACTCCCTTTAAAAATAGGGATTCTGCCGTTTGGTCAACCTGCTTGACGGGCCCGTCCTTGAGCACCTTAAAACAATCTTCCAAGCGGTGAGCGGTTGTTTTAATACTATCTAAGCCAAGCATAGCCGCCCCTCCTTTCACGGAATGGGCGGCTCGAAACATCTCTTGGACGCTTTCGGGGTCTTTCATCGTGGACTTTAAATCCACTAAACCATTTTCTAGAGTATCGAGGTGCTCCTTAGCCTCCTCTATAAACAAACGCATAATTCGGTCTTGCTGATCTGACACGACAGTCCTCCTAACAATCTGTGCACCCTCCAGAAAGCACCCTCTTCGCGGGAGAAAACGCGACTCCTTGCTAAAGTCGGAAGCTCCCATGCAAAACATTCTAGCCTGCCTCAGCTAGCAGACTCAAAATACTGGTGTCAGGGCAATCTTAGCCCTAAAACTGGAGCGGTGGAGATTGAGCCTAGAGTTCTGAGGGAGTATCTGGAGCGACTTCAATACCCATTCCTTCTTTCATCATCTGCTGAGTCGTAATCAAGTCGCTTAACTCCTTGACTTCGACGCCGATGTCTTGGCAAGCCTGTTTCAGTTCCCGCTCGAAAGTGTTGAGGTCGCCTCCGTAGCCGCAAAGGTTCGCGGCTGTGGCTATTCCTTGTTGGGCGTTAGCTTTGGCGCAGTCGATTAATTCAATGCCTTTGAGGGGTTGGGAGGATGCCATAATTTCAAGCCACAATTTATCTTTTCTCCCACTGTAGCTAGAAGGTTGAGGTCGATCGATCTATCGAAAGGCATGAAAAATTCTGCCTGTGCTGCGCGTTACCACTTCATTATCTTTGGGGATTTCCTGAAAAGATAGGAGTTAAGATTTTCTAACCCTTACTGTGCCTAACTTAGGCTAAATTACTGTGAGAAATGTTTCCAAATCTCAAATGCACTGGGTCTGGAGCGTCCGGCACCGCCTGTTTGTGTCTGTTCTGTTTGCTATAGCAGTCGCTGTTTTCCTGCCGCCTCACTATTTCCTCCTGACTCGGACGCTGTGCATTTGGAACGCGGGCGCTGTGAGTTTCCTGCTTTTGACTTGGATGCTGATGCTGCAAGGCACTCCCGAAATAATGCGCCACCACGCTCAGCAGTTGGACGCTGGTCGCTTAACAATCTTAAGTACGATTACGGCAGCGGCTTTTGCTAGCTTGTTGGCGATCGTCTTCCTGCTGCGCGATACCAAAGGCCTGCCCCCCGATTTGCTATTTCTGCACTTGGGGCTTTCTGTCCTGACAATTGTTGGCTCTTGGATGCAGGTACACACTATCTTCACGATGCACTATGCCCGCAGCTACTACGGAAACCGCAGCAAACAGCACGGCAGCTACTCGCAGGCGAATGGTTTGGACTTTCCGGGCGACGAGGAACCAGACTACAAAGATTTTTTATATTTCTCCTTTGGTATTGGCATGACTTGCCAAGTTGCAGACGTGCAGATAACTTCTCGTTCGACGAGGTATCTCGTGCTTTTTCACAGCGTGCTGTCGTTCTTTTTTAACACCGCTATTCTGGCTATGAGCGTCAATATTATTGCTGGATTGAGTTGACATTATTCTGTCCCAGTGGAAAGTTTCACCCTAATAATAGTTCCACTGCTTAGGTTATATCGGGCGGTATATAGCACTTATCAGAAAGATGAGGTATAATGTAACTGACTTGAACAGAATGAAAAATATAAAACCCCAAAATGTA
>NZ_JAUBUR010000029.1:45824-93380 GCF_036705485.1 Microcoleus sp. AT9b-C3 | reverse complement strand
CATCAGTCAATTTAATAGGTACAACCGATGCAATTACATTTGAGGCTTTTATCATCCGAAAGTTAGTACCAAAATTATGGAAAGGTGCTTGTGTAGTAATGGATAATTGTACTATTCATACCGGAGAAGAAATAGAAAAAGCCATCAAAAAGAAAGGTGCAAAATTAATATATTTGTCGCCCTATTCGCCCGATTTCTCACCAATTGAAAATTTATGGTCAAAACTTAAAAATATTCTCCGTTCTATCAAGACGCCTAATTATCAAGAGTTAGCAAAAGCCATAGACTTTGCATTTAATGAAGTTACATCAGACGATATTTGGAATTGGTTTACTCACTGCTGTTATTGTACCTCATCTTTTTGATAAAGGCTATATCAAAGTTATCTATCCGAGTTGAGTATTTTAATAAAGTCCTGCTATCATTGGGATCGAGAACGAAGTATCATCGTTTAGGTGAGTTTTACAGTGACCAAGAAGAAACGGAAGAAAGAGAAAACATCTGCCCAAGCAAATAATAAAAACCAGTCGAGAGGTTTTGGTACTCGTCGCGTCGAAAAAGAATTTACTGGATTCACTTATCACAAGATGTCATCACCGTTTGAGGGAATGAGTGAAGACGAAGTATTTGAAATAATTAAGAAATTAGGTGAAAAATTCGGTCAACAATTTGATACCTCTTTTGAAACATTGGAACAACAAATTTTTCAGGTTGAGCCTTGTTCTTTACTATCGCTTTTTGCCTACTACGGTTTAACTACTTCACCCGGCATAAATCGTGAGTGGACTGAAAAAAATCCACTCCTTCAACATCATGTAGAATTTATACAAGGTCTTCTTCTTCAGCATTCACAAAATTCATTTGATTGCCGACCAGCTCTACCACAAGACTTTGTTGAGTTTCGCCAACTGGTTCAGGATGTCACACGTGGATTTCAAATGAAGCCTTTATCCATAGCCGATCCATCTACAACTATAGAGCAGCGTCAGAAGTTTATCACAGTAGAAACGATCAGGATAGATACTCAAGCTGTACGTAACTGGGGATATCCACAACAAGTTAAGCGGATTGTTTCGGATTTATTTTCTAGTCTGGATGATACGATTGAGCAAAGAATTGGAGTTCGAGTTGTTTGTTTAGTTGAAATGTGGTTCAAAATACTCGATGTTGTTGAAAGCAGAATCAACCAGCATTGGAATTTGGTTATGCCTGCGCTCCGAGCCAAAAACACCGAAACAGCTATCAAAGAATATTATCAAGCTTTTCCCGCTCTTACTTCATCTCCAGAAGACCTCTCAGCCTATGTTCAGGAGGAAGGTTTAACTCTTGACGGCTTAAGAGCTATTATTTTCAGTCACAGTGATTTACGACTAAAACATATTTACACATTAACACTTGATACGTTTGTAGATGCTTACCCAAAAGCTGTTAATCCAGAAGCATTAAAAAATGTGCTGGATGCCTGGTCGCTATCTTTCGGAGATTTATCAGACTGGAATCCAGAACATTTATTTCTTGGCAATCCTGTTTGGCAGAAACCTCTCATCAAGCTTGAGGTTGGAACTTATTTCTGCCCAGTCATAACACTCTTCTTAAATTATTTCATAGATATTATGGAAGCTATTATTAAACCTCATGCTGAAATTTATAAAAAATATGAAGAGCGTAGGGGAAAATTTTTGGAGCAAGAGATTTATCAGCTTTTCCAGAAAGCTTTTCCATCTGCCAAGCTCTATCAAGGTAGCGAATGGTTCGATCCTACAACCAAGAAGACTTTTGAAACTGACCTTCTGGTTTTACTCGATTCCTATTTGCTAGTTGTGGAGGCTAAATCAGGTAGAGTGACTGAAGCGACAAAGCGTGGGGCATTTGAGAGCCTAAAGAAGATTGTCAAAAAATTACTGGTGGAACCATCAATTCAATCCAAGAGATTTTCAGATTACCTAAAAAACAATTTAGGTTTGCATCAGTTTAAGAATCGCAAAGGCGAATTAAATGAAGTTGACTGTTCAAAAGTACGTGAGGTGGTTCGCTTGAGTATTACTTTAGAGTCATTGGGTACTCTTTTTTGTCGCTCAACCGATCTGAAACAAGCGGGTTTAATTGCATCTGATATTGAAATGTCTCCAACTATGTCTCTTGCAGATCTCGAAATTATCTTTGAAATTTTGGAAGGAAGTTGTGAGAAAATACACTATTTAGTGCGGGGAGCTGAATTTGAGAAAAATGCTGATTATAATGGCGATGAGATTGATTTGCTTGCGTTCTATCTTGATACAGGGTTTAACATTGGGAATGCTGAGTTTACTCAACAGCCTCTTTCCTTACGTGGTATGTCTAACATTTTTGATCCATTTTTTATGAAGGAATTACCTAAAAGTGAAACTCCTAAACCGAAGCGTAAATTAACACGTTGGTGGAGAAGCATTATCCAGCATATTGAATCACGGCAGCCTGAGCGTTGGAGTGAAGTTGGTTGTGTACTTCTCAATTTTACTCATGATGAGCAAACAAAGTTTGAAGAAGGGTTCAAACGAATTAAAAAAATTGTCCATAAGTTTTGGGAACTACCCGATCGCAATGATACTTGTACCTTAATTAATAAAACAGTTCCAGAGCGCGGAGCAGTCGCTGGCTTCGCCTATAAGCGTATTGATAGAGAAAAAAGAAATCGAAGAATGAAAAATGCCGTGGATGAAGCTAGGAGCATTTCTCATGTCAGCCGAGTTGTGGTTATTGGGGTAGATGTTGAGCAAAATGATTATCCATACAGTGTAGCTGCCTGGGATCTCAGTGAAGATGACAATGCTTTTTAGTAAATGGACAATTGACAAGGGAAAATATAGTTTGAAAGCTCGAAAATTGAAAAGTGTAGACCGCAATCGAAGAATTCCGTCGCAACGAACGGTTGAGCGATTTTGGTGTGGATGCAGAGTTTAGTAGTCGCTGAACGCAATCATTATTCCGTTATCAGCAATATTGGCTTCAAGGGTTGTTGCTGATTTCGACGATCGCCTCTCCTTGACGCAATCGTTCTATTGCATGAGGTAAAGTGGCAGTTAACAATTGTCGCAGGTTACGGTTTGTTAAATTGCCACAGGTCAACCACAAAATTTGAGGGGGTGCTCCTCATCGACATACCAAATCGATGAAGTCGCTGTCTTTAGTCATAATCACAGCTTTTTCGGCTTGTGCTGATTCAAAAATTTCGGTATCTTGGGCATCTCGAAGTTGAATATCTCGCAACGCAACCGCTTCTAAATTAAAGTTATCTGTCAGCCAATTTGCCAGAGTTGGTGGCAGTTGAGCATCGATCCATATCTTCATGCTGTCAGTCTTGGGAAATCGGTACGTCGTGCAGCAAACAGCAAGCAAGCTTGAATATCTGCAAGCTCCAAGTCAGGGAAATCTTCTAAAATCTCAGTAACGCTGACGTTCTCAGCCAGCATTTCTAAGATGTCGGTGACTCGAATTCGCATTCCTCGAATGCAGGGACGACCACCACACTGACCGGGGGTTTGGGTAATGCGAGTTAACAAGCCAGTCGTTGAGTTCATCAGGGGTTGCCTGTAAGTTGCTTTGTTCGTCTCCATCTTACTGAGTAATCATCTCGAAAGCAGGTTTTTGCGTATGTCATCATTTTTATTGCCAAGTCGAAGTCATTACGAGTATGATTAACCAAGAAGAAAAACATACCAACGCCATGAGGATCGAAGAAATACCCCTCAACCAGATTCGCCGCCCCCTGCCGCGAGTCAACGACCAAACCAAAGTAGCCGCCCTCATGGATTCCATCCGCGAGGTAGGTTTAAACGAACCCATCGATGTGCTAGAAGTAGATGGTCAGTATTACGGATTCTCCGGCTGCCACAGGTACGAAGCTTGCCAGCGCCTGGGTTTAGAAACTATCCGCTGTAATGTACGCCGAGCTCCTCGTGCCGTGTTGCAGATGCACCTAGCCTGAGCCTCTCAACAGCAATTCACGACAGGTAAATATTCGATCGACAATCACTAATAACAAGCTAAAAACCTATGACTACCAACAATCACAAACAACATCTTTACCCCACCCGCATCGATATGTCAGCCGCCACCCGCTCTCAAGTAGTCGGGCTGCTCAACGCCACGCTGGCAACGACTCTGGACTTAAAAACTCAAGTCAAGCAAGCTCACTGGAACGTCAAAGGCATGGACTTCTACCAGTTGCACTTGCTATTTGACGAAATGGCAACAGAACTCGAAGAATACATCGATTTAGTTGCCGAACGGGTCACAGCTTTGGGCGGTTTGGCTGTAGGAACAGCCCGCACAGCGGCTGCTGATTCGATTTTGCCAGAATTTCCTTTCGACATTTTAGATGGGAAAGAATATGTGACGGCTTTGGCCGATCGCTACGCACCCTACGCCCAACACCTGCGAGTCGCCATCGACAAAGCAGACGAACTCGGCGACGCCGACACCGCTGACTTGTATACCGAAATCTCGCGGACAATTGACAAGCGTTTGTGGTTCCTAGAAGCACATTTGCAAGGTTCTGCGACAACTGCAACAGCCGCCGCCCCGGAAAAAGTAGGCGTCAGATAGCCACAAAAACAGTTGTGGGGCGGGCCGAACAGCCCGCCCCAAAAATGTATTTCGTTAAGGCTCGTGACAGTTTAGGATCGAGAATATGTCCATTTAGTGAACAAACCTGACGGTCAACTGAGTACAGTGAGACCGCAGGCTTCTTTTTCCTTTTTTTCAAAGGCTTTTTATAGTGAGGTAGTTCCACCCCCACTTGCTAATATAGTATCAGAGTATTTCCCGAGCATCTTGGGGTATAAAAGAATAATTGTCGGTTTCCGTACCTACACCCGACGAGCCTTTCATCCCAAGGAGTCATTCCCAACGGGGTACGGGGCGCAGCGCTCTGATTAATCCCCTCTAAATATACGCCCGGGACTTCCCGGCTAATAGTTAATTTGGATGAGTTTTCGTGACTGCCAATATTCCTGATTATGCTCCTCAACTGCAACGGCTGATGCAACAAGCGGGGCTTTCGAGCGATCGAGAACTCAGCCAAAAAGCAGGAGTTCCCGAAATTCAGGTCATCCGCCTGCGTCGCGGCTTAGCTTTGAAAACCCGAACCGACATCCTGCTCAAAATTAGTCAAGCTTTGCAAATTTCCTTAAATGAACTGCTCGCAACCTTGACGCCAGATTATGTAGAGTTAGAACAGGCACCACCGACAGCCCTAGAACAAGAATATCAGCGCCTGCAAGCTTCGATGGAACAGCAGCGAGAATCTTTGATGCAGGAATTCCAGCTATCTAGCGTGCAAATTTTAGAATCTTGGATGTTGCAGTGGCCGACTGCTGCGAGCAAAGCTCAGGAAAATCACAACTTGCGGGCTCAGAAACTACTGCCCTTGCTGCGCCCAGTCGAGCAGTTATTGGAGCATTGGGGAGTGGAGTCGATCGCCCCAGTCGGAGCCCAGATTCCCTACAACCCCCAACAGCACCAGCTCATGGAAGGAACAGCCGAGCCAGGAGAACCCGTCAAAGTCCGCTACACAGGCTACAGACAAGGCGACAAACTGCTCTACCGCGCCAAAGTTAGCCCAGTTTGACTAATACCCAGAAGGCATTCGGCAGAACAAAGATTGTCCCTATCTCAAAATTCACTCCTGGCGAAGCCCTACGACTCGGATCAGCGTTACGATCCGCGAAGATCACCCTCTTTTGCACTCAAAACTATTCTCTCGCTCTCAGGCTCTGGCGCTTTCCCCCTCTCTTATTTGGATCGGAGTCCATCTCGCAGCTATACTAGCCTAGTCTGGCTAGAAATTCTGACATTCCCACCGCAAAATATGAGTCCTGTAGTTAAAATTATTCAGCCCTCTGGCATTTTAGACGGCACCAAGGCAAGTCAATTCCGCCAAGAGATTAGCGACCTAGTGGAAGCGGGAGCCGATGTGGTATTGATAGACTTCACTGATGTGACATTTATGGATAGTTCTGGTTTAGGCGCTTTAGTCTTGGCGCTCAAAACAGTCCGGGCCGCTGGGAGTCAATTAGTTGTCTGTTCTATCAACGAGCAAATCCGCATCTTATTTGAACTCACCAGCATGGATCGAGTTTTCGAGATCTTTGCGACCCGCGATGCTTTTAATAGCAAAATTCTCTCAACTAATTAAATCTTTGGTGTGCTGCCTTCTTGCTATTTGGTCGCAGATGCAATGCAAGAAGTCAGCTAGCCAAAGTTTACCTTGAGTAAAGACCAATCATCATCAAAAACTGCTTTAGCGTTCAACTTTTGAATGTAGTTCAAAACCAGCTCTAACTGGTCGGCACTTGCACCGTTGTAAGCTGCTAACAAATCTACGAAAGGGTCAAGCCCCCAGATATTGCCGTCAGGTTGGTGGATCTCGTATACCCCGTCGCTAAAGATGTAGAGAGTGCTCAAATCCTCGACATCGCAGCAATTATCGACATAGGGGGCATCGGGGAACATTCCGACCGGCATTCCGGGGGTTTTTAATCGCTGGATTTTAGCAGTGCTTGCAGGCGACTGGGAAATCAACACGGCCGGTGGATGGCCAGCGCTGGCATAAACTAGCTGCCGAGAAATGCGGTTGTAAACGCCATACCAGATGGTGAAATACTTGTCATTTTGGTAGCTCATCTGGAAGGTGGTGTTCAGGGCGCGCAAAACGTCGCTGGGTTTGTAGTAGTCTATGTTGGGGAGCGTGCGCGATCGCAACAAATTCAGCACGGCCACAGAAGGCAGGGCCGCCCGCAAACCGTGACCGGCTACGTCGAGCAAGTAAATCGCCAAATAATCGGCATCTAGCCAGTTGTAGTCGAAGCAATCTCCCCCCAACTGCCGCGAGGGAATGAATTTTGCTTCGATGCTAAAAGGTTCCGTCATCGGATCTGGCAGCAGCGATTGCACGTACTCGGCGGCCTCGGCTAACTCTGCTTCCAGACTTTGCTTGGCTATTTTCAAATCTCGGCTGAGTTGGTGCAGCCTCAATCCCGCGCGTACTCTCGCCTGTAATTCGTTGAGTTCGATCGGCTTCGAGATAAAATCGTCGGCACCGGCGTCGAGCCCTTTGACTCGATCGGCGATCGAACCCAAAGAAGTCAACAAAAAGAATTGTGTAGTTGACAGATCCGGATCTGCCTTGACTCGACGGCAGACATCGATGCCGGTCAAGCGCGGCATGATCCAATCGCAAATTATCAAGGCCGGACGCAATTTTTGCGCCTGGGCTACACCGTCTTCGCCATTGCTTGCTACTGTTACTTCGTAACCCTGTTTTTTCAGGGTTCTTCTCAGCAGTTCTTGAACAGCCGTATCGTCGTCTATAACCAGAATTTGAAACATGGGCACTTAGGTACTACAAGTTTTTCAAGGTCTGGGGGTCATTTAAAATATATCCTGTCAGCGCCCTTGTCTGAGATTGAGTATAGTTGATTGACATCGCTTTCGAGGTAATTGCTTTTGAGGGCGGGTCGTTGAGTTCAATTTACGTTAAAATTTGATAGAAATTTGGCGCGATCGAACTTCACTCAGTTTATACTCAGAATATAAATTTTTATAGACTTTTATTTGCTACCGCCGCTGGTTGACATGAAAATGCTATTTATGGTATAGTGGCTAACCGATTAGTGGATTAGACATCGATCGACGGCCCACCAAAGCTAGTATCCTCAAACAACCATTCAATTTTTCCGCCGTTATACTGTGTCTGGTTGTATTTTGTCTCGTTGTATTTTGCCCACCGGCCGATGAAGAACTTCTGTGGTGAGCGTGATTGAATTAAAGGGTTCCGAAAAGTTGCCGATGCTAAAAAAAGCGGATCTTCAAGTCAATACAGGTCTGAATGGATTAAGCTGGGTTTTGTCGTGGTTTGCACAATTGTACGACTCGCGAATTCCTACAAGTGTGTGGATACGGTGTCAGTTGGCTTTGGCTGAGGGCTTTACGAATGCGGTGCGTCACGCCCACAAGGGCAAACCACCGGATTTGCGTGTTGACATTCAGGTGGCGGTGTTCGTTGAATCTTTAGAGATTAAAATTTGGGACTCTGGCGATCCGTTTGATTTAGAGAAAAAAATCAAAGATATTTCGGAAACAGTCGATATTCACTCTCCGGGCGGGCGGGGGCTAAAATTAATCAAAGACATCGCAGACAGTATTAGTTACGAGAGAACGGCTGATGGACGGAACTGTTTGTCGATCGTGAAAAATTATTCGCCCTGTATCGACGATCGAAAATAACACTAATATTTTTAGCGGGTAAGGGTTGACGGTAGCCGTTCTTCCCTCTACCCTAAGAACCGTGCGCGACTCTTAAGCCGCTACGCAGCTTATGATATTTTGATTTGACTGTACCGCCCTAGATAATGGCAATTCCCATAGCATCGGTATTCCCGGTTCTTCCGTACTTAGTACCCTAAAATATTATGGCACTGCAGTCCGAAGCCGGTTAACTCGCAAAGGAGGTAATCTCGGTGAGAGTCCCTATTGGCTTAGATTTTCTCAAACCGTTCACAGGCTGGGATGAGCCAGAAGTCGGATTTTTTATTTGAGCAGATTAGTTGGCTTCTAATCTGAGTAAGATTAACGAGAGAGCGGATTAGCTGGAGAACCAATGCGAAAGAGGATTGTAAAAACATTATCATTCAATAATAAACGATTCCCAAAAACATCATCACCATAATCATATTGCTTATTTTGCCAATTGAGGGATAGGGTAGGACTGTTGTAGTTATTTTCCAGTTGCCAACTTACACTAGCACCGTAGAGAGAGCGAGTGGAGTTTTTATCGATGGGGGCGATATAACCAGACAGAGTGAGAGTGCTTAGAGGACGGATGGTTAACTCAGCGAGTAAGCGATTGTCGTAGGAATTGGGTAGGATATCACCAAAATAGTTGGTCAAACCCAGAGAAAAAATTCCCCAATTCAGGCGAGCGCTAACGGCTACTTCACTAGCGGGAGAAATACTAAGTACATCACCAATTTTTGTTTCTCGATCGAGAGCATAATTGAAGCCACTTGATAAGGTTAAATTGGCCCGCCTACTGAAGCGAAAGGTTTTGGCTACACTCCCCCAAAGTTGGCTGTAATAATCCCGATCGGGGTTGAGATAACCAATCGCACCGCCGCGAAAACTCCAATTGTTTAGCGTGTTTCTCGTGTAATCAGCACCGAGGTAGAGTTTGGGCTTTTCTGAAGCAATCACACCCGTATAGTATCGCAGGATATCTTCACCTCCCGTCCAGTTTCCGGTAAAGCTGAGATGAGGATAGTAACCGGTTTCTTCCCGATAGATACTTTCTCTCACAAAGTTGACATCTTGCTGTAAAAAGCTTAAATAAACTTGGGCATAAAAATTCTGCAAATTGGCAGTAGAATACTGATTTTGGTTAACCGCAGAGAATAACTGTACATTGGTATTTGCTCCACCTTCTGCACCAGCATCCACAAGGGTGACTTGTGGCCCTGTTGGATCGTAAAAGATTCGACCATCTTCAAGAGCGCGATCGATCACGGGAGAAAGACCGAGCCAAAGGCTGTTATAATTCGCTCTAGGAACTTGACTTAAGCTGGTGACATTAGGCGTTAAACTTTCTGCCCGTCCGAGTCCGGCGGAATATATCGTAAAACTACTGCTGGGTAAACGAGTATTATTAGCCGCTAAAAATAAGTTGCGGTTGATATTAGTATTGACGGGATTTTTACTGCCTTGTAGGTCAGGAATGACATCGGGTAAAATTTGCGCCCCCGCTTGAATTGCCGTATTTAGCCAGCGATTTTCATCATCAACAAAGAGAGTAAATCCTCGAATCGTCCGTCCTAAAACGGCTTCTCGATCATTGGCTTTTACAACTTGACGAACTCGGGAAACAGTACCTGCAATGGTATAGTCAACTTCTTCTTTTCTCTCAATTTTTGTTTTTTGGGATTGGCTGTTTCCCGGATAAGCACCAGAATTGGGAAAATAAAAATCGACGCCAATCGGTTGACTGCTGGTTCCGCCTTGAAAGCCTGGAAGCTGCATAAAAGCCAAAGTTTCTGGTTTGAGAACCTCCCCAACTTGAGACGTTTGAAAGACGCGGGTAGGTACGAAAAACTCTGGATCTATACTATTGCGATCGATAACTAAACCTGGGGTATAAGTACATTGTTGGTCACTGGGAGTGTTGGGAAAAATACAAGCCGCCGTTAAACTCATTTGAATTTCTAACCCCGTCATGGTTTGGGGTGCGGTAGTTGTGGTTGTAATTGTTCGTTCTAGGGGAACAGTCCGCAGTTGCAAATAAGTGCCTTTTTGGTCTACTCTATAAATATTATTTCGGCTTAAGCTTTCAATAACTCGACTGTTAAGTTTGAGAGTGCCATTAAAAAAAAGATCGCTGTCTGTGGTGTCAGCAAAAGTATGGAAACCACTAAACTCCCATTCAGTTAGATGGGTGATGGGAATGTCATTGAGAGGTAAAGTAGTCGTGAAGGGGCTAAGTTTTTCGTCGGGCGCGATTCGAGGTGGAATAATGTAATCGGGGTCAGTAGATGGCGCTGAAGGTTGGGGTAATCCGTTAAGATTATTAGGTGATGGCGGTTTTGTGGGTTCAGGTTCAGAGGCTAAATTTGGGGATGAGGGTTCCAGGTTTGTAGCAGAAGTAGACCAGTTTGGTGTTTCTGATAAAGGGGTGGCTTGTGGAAGGTCGGAAACGCTTGGAACGCTTCGAGGTGGAATAATGTAATCGGGGTCAGTAGATGGCGCAGAAGGTTGGGGCAATCCGTTAGGATTATTAGTTGATTGGGGTTTTGTGGGTTGAGGTTCAGAGGCTAAATTTGGGGATGACGGTTCCTGGTTTGTAGCAGAAGTAGACCTCTTGGGTGTTTCTGATAAAGGGGTGGCTTGTGGAAGGTCGGAAACACTTGGAACGCTTCGAGAGGGAATAATGTAATCGGGGTCAGTAGATGGCGCAGAAGGTTGGGGCAATCCGTTAGAATTATTAGTTGATTGGGGTTTTGTGGGTTGAGGTTCAGAGGCTAAATTTGGGGATGATGGTTCCTGGTTTGTAGCAGAAGTAAACCAGTTGGGTATTTCTGATAAAGGGCTCGTTTCTGGAAGGTCGGAAACACTCGCAGCAGAGGAATCCAGTTGATTGGATGTGTCGAGTAAATTGGAGCGATTTTCTGCTAGGGCTGGGGTTGAGTAAGCGATGCTAAGGAGCGTCAAACCGACGAGAATACTACCATTGTATGCTGTTGAAAGGATCGCAGTAGGGTTAGCGATAAATTTGTGGATTTTAATCATCATTAAAAGCGCGGCAATTAGGGATTCAATATATTAGTTAATACAGTGATTCAACCCTGATATCCTGATGATTTAATAACAATTAAATTTCTGGCTTTAATATTGTTATCTATAGCGCGTCTAAATCATTGGTACAAATATGTAGGGGTAGTGCCAAGAGTTCCTACCCCCACGGTTCGGGGCAACCACGGGGGGTTTGCCGCTACAAGAATGACACAATTTATTTAGACTCGCTATAGCTGCAATAAAAACATATTTATTGTGATGAATATTTAAGAATTATAAAATCCGAATCAATGGTGCGCTAACGGAAGTTAACGCACCTGATAATTTCAGAATTTAGACAATTAGACAGGCGCGATAGCGCTAAAATCATTCGTACCAGCCGGATTTTGGGATAAAATTCCTCTCCCCAATCCCGGCGGAATTTGTGTTAACTAAAGAAGCGAGGGTTTCTCCGGTTGATGCAATTTTAATTAAGGTGGAACTACCACTTTGGGCAATCTGTAAATCGCCGAAAGTTAAACCTCCATTTAATCGGATTATGTCTTCGCTACCTTGGAAGCCATAGATCAGATCCTGACCCATTCCTGGTGCAAGGACAAAGGTATCAAATCCTGCATCCCCGTAGAGCCGATCGCTCCCTGCACCGCCATTGAGGATATCGTCACCATCACCCCCATAGAGGATGTCATCACCGTCACCACCGAGGAGTTCGTCGTTACCGGCATCACCGTAAAGGCGATCGCTGCCATTGCCTCCCCGCAACCAATCGTTATCATTGCCACCATAGACAATATCGTTGCCGCCACCGCCATTGATGGTATCGTTTCCGGCATCACCGTAAAGGCGATCGCTCCCTGCTAAACCGTCGATTTGCTCACCAGCGGCTGTACCCCGAAGAATGTCGTTATTGCGTGTACCGTAGATCGTCTTGTTGATCGTCTCATCGATAGGATTAATATTAACCACCAAGTCCTTCGGGTCAGGCCACCCTCCCTGATAGGTAGTAGTGTCGGGGTTTGTGGTTGAGAGTTCCCAATTATTGATGATTTGGGATAGTGACTGGTCAGACTCGCTCGCCATGAAATACTTTCTCCTGAAAAATAGTGAATTTGCGTCAAAGTAGCGAAGAGATAATTTACCTCCATACACACCTGAAAACTTGGCGGTGAAATAGTTACAGAGGTCAGCGTGCAAAAAAGTCGCAGAAGTTGCCGCCGTGGCCGCCAATTGCCGAATTGTTACTGAAGCTAATACCGTTCGTCCTCACCACACCGCTATTGAGCAACAGCCCACCACCGAGTCCTGCGACACTGCCAATGGGTAGGGCAGAGGCAGCGATTTGAGCGCCTGTTAGTTTGTGGAGTCGTGCGATGAACTCTTGGCCAGCATCTCCGGCTGCAACGTTACAACCATAGAAGACGAGGTTGGCAAGATTCCACTGTTGCAGTTGAGTCGCATAGCCGTTGAGGGTATCTAAACTCAGTTGGCTATTTCCCAGATACAAGCAACCGGGGGAACCGTGGGAAATAATATGAACGGCATCAATATTCTGACGGTGTTGTAAAACCAGGCTAATTTGTTCGATGCCATCGGCCGTCCCATCTAAGACAAAAACTTCAGTAGTGCGAATGACCCCCTCAATGAGTAGATCGGCGTTTTCTACTCCAGCATCGAGAAAAACAATTGTGGTGGCTGGATTGATAGTTTTTGAAGTATTGAGCATGGGTTTTCTCTGGGGAATGTCCTGTTATTCATCCGAAGGTATTGCGGATAAAAACACCCTATTAATAAGGATCTCGGCTGACTGGTTGGTTCGAGGGAAGCGGAGATCCTGATCTGATATTTGAACGGAGATAAAATTGATTGACCGGTGAGGTTAGCTGGGTAGCTAACCTTTCACAACCGTTCTAGGGAGTCGGAGACTTAACAACAGCATTGCCAGTACCGGTACCAATCTGCACGGTGACAGTTCCAGCACTAAAGGTATTGTTTTGTCCGTTAGCTTTGTCGGCGTCAGCAACGGGCGTAACGTCGAAACCAGTCGGACTGCCGACAGTAGTAAAAGCCTGTATCCCTGCACTACCCAGAGCCCAAGCTGAGTTCTGTAAAGCATTGCCCCCTCCAGCAGCACTGTAGTTGAAAGCAGCAGCAGAAGCATTTTCTTTACCCACAGCAGCCGAGACAGCCACACCTGTAACCCCCCCATCGCCGTTAACCGTGAAAGCCGCGGAACCTGCTATACCACCTTCACCGGCACGGGCTACGGTAGCGAAACCAAAAGCATTGAGAATAACGAGACCACTAACGAAAGCAATACGACGAATCATCATTTTTCAACTCCAGGGTTGGTTTTTTGTGTTCTATTAGTTAGACGTTTCCCGAAGGCGATTTGTGAATAATTCAGTCTTTAGATAGATGACATATATAACCTTTGGAGGATGAAACGGTTCGAGGGAAGATTTGACAAACTCCTGCTACGCAGTCCATCTCTTCCTGAAAATCTAGATTGGCGAAACCAGGGATGCCGAATTTTTCCATGCCAAATTCCGCCTAGCGCCATATCGCGCCCAGCGCCAGTGATAGAGAAAGCGGGAATATGGGGGATTGCAGCGCGACAGCATTACTGTCGCCTGCACGCCAATAGATTTTGGCTTTCCCAAGACTCAGAAAGCAATCCGCTGTAAAAACTGATTTAAAGCGATTTTCTGCCTGCCTATTTTTCCGATGGAAGAAAGCCAGCCGCCGCCACTGTCTGCCCACATCCTCCTGTACAGTAGAAAAGGCGATACAGAAGACGCACCGTTGCGCGATATGCCTCCGGCACCCTGGCGCGATCGCATTTCTGGCGATCGAACATCGGTCAAGTATTGTTTTTCTCTGTGGAGAAACTGGGAATACAGCGGATTGCAGTCGCTGATGGTACAACCGCCCTGTGCGGGCTGGATTAATGCAGCCGGCACACCCAGAGCTTTTTGGCTTTCCCCAGACTCAGAAAGCACTCTGCTGTAGGCGTTAGGCGCGATCGCTTTTTCGCTGTCATCCCCCAGACTATTAGCCAATATCCGTAGGGGCGAATAATCGTTCGCGCCTCGATGCAAAACACACACCGCCGCTTCTTGAACTTCCCCACCGGCAACAATTTCTCTTTCTCCTATCTCCCCATCAGATTTAGCATTCACTAAAACCGATTCTTGAATTTCCCCACCGGCAACAATTTCTCTTTCTTCAATCTCCTCTGTAATCGTTTTTTTTTCAACAATGTTCTGAAACTTTTTCCCTTTTGCAGACTGAGGAGAAACCCTCGACTTAGGATTAGACAAATCAGAGTCCGTCCCATCTTCCCCGAAATTTTCATTGAACCGCTGACGCAAAATTGCCCGCGCCTGGGAAATCCGCTTGCGGACGTTAGCGTAAGATATACCAAGCTGTTCGGCAATATTTTGATAAGATAGCCCGGATTCAAAATGGAGAATAAAAGTCTCGCGCAATCTATCTGGCAACTCATCTATTGCGGCGCGAAAAAATAATTCGACTTCTCCCCGCATAGCAGCGCCAACTGGTGTTTCTTCTTGGCTGATTAATTCGGTTTCGTTTCCTAAAGCAATGGTGTCTAAACTGTCAACTCCTACTGCACTTCTGTTGCGAGCTCGATGGATATCGGCGCAGAGGTTATAAGTCAGTTTGGTTAACCAAGCCTTAAAGTTTTTGATATCATCCGTACCATCTCTTGCTTTCTCCCAAGCTTTCAGCATCGCGCGACTGAGGGCATCTTCAGCATCGGTTGGGTTGCCCATCCACTTGCGACAGCAACGGTAAAGGTAATCTTGATTATCTTGCCATAATTTCCAAAAAGCTGAATCTATATCTGGAGTGCATGAGGAAGGGACTGATGCAGAACTAGAAATTAACATCTGTGGGTGCCGAAACTCTAAGTGGACAAACAACTTGCGATTAATTTAGGCAGTAATTTACCTAGCCTCAGATGCACCTATCGCTATGTTGACTCACCACTCAGGCTCAAGTCAGTCGGAAAAGTCGGATCTTTAAAGTCGGAAAAGTCGGAAAAGTAGGATCATCACCACTAGGAGTGCATAGCTGAGACATCCCTTTGGCAGTTTTAGGACTTACGCAAACGGCTTTTTAACACTATTGGTAGCGTAAGGTGCGCCATAACCACCCTACAGATAGAGTTTATGCGTAATTCCTAAGTAGTGTGTGCGCCGTAAGCACGCTACAGATAGAGTTTATGCGTAATTTTTCAATTTAATGTCACCAAGCTAAAATCTGAACTTTAAGATTTAAAATCCTTGGACAGAGGATTGAGCCACAGCAGAATTGTCCGTTTTAATTGATTTAATTCCCGATACACTTCTTGTTTGACCCATTGCCCGATCGCATCGAAGGGTGTAAAAATTTGACCCACAGGCCAGCTAACATCTTGACCCAATGGTGTTTGATGGTTGCCGGCTAGAGTCTGAACTGTAATCATGTCGGGAAATCGTGCTTTTAGCAGTTTGGTCAAAAGCAGGGTTTGGTCGATGTTGTCGCCGTTAAATTTGACTAAAAGATTGCGCCGGATTTGATAGCTATCTTGGACGAGGCGATTAGTCTCTTGCGGGGAAGGGGTAAACTCGACGTTAAAGACGGGGGAAATTTGCTCGACGATCGGGATTGCTTCTGATGCGGCATAATTGTTGAAAGAAATCAGAATATTGCCGGCTCGTTCTACCTCAAACACAGAACCGATGAGGAGGTGGAGTTTGCATCCCATGCTGTGTCCCATACCGTAGATGGGGAGATAGGAAGATTTGAGCAATTTAGTGGCGCGCAGGCGATCGAGGGCATTTTCAAATTTGTTGAGGACATCGCGGGCGATCGCAATATGATCCAAAGTATTGACAAACGGCGTTGCGACTACAACATATCCTTGGTTCCCCAAAGCTTCTAACAGCCAGCGATAGGTGAGTTGCGGTGCTGTCGCCACAAATGCACCGCCGAGAAAATGTACGATCGCGATCGGTCTTGAAGGAATTAATACCCAGTTGCCCGAAATTTCTTGCCAGTCCATAAATTCAATCTAATTCAAAGTAAAAAGGCGATCGTCC
Source organism: Microcoleus sp. AT9b-C3 (assembly GCF_036705485.1). NCBI lineage: Bacteria > Bacillati > Cyanobacteriota > Cyanophyceae > Oscillatoriales > Microcoleaceae > Microcoleus > Microcoleus sp. AT9b-C3. Next base: position 76,956 of record NZ_JAUBUR010000029.1, on the reverse strand, counting down.
TCTGAAGGTAAAAGGCAGAATGTTTTATAAATTTTTGCTTTTATTTTCTGCATCAAAAAGGGGTTTGCTACCCATTTTTTCATTCAAAAAACTTTGCTCTTTACTTATATATGATATTTAGTGTAACTGTTTTGGCAGCAAATAGCACTGCGGGCGAGCGCTGCTATTTGCGTCCTGTGTAGGGTTGAAGTTGGCGATCGAATAAATCAAGGTTGACATCGGCTGGGGGCTTTCAAAGATTTGTATATCGTGTCCCCTCGCACGGCTGCAAGCCGCTGTAGCTGGTATTGCGGGTAATTGACCCGACAGGATATTAACAGTCAAATACGGCTCAAAACCCCAATATCGCGTATTAACCAGTCTCTGGGCGATCGGCTTCGATTCGGCTTTATTGGCAGCACCTAATTTCTTGACTAAACCCGCATACAACTATAACATCCTTTAGGACAGTCCCCCGATTTCAGACGATCGCTGGGGGTTTAATTCTGCCGAAGGATCAATACCTTCTGCCGTTTGATGACTCAACTTTTCCTTAGCCTTCATCCATTTCCACTTGTGCACAGTAGCTTGAGGGTTGAGCACTGTGGTAGCGAGGCCGTAAACAATAGTAGGTAAAACCTCCCGATTTAAAAAACTTTGTCCCAGCTTTCTCATGTAGTGCAGTGCCAAAACTTCTCGGAATTTGTTGAGCCTTTTCAAAAGAGGCAAATTCTTAAAACATAACTCTTCGTACTCGTGGAGTGATAACTCTTTTTCTCCCCGCAAGCGCCGCAGTTGGTTTTCCTTGACACAATCAGAAGCTATGCGCTTTTTGAGCCAGTGCTTATCTGTGAGAGAGTTCCCTCTAATTCGATAATTTCCCAAAGGTTCTGTCGCCGCTAGCAAGCCATACTTTTGAGCAACTTTGGTAAATAACTCTGTATCTTCTCCTACCTGCCAATCTTCTGCAAACCCGCCTTCTTGCAGTAGAATAGAGCGATCGACTACAACAGAAGACGGGAAAACCCAAGGACTTTCACCTGTCTCCTTAATCGCCTGCATTTCTGCTTTAGTTGTAGGATAGGTGGGAATGTAACTCAACTTGTTGCCGCGCTTGTCTAAATACCGCAAAGCGTGAGCCACAGCTTTGACTTCGGGATTGTCTGCGAGCATCTTCAAACAAACTTCTAACTTATTGGGTTCCCAGGTATCGTCGCTGTCGATAAACGCTACATACTCACATGTGGCGCGATATATCATTAAATTTCTCGACTTAGAAACCCCGTAATTTTGGGAATTCCTGAAGTATTGAATTCTCGAATCTTGCTCGACCAGCTTAGCAGCAACTTTGTCAGTAGCGTCAGTAGAGCAGTCATCAACAATTAAAATTTCTAGATTTTTGTGGGTACCATTGAGTACGGAGGCAACTGTCTCGGCCAGAGTGTCGGCAGCATTGAATGCAGGAATGATTACACTGACTTTTTGGCTGTTCATAACTTGCATTAAGGTGTGGTTGGGTAGTTGTTCACCGAAGTATAGTATCGAAGCCGACACTCTGACTCATTTACGTGCAAGTACCTGTAGTCAGGAAACTTGCCTACATACTGCCAATATAACAGGTTTACCGACATCAGTGCGATCTACCATAAGGAGGGGACAGCCCTTAGCAGGCGGAGTGCAGACTATTATTTGGCGGGCAATTTTTCTGACACCAAGGCTACGGGTGGGAGGGATTGAGGGTTTTTTCCGGGGGCTGGAGTTGTCATAAATTCGATCGCATCTTTTTGCTTTAATACGGCTTACCCAGAAAAATCCGGCATCATGCAGAAGGATTGTTTTGATAACTATACAGCTAAAAAAAAACGCTTTTCTGACCGAAAGCTTCCAGGATACAAGCCCCCGCATTTATCCGTGGGGTCAATGCTTCAATTCTTTAATCTAAAATCCTTCGACTGAGCGTCTGGGCCCTGAGCCTGTCGAAGGGTCACGCCGAAGTCTCAAATCTCAAATCGATTCACTCAGTTCGATCCCGGTTAATCGCTAATCATAAATTTGTTTTTCGTCCCCCAGGGGCGGGCGAGTGAGGACGTTATATTTCTCACTAAAAACCTAATTATAATTATTAAATCCAAGTTTAGAGCAAGATTGGGTAAATCCTGTTTTATTGATTTACTCACGCGTCGAAAAACTCCCCAAAAACTGCTATGCTAAGTCTGCTACATGTTGCATTGCCATAGCAATTACCTAAAATACTGATTGTTTTGCTGGCCATTGCTTAATGAGGCTCGGTAAAAAAATCAATTGAAACTTCCGAATTTTTGTGAATAATTTTATATGATTGGTCTTTTTAGTTTTTCCTAAAGTAAATTAGCAACGCCGTTTTTCTTCGTTCATCATTTTTTTGAGTTCAGTATTTTCTGAAAAAAGATGCTTTTTCTAACTTGTTTAATTATTAAATTGCCATAAGCTGTCCCTGATTTTTCTCTTCCTCTTGTACCGCGACAGGTTCCCAGGGTCAAATCGTTTCCCCATCTGCCATCACAGGTAATTTATTTGCGGTTGAACTCAGGACCGCTAGGTTTTAGGGAAGATGCTTCTAAAAGTATACTATAAAAAATCCTCGCCTCATCTGTAAAAAATGTTGCCAAAGTTCTTGAGCAAAGTGCAAATTTATACTTGTTGCCTAACAGTCTTGGTGTTGGGCGGCTGCCAGCAGCAGCTACAGACCACCTTGCAGCAACAGCGCAGCAAACAGGGAATGGCAGTTTCGGCTCACCCTCTGGCGAGCGCTGCGGGGCTGGCCCTGCTGCAACAGGGAGGCAATGCAGTGGATGCGGCGGCTGCTACCGCTTTGGCGATTTCGGTGGTGGAGCCATTTTCGGCGGGTATCGGCGGCGGGGGTTTTTTGCTCCTGCGGCGGGCCGAAACGGGGACTGTGCAAGCGCTGGATTTCCGGGAACGAGCTCCGAAACGGGCGGCGCGGGATATGTACCTCGACAAGCAAGGTAAGGTGCGCCCAAGGGCAAGTCGGGACGGGCATTTGGCGGCGGGTATTCCGGGTACTGTTGCTGGACTTTATACGGTGCACCGCGAGTATGGTAAGTTGCCTTGGGCCCAGGTGGTGGCCCCGGCGATCGCCCTGGCTGAAAAAGGCTTTCCGGTAAGTTCGCGCTTTACCACGGCTACCGAGCGACGACAGGATGTGCTCAAAAAAAACCGGGCGGCGCGTGAGGTTTTTACTCGCGGTGGCATTTTATACCAGCCGGGTGAGCTTTTGGTGCAGCGCGATTTGGCGCGGACTTTGCGACAGATTGCACAAAATCCGCAAAGTTTTTATACCGGAGACATTGCGCGGGCGATCGCCGCCGACATGGCTAAAAATGGCGGCCTTATCACTCTGGAAGATTTGAAAAACTATACGCCGATTTGGCGGAATCCGGTTTGCGGCAACTTTCGCACTTACGAAATTTGCGCGATGTCGCCTCCTTCTTCCGGCGGCGTTCATTTGTTGCAAATCTTAAATATTCTGGGAGATACCGATCTCAAGAGGTTGGGGAGGCAAAGTCCAGATACTTTGCACTTGCTCGCCGAGAGCATGAGGATTGCTTATGCCGATCGGGCTGAGTATTTGGGCGACCCGGATTTTGTAAGTGTACCGGTCAAAGCTCTGACTAGCAGCAATTATGGCAAATTGAGACGATCGCAAATCCAAATGTCAAAAGCCAGACCCTCCAGCGAGGTAAAGGCTGTTGACGCTGAAACTTTGAACCGTCTGCTGTGGGAGTCTCCCGAAACTACCCACCTGACGGTAGTTGACAAAGAGCGCAACGTAGTAAGCTTAACGTTTACCGTCAATGGGGGTTTTGGGGCTGGAGCCGTGGCCGCGGGTACGGGAATTTTGCTCAACAACGAGATGGATGATTTTGCAGCCGCGCCGGGAGTGCCGAATTTGTCCTCTGGTTTGGTGGGCGGGGAGGCAAATTCGATCGTCCCGGGCAAAACTCCTTTATCTAGCATGACGCCGGTCATCGTGACAGAAAATGGCAAATTTCGCCTCGCTGCGGGGGCTCCTGGAGGCAGCACGATTATTACCACAGTGCTGCAAATTGTGCTTAATGTGTTGGTTTACGACATGAATGTCGGCGATGCTGTGTCTGCACCTCGCGTACACCACCAGTGGCAACCGGATCGCCTGATGGTGGAACGGGGAAGTTTTGAGACTGCGACGCTTTCGGAGTTGCGGCGGCGGGGACACCTGATTCTCGAACGTGACGGCTGGGGCAATGCCAATGCGATCGTCCTGACTGCAGACGGTTGGTTGGAAGGGGCTGCCGATCGGCGCGGGGAAGGAGAAGCAAGGGGGTTTTAGTCATCAGTCAGTCGATTAGAGATTTTAGATTTTAGACGGAGGTGAGACTTCGGCGACTCAACGATTTTAGATTTACTCCACAGATGAATCTGCGAGGTTGAACTAGGGTCAAAAATTTTGATTTCTATACGACAGGAATACGTGGCACGGTATAGGTTTTTTGGGGGAGGTCATCTTTCATGAGTCATGAGTCATTAGCTATTAGTCATGACTCATGAGTCATTAGCTATTAGTCATTAGTCATTAGTCATTTTGAAGAGCGCCAACGGTATCAAAACCGGGTTTTTTGGGTTTACCGTGCGTAAGCCATGAAATTATTAGTCTGTGTACGTGTATTTTTGCATCCGTATTTTTGCGCTGAGGTTTATAAGCTGACTAATTGCCAAGAACTACCAAAAAGAATAAGCACAGAAAGCGTATATACACTTATGTGTAAAGTTATTGTAAAGGCACTAGACATTGATACTTATATAATGTAAAAATTAAGTTGTGCAGAGAATCAGGTTTGTATCTTCCAGGAAAAATTTATGATAATTACTCACAAAATTGCTGCATTAACAGCTACATTAACTACTGCTCTGAGTTTGTTGGCAGCGCCAGCAATGGCATTTTCGGTAGGGGCAACTAATAACACTGAGACTTTAAAAAATAATTTATTGGGGGCTAATACAGCCGGGTTGAGTAATTTCTCTGTTTCAATTAGGGGTAATTCGGCTGCTTTTGGTACTTTCACTAATGACCCCTTCGGTTTGACATCAGGTGTGGTTCTCAGCACTGGTAGAGTCGCCGATATACCGGGTCAGAATCGGCAAGATAACTTCACGACACTGGACAGCGATTTAAGCACGGACTTTGGTGCTAAGGGTGAACAGGGAGATGTGACTCAGCTAAACCTCAGCTTTTTTGCTGATACCACGGTTCAAAAGTTGTTCTTTGAATACGTATTTGCTTCTGAGGAGTTTCCTGAGTTCGGCGCTTATAAAGAATATAATGACGATTTTGAACTGCTGCTGAACGGCATTAATTTGGCAAAATTGAGCGACGGAAAAACAGTTACGATTAATAATCTTGTTCCAGAGCCATATAATCGCTCTAAAGATCACCCCGACTATATTGACAACCCAAGTTTCACAGGTATTGCTGCTAACATTGTTAAGCTCGACGGTTTTACTAAAGTTTTAGGTTTTGAGGGTTTGCTCAAGCAAAATCAGACGAATGTTCTCAGTATCCGCATTAAAGATGTGGGCGATGGCAAGTTAGATTCTGCTGTATTTATTAAAGGCGGTTCTGTGGGGACGGTTCAACCTGAGCCGGTTCCCGAACCGATGACTGTGGGGGGTTTGATGGCGGGAGGCGCTATGCTGGCTGCTGGACGAAAGTTACGCAATCGCCGTGCCGGAAGTAATTAATAACGGAAGGAAGTTCGGCAACGGATTATGTAACGGATGTAACGGATGTCCGTCGGAAGAAGGAAGAAGGAAAAAATAGAACAGGAAGCATTTTGGCGGTTGCTGTAATATGAATCTCGATTGGCCGTGTTGGATACGGAAACGGGGTTTGATGAACGAAAAGACCTCGTTGCAGTTCTTGAACCGGGTAAAAAAAGTTGGTTTGTGCGATCGCGATCGCGTAATATCATGTCAAGTAATTTAACCATTATGGGTACGCAGCGAGGAATGCAAGTCCTCATAAAACTCTGAGGACTAATTCCCTCACTACGAACCAATTTTATTGCGGTTGTTTTAGCGGACATAATATAAGTTTTTATCCAAAATTCGCGGCGAAGGGCGAATTTTTTTGTATTTGGAGTTGCAGCAAATATTGCGGGTAAAACCCGCGTCTACCACCACTGACTAAAAACTAAATAATTTAGCTATGAACAGTACCGTCGGGTAAGATTGTACCTGTTAATGTAGTCCGGGTAAGTTTGACCATAACTCGATCGCCATAACCGATTTTCGCTCCTGTTAAGTCAGCACCGCTCAAGTCAGCACCGCTCAAATCGGCTCCGATTAAGTTGCTTTCTCTCAAGTTGGCATTGATCAAACAAGCTCCTAACAAATTGGCCCTGAACAAGTTTGCTTGGTGCAAATTCGCGCCTGTGAGATTGACGTTGTGTAGAAAAGCATCACTTAAGTCGGCTTCACTCAGGTTTGCATTGCTCAAGTTTCTTCCTGAAAAATCCTTTTCTTTTAAGGAAGCTCCTTGGAAGTTGGAACCGCTCAAATCGGGAGCTTGTGGCCCAGCTTGGCGGTAAGACTGAGATGACTGAGATGGCGGCGGCTGCGATTGGTAGCGGGACGCCTCTGAATAGGGCCCTGCAGGGTTTCCCCCATAGTTTCCCCCATAATTTCCAGCATATTTTCCTGAAGAGGGTTCAGAAGAGTAGCGGGGTTCTTTTGGGTTGGTCGGTGGTGGCTGGGTGTTTTGGTGCTGGGTGTTTGGATACTGAGTATTTCTGTACGGATTGTTTTGGTACGGATTGTTTTGGTACTGAGTATTGGGTTGCTGAGTATTGGGTTGCTGAGTATTGGGTTGCTGAGTATTGGGTTGCTGAGTATTGGGTTGCTGGGTGTTTCTGTACTGAGTATTTTGTTGCTGAGTATTGGGTTGTTGGGTGTTTCTGTACTGAGTATTTTGTTGCTGGGTATTTTGTTGCTGAGTATTTCTGTACTGGGTATTTTGTTGCTGGGTAGTTTGTTGCTGAGTATTTCTGTACTGAGTATTTTGTTGCTGAGTGTTTTGTTGCTGAGTGTTTCTGTACTGAGCGTTTTGTTGCTGGGTGTTTTGGTGCTGGGTGTTTCTGTACTGGGTGTTTTGGTGCTGGGTGTGTTTGTGCTGAGTATGTTTTTGCTGAACGTTCTGATTCTGACCTCTTGGTTGAATCGATCGCAATTGTTCGCGAGCTTGATTAATTTCCTTAATCTTCTCTTCAGCTTTCTGTAGTAGTCTGGGATTGTCTTTAGGGATGCGATCGGGGTGCCAAATGAACGCTAAATCCTTGTAGGCTTGGCTAATTTCTTCTCTGGAAGCTCCCGGCAACAGTCCCAGCACTTTATAGTATTGGTCGAGGTCGTTCATTGTACCACCTTTCGCTTTAAGAAATTAGGAATTAAAAATTAAGATCGGAGCAAAAGCCGTTCTCAAAGCTTGCTTGTCCGATCGTACATTAGATGAACAATAACTCAGCTAAGCCGCTGCTGGCAAAAATTCTCGAATTCGCTGCAAGTATGTTGCGGCATCCTCCAGCATCGGAAAGTGAGCCGTATTCGGAATTATAACAAATTCTACTTTTTTGCTGAGGGAGGCCGCTTGCTCTCCCATGACGGCGGGGATAATTTGGTCGAATTCTCCGGCCACAAGCAGTGTGGGAACACTCAGCCGTGCAAATTCTTGGGGCATTTCCTCGGCTGCTCTTTTGCTGACGGCCGTCACCATTGTACCTATAGCAGCTTGCTCGTCTGCCATTAAAAAATCCTTGAGAAACGCCAGACTGTCCTCTCTGGGCAGGGAACGGCGCAAAAACCGGGCCATAAATAGCCGATCGGCAAACGGGATGGATGCCAACCAAGAGGGTCTAAATTTTACCACATAGCCACCGAATTTGTGAAAAGTTGTAAAGGCTTTTTCATCGTATTCAAAAATCCCGCTGCAAGTGAGAATTGCTTTTTCTACTTTTTCGGGGTAAAGGTTGAGAAATAAAGTAGCAATTGAGGCACCTGTGGAGTGAGCATTGAGAAAGACGCGGCTTAAATTCAGAGATTCTAATAATTCCGCTAAGTCGCGGGCGTAGGTTTCGAGTTCGTAGCTGGACTCAGGAGGCTCTTTTGGCAAGGGCGATCGACCAAAACCTCTCATATCATAAAGCAAACAATCAAAATCATCAGCAATAGCCCGGGCCGTGCTTTCCCAGTAGCGCGCTGATCCCGCCCAGCCGTGGAGAAATACCATCACTGGTTTCCCGCTAGGTTGGGCCGTGTTATCTGCCGTTATCCACTCGTAATAATGTTCTACACCGCGAATTGAAATGAAAGACATGATATTGATTTGGGATTCTTAGATTTTAGATTTTAGATTTTAACTCATAATTGTTCCGTAAATACCCAAATTCCCGACTTCTTAAAAAAGTCAGGAATCTCAAGACTACATCCCTCAAAAAAATCTGCGTTAATCTGCGTCAATCTGCCCACATCTGCGGTCAAAAATCACCCACATAAAAACTAATCATAGATATTAAGCAGCAGAAGCAGCCAGCCAAAATAAACCATCTACCAAAAGCGTGCTTAACACAGCGCCGCTGAAAGCGCGCCAGTGCAGTTCTCGATCGCGCAAACTCAGCAAACCGACTGTTAGCAGCACAGCGATTAAAACTAGAGCACAGCCTATGCCCCAAGGAGTTTCAATTTGACCGATCGCACTTTGAAAAATCGGCATTGCTAATTCCGGTTCCGCGTGCATCACTTGCCGCCAGTAGGGCATCAACCCAGTTAAATAAAAATATAAATCAGTAATGGCAGTGCCCAAGAGCGAACCTAAATAAAAATAGCCGCCCACTTTTCCCCAAGATTTGCCCAAGCACCAAATAGCAAAAGGTAAGCCAATTGCTTCTATAGGTAGATGTAAAATTGGTTCCCATCTAAACCACCCCCAATAGATAGAACCTGCCAGCCAACATCCGGCAAATCCTAATAATAAATCTCCCCAAAGTTGTGTTTTGGGGCGGAAAATTAGAATTAAACTCAGAACGAACCAGGGGATAGTTGACAGCAAACTGATAGTTGGATATAAGCGCACTAAGGGTGCTTGCACGAAGACTGGAATTGAGACTAAAAATGCTGAGGCACTAAATATCAACCACTGTTTGATGGTGTTTGTTGTGCCTGAAGTGACAGAATTGTCGAGGCGGGCGATGGTGGCAATAGGTGCGATCGCGGATGATACTAAATTAAGATTAAACAACTGATTGGACTCCGTATTGTTTCAATAGGTGGACTAAAAATTTTGCTGCGGTTGTGGGTGCGACAGTCTCAATGCCGGCGGCGGTTTGGCTGACGTGCCAGCCTTTTGCCGTTTGGGGATCTCGCCATAAATCCAAATGTTCGATCGCGGGATCTGCATAAAAGCTTTCTCCACCGCCACCGAGAATTGCCGAACTCCAGTGCGTAAAGCGATCGTGGCTGATTCGGTGGATGGGAAAATTGCCCCCCAGGGGTACTCCCCAACCGTCTAAGGCAAAAAAAGCCCCGACTTTGCCGCCGAGTTGCTGCCACATCCAAGCGGCCCCGATCGCCCCGGCTACTCCTGCCGAAAAGCTGACAAATACTAGACTTTCTCCTGCTAACTCTTCGCTGCACAAAAAGTGCAATATGTCAAGAGATGAAAAAGGCGGATATTTATGAGCGGGAAAAATCTTGACACGATCGACTATTTGCTGGTTTTGGCGATCGGCTGCCAGTCCCCAAAGCCCCGAAAGTCCCGCCAGGAAACAGTCGGTTAGCTTTGGTTCGTGGACTCCGGGGCAAATTACCAGTCTCATAGTTCGTCAAGAAAGTTAATATAGTTCGCAACATAACTTTATCATATACCAACTATATCATATACTACCCCAGGGGATAGGGTGTTAAACTGATAATAGAGTCAAGTTTGAAGAGTATCCCCCCAAGTTAAAAGCTGGGAACGCTCCAAACAGCTTTAATCTGACGCAAGGTGAGGGAGTCTTAAGAAAACATAAAACTTATCCCCCCCGACCCCATTCCCTGTCAAGCTTAGCAAAGCCTGATTCTAGTTTTAAGCAGTTCTGTATTTAGATTTAACTTTTCTGGCGGCGTCGAAGCCGACCCCACAAAAGCTTAAAGAAACAGGATTGTGAAAATTAGAGGCCTGCCAGCTTAGCTGCCCTACGAATTTCGGGTCAGGGTCAATCGATTTTAGATTTTAGATTTTAGATTTTAGATTGACCCCACGGATAAATGCGGGGGCTTGAGGATTTTCGATTTGGGATTGATTCCACGGATAAATCACGTGGCGGGTACCACCTTTGAAATTCTTGGTCAAAAAACCTACTTAGGACTGATGCTCATCAATCCGCTTTCTAGGATAAATAAGAGGTTTAACCGGGAAGTATGGGCCAAGAAACCGGGAATCAGCCCCGCGCACGTCAGTCGTGCGATCGCAAAAAATGAAAAATCTCAGATTCACCCTTCATCCTGCCTGGATCTCTTAGAATAAATAAAATTGAGGAATACAAAGTGGTTGCTTCTCCAGAAAAAATCGAGTACAAAACATCTGCAGCACCCGCAAGTAACGATCGGGTTGCTGTATTGCTGATGGGTTACGGCGAAGTCGAAAGCTACGACGATTTTGCCAACTACAACGAACAAGCTTTAAATTTGCTTACGGCAAAGTTTGCGCCAGTACCGCTTTGGATTTATCCGCCGCTGGCGAAGATTTTAGCAATCTTTGACTTGCACGAGTGGAGTCACCAACACGGTCAATTTGTTTCGCCGCACAATGCAATTTTTGAACAGCAGCGCGCTGGGATTGAAAAGAATTTACAGGAGAAATGGGGCGATAAAGTAAAAGTGTTCAAAGCTTTTAACTTTTGCGCGCCGTTTTTGCCGGAACAAGTAATTCCGCAAATTAAAGCAGAAGGATTTGACAAAATTCTGATTTATCCGCTGTTGGTTGTTGATTCTGTTTTCACCAGCGGCATTGCAGTCGAACAGGTGAATAAAGCTTTAGCACAAACCTTTGATGGTAAGGAACATTGGGTAAAAGGACAGCGCTACATTCCTTCTTTTTACGATGAACCTGCTTACATCCAGCTAATGGCGAATTTGGTTGAAGAGGAAATTAAGAACGATTTAGCTGTAGCGCATTTGCCTTCTCAGATTGGGATTGTGCTGATGAATCACGGTTGTCCGCACAAGGCGAAGGGCTTTACTTCGGGTATTGTGGAAAGTCAAGCTTTGTACGATCGCGTGCGGGAACGTTTGATGTATCGCTATCCTTTGATTTCGGTGGGTTGGCTGAATCACGACACACCGCTGATTGAATGGACGCAGCCGGATGCGACGTTGGCTGCGAAGAATTTGATTGATTTGGGTGCAACTGCGATCGTGTTTATGCCGATCGGATTTGCGACAGAAAATCACGAAACTTTGTTAGATGTAGACCACATTATTGAGTCTTTGCAGAAACAGCGTCAAGGAGTTACTTACCGCAAATTGCCTTGCGTAAATGACCATCCAGAGTTTCTGAAAATGGCGGCTGAGTGGGCAAATCCGCAGATTGAAGCGTTGTTGAGTGAGACTGCGGTTGCTGTTAATCCGAGTTTGGCTTCGGCGCACCGCGAACACAGCCATTCTCACGGCGATCATGGTCATTCTCATGGCGATCACGGACACAATCACGGTGGACATTCTCACGGTGGGCATTCTCACGGTGATCACGGACATTCTCATGGTGATCACGGGCATTCTCATGGCGGGCACGGGCACAGTCATTAATTAGTTGAGTTAAAAAGTCGATCGCCCTTTGCTTGTTTTAGAGAAAGGGCGATTTCCTTTTTTATCAAATTTTCTGTGCTTGTCAAACATCCGCTTAGTCGCTACACTGTAGATACTCTGTATATACATTCTCTTATAAAGGGTAAATTCCTCAGAGTGATATCACTAACTAGAGGTTCAAGCTATGGTTGCGACGATCACAAAATGGGGAAACAGTCTAGCTATTCGGATTCCACAGAATTTAGCTAAAGAGATTAACTTGGCTGAGGGTTCCGAAGTGAAGCTTGTCTTGATAGATGGCAAACTGACGATCGAGCCGATAACTCGTCGGCGGTATTCCCTTGAGGAGTTAGTTGAGGCAATGACGCCAGACAATGTTCATAATGAGATTGATACTGGAGTTGCTGTAGGGAAAGAAGTTTGGTGACACAATCAAGTCCCTACATTCCGAGTCGAGGCGATGTCGTTTATTTAGACTTTGACCCAACTAAAGGACACGAGCAAAAGGGACTTAGACCTGCTTTTGTCCTGTCGCCTCGTGCTTACAATGAGAAAAGCTCCTTAGCTTTATTTATGCCTATTACAAAACAACAAAAAGGCTATCCTTTTGAAGTTCCCCTACCCCCCGGATTGAAAGTTCAGGGAGTAATTCTTGCCGATCAAATCAAGTGTCTAGACTGGAAAGCTCGCGGTATTCGATTGGTTGAGTCGGTATCTCAAGATGTAATTGAAGAGGTGCAAACCAAAATAGAGCCATTGTTACTGTAAAACTCTGGTATAAAGCACTTGAGCTGAAATCTAGTTTTAATTTTAGCATAATTCTCAAGCTAGAGACTATACTAATTGATTTGCGATCGCCCCAACCAACTTATCAATTTCCGCCTCAGTTGTAAAATAGTGAACGCAAGCCCGCACGCAATCGGGATTCAGAATTGTCCGCACCATAATTCCCTGTTTTTCCAACAAATCCACGAGCTGTTTGTGCGGCATCCCGTTAGTCAATCGAAACGAAACCAAACCCGCTTCCGGTGCATATTTCCGCAAACATTCTACATGACTGATTTCCGACAAACGCTGCCAGAGATACTTACTCAAACGGCAAATTTCTGCATACCTTTCCTCGATCGTACCCCATTCATGTTGCAGGGCGATCGCACTTCGCAAACCCGCATACAAAGGATAAGCCGAAGTCGCAATCTCGTAGCGCTGAGATCCAGCCTTCCATCCCAGCACTTTAGCATTAGCATCGGTCACAATTCCCCGCCAACCGATAAACACCGGATGCAAATCTACCAAAGCTTCCGCACTCACATAAAGTCCCCCCAAACCTTCCGGGCCGCACCACCATTTGTGACCAGTAAAAGCATAAAAGTCAACCCCCGACTCAATCAAATCCAAAGGCAAAACCCCCACCGATTGAGCCGCATCAACTAACACTTTGACTCCTGTTTTGTGACATACTTTTACAATCTCAGCCAGAGGCAAAACTTGGCCAGTATTCCACAAAATGTGACTGATAACCAACAATCGAGTATTTGGCTGCAAACTATCAGCAATCACCGCCACCGGATCACCTTCATTCAAAGTAGCCGCCAACGGACAAATCGAAACCTCAATGTTGAAACGGCGCTGAAGTTCCATTACACTAGCTACAATGCCGGGGTGTTCGCAATCAGAAAGCAGCAAATGGTCGCCTGCTTTCCAGTCAATGCCCCACAGCGCAATATTGCAGCCGACGGTGACATCTTCAGTCAGGGCGATGGTTTCAGGAGGGACAGCCAACTCAGATGCGATCGCACGTCGCGTCAGCATCGCCTCCTGAACCACCCAAGCCCCCACCTCCCCCGAAAACGGCCCCCCAAGCTGCACCCGTTTGTAAGCCTCATAAATCGCCCCTAAAGCAGGCTCAGGCAGCGGCCCTTGTCCGCCGTAGTTAAAATAAGCTTTATTGGCCAAAGCTGGGAATTGTTGCCGGTGATTGTCCTTTGTCATTTTTTTTGGGGAATTATTGATAGCGTTAATATTGAATAACTAATGCTGTGAATTTTATACCTTTTGCCTGATACTCTATGCCTTGCGAATACTAAATGTTAATAACTGACAAACTGCTACTTTCCTATCAGCGATGCCATCTCCGAGCATTTTTAGACACCTGCGGAGACTGGAAACAACTAGATCCCCCCAGCGACTTTTTGCTGAAACTGATGCGCGACAGCGCGGCATACCAGCAGCAAGTTTTGGAAAACGAGACTTACCAACAACCATATTATCCTAGAGGGGATTGGGAAGCTGGTGCGGCCGCTACATTGAGTTTAATGCAGCAAGGGGTCGATCGTATTTACCGAGGAGTTCTGATCCGGGGCGAATTTGGCAAAACCAACGCCGCAACAACTTCTCTGGTAGGAATTGACAGTCAGTATTTCCCCGAATTTGGCGAAATCCACGACACTCCCGTTCATTTTTCATCCTGCAATCTTCCCTCTTCAAACATTACCCTAATCAGCCGCCCCCATTTATTAATCAAACAGCCCGGACAATCTAAATTTGGCGATTGGAGTTATATTACTGCGGATATTTGGCTTAGCAAGCGACCAAAACAAGAGTATCAAATTATCGCAGCTTTTCACGCCCAAGTTTTAGCTTCTGTGCAGGAAACAATGCCCGATACTGCGTGGCTGATGCTGCGAAAAAAAGGGCTGTGGGCGGTGAATCTCGACCAGCGAACTCCTCAGATGTTCGAGATTTTAGACAACTGCATTCAGATGATAGAAAATCGGGATAAACCAGAGGTTTTCATTTCCCGGCAAAAGTGCAATCTTTGCGGTTGGTATACTATCTGTCACGCAGAAGCCGAATCTATTAAACATCTTTCCTTATTGCCGGGAGTTACTGCCAGCCGCTATTCTAGACTAAAAAATCTCGAAATTACTGATGTAGAATCTCTCGCTAATGCTAGTTCCGAACTGCTAGCTGAGTATCCAGAATTCCCCGACAGAGTTGCCTTTGATGTAGTGCAGCAAGCTAAATCGCACTTGCTAAATCAACCGCTGTTGCGGGAAGAAGCAAGTTCGGCAACGGATTTTGTAACGGATGTAACGGATAGAAGTTCGGCAACGGATTTTGTAACGGATGTAACGGATAGAAGTTCGGCAGCGAACGCTGTAGGGGATTTAACGGATGGAGGTGTGAGGAAAGAAGGAAGAAGGGAAGAGGCAGAAGTTAATCAATTTATAATTATACCAGAAGTGGTTGAGAAGAGTTTAGCAAAAGTTAATCTTGTTCTGGAAAAGACTACAGAAAATAAACCTGCGACATCTTCTATACCTGCGCCAATTCTCCGCAAGAAACCAATTCCCTATTCCCAATCTGTCTTTTTGCCGATCGCCCCCATCGAACTCTACTTTGATATTGAAGCGGAACCTGAGTTAAACTTGGATTACCTCCACGGAGTCTTAGTTGTGGACAGGTACAACAATACTCAAAAATTTCACGGTTTTTTAGCAGAATCACCCGCAGAAGAAGGTGTCATCTGGCAGCAATTCTTAGAATTAATGTGGGCTTATCCCATTGCTCCGATTTTCCATTTTTGCGACTACGAAGTCAAGACTTTTAAGCGGCTGGCCAAACTTTACAATACTCCTGCTTATTTGTGGAAACCCGTGCTGAAACGGTTTGTAGATATTCACAAACAAGTGACGCAAAAAGCGATTATGCCGGTGGAAAGTTACGCACTCAAACCAATTGCCCGCTGGCTGGGTTTTGACTGGCGAGATGCTAAGGCTAATGGTGCTCAGTGCGTCTGCTGGTACGACGATTGGCTTAAAACCGGCGATCGATCGCTCTTGGAGGCGATCGTCCGCTACAATGAGGACGACTGTCGTGCTACTTATGTGGTTAAAGATTGGTTGACCAATTTTTTGCTAAATCATGAGCCGTGATTTTCTGATTTAATGAACCGCTTTCGTCGCGGCGCGAAGGAAGAAAGGGAACAGGAAGATAGGTAATAATGTATTGATTGGTAAAATGCGAAAGCTAGCAAAAGCAACTATATTTATTGTGTGTTTTTTGATAGCAGCAAGTGTTGCTATTTGGGTAAACCAGTCAGCCAAATCTTTCGCCGTTACGAAAATAGATTTTATCGGCAGAGCAATATTTCCTACAGGTTCTCCGTTTCAGGGGACGGAAATTGGCGGAATTTCGGGCATTAGTTATGATGCCGAGAAACAAGTTTATTATGCCATTTCTGATGACCGCAGCAGCAAGGCTCCGGCGCGCTTCTATACTCTCAAAATCAATTTGCAATCTGGGAAACTGGAAAAAGAGAAAATTACTTTTACGGGAGTCACTACTTTATTAGATGAAAACGGCAAAGGTTTTCCTGAATTAAGTTTAGATCCCGAAGGGATAGCTTTTACTGGCAATAGCGTGTTTGTTTCTTCTGAGGGAGATGTCGATCGCCAAATAAATCCTTTTATCAAAGAGTTCTCCCTCGATGGTAAACTGCTGAAAACGCTGGCAATTCCTGAACTATTTTTGCCTGACGACAAGGGCAGTAAAGGCATCCGCAACAATCTATCATTTGAAAGTTTAACTTTAACGCCCGATCGCAAATACCTATTTACAGCTACCGAAAACGCCTTGGTACAAGATGGCGCTGTACCTTCCCTGGAAACCGGGAGCCCGTGCCGGATTTTGCGCTACGATGCGGTGAGTGGCAATC
Source organism: Microcoleus sp. AT9b-C3 (assembly GCF_036705485.1). Taxonomy (NCBI): domain Bacteria; kingdom Bacillati; phylum Cyanobacteriota; class Cyanophyceae; order Oscillatoriales; family Microcoleaceae; genus Microcoleus; species Microcoleus sp. AT9b-C3. Next base: position 60,380 of record NZ_JAUBUR010000029.1, on the reverse strand, counting down.
CAGAAGCATCGTTTCTCTACATCACCGAACCCCTACCCCCTGGTGCAAATCCTGTGGGAAAATTAACTACCAACGGTTTAGCGGATTTGGTGGCGATCGACGATAACCGCTTGCTGAGTTTAGAGCGTGCTTTCTCCCTGGAAACCGGCACAACTATCAGAATTTTTGAGATTTCTCTGGAAAAGGGCGATCGTATTGAAGCACTCAAAAGCCTCAAAAGCCGTCTCAGCGAGGTTTCTCCCGTTCAAAAACGGCTGCTACTGGATTTGGAAACGCTGAAAATTCCCCTAGACAACATTGAGGGGTTGACATTTGGCCCCGCCCTAGCGGATGCTAGCAGAGGTCTGATTTTAGTGAGCGACAACAACTTCAGTCCCCTGCAAGAGACTCAAATTTTGGGCTTCCAAATAAAAGTTCAAAAAAGCTCTTGACAAAAGGTGAAGTGATAGGCATAATAAAAATTGTGCCTGAAAAAACGGCAAAACGAGGGACAGTAGTTCAATTGGTTAGAGCACCGCCCTGTCACGGCGGAAGTTGCGGGTTCGAGCCCCGTCTGTCCCGTTCAAAATAGAAAATGTTCAAATTGCTGAAAAAAGCTATCGCAATTTTTTATTGATTAGAAATCAATGGGTAGTTGAACATTTCACTACTCAATAAATGGGTAGAGATACGGAAGTCTCTGGATATCATCTCTAATCAGGTGACATCTGGAGACTTTCCGTATGTCATCCGCTTACAGAAACAGCCTTGGACGCTTCAAAACCAAAGCAACGGGATTTTTGGCCGTTGAGGCGGGCTGTAACGAATTATTCTCGCAAAAAAACCCGGTTTCTTGCCGCCCGGGAGTCCACTACTAAGAAAGAGTTGCGGAAACTTGATGTTATATTTTAGTTGTTGGTATATGAATTATCTAAATTTTAGCTACATAACGGGTTGATTAGGAGAATGCTTACCAAAACCCCTTTATAGCAATTATTTGCGTAAACCATATTAGAGGAAGAGGGAAAATGCGTGACTCAGCCTTCGACGGGTTAGACGAAAAGAGCTTTTTTGACCGGGTACAAGCGAAATTTGTTGAACAAGCACCTGATTTATCCCAATCCCTCAACATTGCGATTATCGGCAAGGTAAGTTCGGGTAAAAGTTCACTCATTAATGCTTTGTTGAAACTGAGCCGAAGAAAAGCTTTAGAAATTGCCAGGGTAGGAGCAGTTTCGGGCGTTACTAAAGATTTAACAATTCTAAAACTTGATGAAAAGGTTTATTTAATTGACTCACCAGGTCTTGACGATGTGCGTGCAGAGAATAGTGAAGTCACCAAGAATTTTTTGAGGCATATTGATGTTGGCATATTTGTAGTAACTGGTTCATCAGATGCTTCACAAAAGAAAAGCCTAGATGACTTGAGGCAGCATTGTGATTCATTTTTTGTCGTTCTTAACAAAATTGATGAGTGGGATGATCTCGATCCAACGGTTGTAGACGATGTAGTCAATCAGTGGAAAAACGATTTAAAGGTAGACAAGATTTATCCAACTTGTACGAAGGGTTACGATCCTAAAAGCCGTAATCCCAACATGGATATTAGAGGAGTTTTTCCGCTACGCAGTGACATTGAGGAATTTCTCGAAAAAAAGGGAAAAGACCTGCTGCTAGCAAGACACATGGCTGAAAAGCAGTCTTATGCAGTCAAAATAATTGCGGTAGCTTTGATAGCAGTGGCAGGTCAAGCATTTATTCCGGGCAGCGCAGCATTTATTACCGCAACACAGGCAGTTGCCATAGGGTCTTTGTATTACTTATACACTGGCAAAGTTTTGTCTTCTCAAGCTGCGCTCGCTATCCTGCCAACATTTTTAGCTGAAACAGCGGGTTCCAGCCTCTTTTTGTTTGTTAAATCATTTCTTCCACCTACAGGTATTTTTGATGTGGCGGCGGCTGGGGTCGCAGTTGTTATCACTCTTGCACTATTGGCAACCGTTAATTCGATCCTTTCTAGTGATGCTAAGCTTGAGCAGGAAGAGCTTCTACGTTCAAAATTTACAAGCTACCATAAACAAGCTAAAGATGTGTTGAGGGATTTAGCATTGACTGACATACGCGATCTGCCTGAATGGAAAGTGCTTGTTAGCAAATTTTTGGATGGTATCTAGTTTCTGCCTAGTCCAGCGCGAAGTTGTGGCACCCACTCCACCCCCATCAACGACTCCTAATATTCATTGCCCTTTCCTAGAAATCTCCTCACAAGTTCTGCAAAGTATTTGCCTATAATTAAATTTAAAGATCGACTCCCAGCAGCCCTCAAAGGTGCGAGGAAATAAAGGGCCTGGCGATTTGATATGTCAAAACCAGGACGATGGGGACGAGAATCGGAATAGCAACTAGCAATCCCCATTTGCCAAACCTAAGTTTTTGACCGTCGGATTTGAACAGGAAAATCACAGCGGCAATTCCCATAAGTATCCAGAGACCACCGAAGCCCATGAAGACTGTATAGCCTGCATCTTGCATTTTTTTTAACCTTTAATAGTAGTCCATCTTTAATGTTAGTAGCAGTCTGTTTCTGCACACATCTTCTGATAAGCCGATCGAACTTATTAAATATGACTCATTTTGAGTTGGGTTGGCAGCGGCCCTGACTTTCGCACTCGATCCGCTGACTTCGATCGCTCATAATTGTTGCTAAATCCGGCCTTCCCGTCAGCTTCAGCCGCCAGTCTGCCCAAATTCCGTACAGCCAGTTGGCGATCGCCCCGATCACTGGTAACTTAGTCACAGCATAAATCCATCCCATCCCTAAAATCTCGTAGGTGCGGCGAAAAACCTCCACATTTTTAACCGTCGTACCGTCGGGTAATATGGCGTGAATCCGCCCCATCGCCGTTTCGTAGTCGATTCCGCCGTGGGCCTCCGGGTTGTAGCCATCATCCGCGATATCCACAAACGACACTAAACCTCGCCCCGCGTCCTGTTTTTTCAAGAAATTAACTTCCCGCACGCACAGAGGACATTCACCGTCGTACAGCAACTCAATCTGCCAAGCAGGCGCAACAGAGTCGGGTGAGGGCGCAACAGATTCGGAAAACTCAGTTTTAGCAGCAGACATAGGGAAATATATTTTAATGTCGTCGATCGCACACAAACATTTTACAAGCATCAAGAGTTATCAGATGGGCCTTGGGTACTCCTAAAGCAGTTATTTGTGGTGTGAAAAATAGTCCCAAAGGTGAATCCAGTCTTGGCCACCCGCAAGCTAATATCATCAAGATGCCCTCTGCTGCGTTGCCGGAGACTGTAGCCCGATCGCCCGATAGTCGAATATCAAACAAATCGAGGCAAAGCACCTGCCAAGCACAACTGTTAATTCGGCAACAAAATATAATAAAATCTAAAGTCTTAAACATCAGCTATTCCCCCAACCAGCAAATCGCCCCCAATCTAAAAGCAAAAATCTACATGAATGTCAGAGTCCGTCTAGCCCCCAGTCCCACCGGAAACCTACACATCGGTACCGCCAGAACCGCCGTATTTAACTGGCTGTTTGCCCGCAACCAAGGCGGAAAATTCATCCTGCGGGTAGAAGACACAGACGTAGAACGTTCTAAAAGCGAATACACCGATAACATCCTCGAAGGACTCACCTGGCTGGGTATGGAGTGGGACGAAGGCCCGAGTTTTCAGTCACAGCGTCTGGAAATATACCGCCGAGCAGTCCAAACCCTTCTAGACAAGGGACTCGCCTACCGCTGCTACACCACGTCGGAAGAACTCGACGAAATGCGGGAAGCACAAAAAGCCAACAAACAAGCCCCCCGCTACGACAACCGGCACCGCAACTTGACAAGCAAAGAGCGCGCAGCTTTTGAAGGCGAAGGGCGACAAGCTGTGATTCGGTTTATCATCGACGACGATCGCACCATCTCTTGGAACGACATGGTACGCGACACCGTAACCTGGAAAGGTAGCGACCTCGGCGGCGATATGGTAATTGCCCGTGCATCCAGCGGCGGCGTCATCGGCCAACCCCTCTACAACCTCGCAGTAGTTGTCGATGACATCGACATGGGCATCACCCACGTCATCCGCGGGGAAGATCACATCGGCAATACTCCGAAACAAATATTGCTCTACGAAGCTTTGGGCGCGACAATCCCAGAATTTGGCCACACGCCACTGATTTTAAACTCGCAAGGGCAAAAACTTTCTAAACGCGACGGCGTAACCTCGATTTCTGACTTCAAAGATATGGGCTACCTGCCCGAAGCTTTAGTTAATTACATGACTTTGCTCGGTTGGACTCCGCCGGATTCAACGCAGGAAATATTTACACTGTCGGAAGCAGCAGAATTATTTACATTCTATCGAGTCAACAAAGCTGGTGCAAAATTTGATTGGGATAAACTCAATTGGCTAAACAGTCAATACCTGCACAAAATGCCAGTGCCGCAATTGACAGATTTGCTGATACCTTATTGGTGGCAGAAAGGCGGTTATGAGTTTGACTTGCAGGCAGACCGGCCCTGGCTCGAACAAATAGCTGCTTTAATCGGCCCGAGTCTCGTTCGCTTAACCGATGCTGTGGATATGTGTAAGGTATTCTTCTCCACCACGGTGGAATACGAAGAAGAAGCACTCGCACAGTTGCAGCAAAAAGGGGCGGCACAGGCTTTACAAGCAGTTGTAGAAGCTATGGAAAGTCATTCATCCCTGACATCAGCCGAAGCTCAGAAAATCACTAAAAAGCTCAGTAAAGAGAAAAATCTTAACAAAGGGCTAATTATGCGATCGCTCAGAGCTGCTCTGACAGGTGCAATGCACGGCCCCGACCTGATAGAATCTTGGGTAATCCTTCACCAGCGAGGAACGGCTAAAACCCGTTTGCTTGATGCCATTAGCAACTTGAATGGGCCTGCTGTTGGTGTCGCGGACGAAACTCCTACCCCAGAACAACCACACGCAGAAACAGTCGCCGAAAGTTCTGCTACAGAACAGTCAGCAGTGGAGGCTTCAAAAGTCGAAACACCGACTCTTGAAACAATCGAAACCCCAGTTGTTGAACCATCAGCAGCAGAGGTTTCAGAAGCCGAAAAACTTGCGCTCGAAACAGTCGAAACGCCGACTGTCGAACCAGCAGTGGAAGTTACAGCAGTCGAAATACCGACTTCAGAAACAGGCGAAGTGTCGGCTCTTGAACCAACCGACGGGGAGGTTGCAGCAGTCGAAATACCGGCTCTTGAAACAGTCGCAGCAGCAGTTGAAATACCTGCAGCCAACCAGCAAAAAACTATTGCGAGTGGAGAAATGACTTCATCAAACGAACCAGAAACAACCGTTATCATTACCGAAATTCCTGCCGGAAGTGAAGCAGACAGTTCCAGCGATACCACAAAAGTCATAATTACCGACGAAACACCAAGTCAGACCCAGCAGATCAAAGAACAAATTCTCGCAATTTTGTCTGAGTTTCCCGCTTACATCGGCAGCTTTTACGAACAGTACAAAAGTCCCCTGACTGTTATCGGTGTAATTTTAGCCTCGATTGTCTCTTTGAAAGTGCTTTTGGGCGTAATAGACGAACTCAACGACATCCCCCTGCTAGCACCCACATTTGAGCTAATTGGTATCGGATACACCGTGTGGTTTGTCTACCGCTATTTGCTGCGATCGTCCAATCGGCAACAATTAGGTCAAGAAATTCAAGCCTTGAAAGAACAAATTTTCGGCAAAAAATCCTAAACTTTTGCTGTAATTTGTTGAATTTGTACCCGAAACTGACAATTTTAAATAAGTTGTCAGTTTCGGGTTTTTAAATGACTAAGGACTGTTGACTGTTGACTGTTGACTGTTGACTAATAACAATTAACTAAACCCCAGCCGCAGTAAAAGCCGCCCAATAATAAGGATTAGCAAAAGGATAGGGTTTGCGGTTGCGAATTTGCTGCAAAGAAGCCTCCGCAATCAGGCGAGAACTTTGAGAAAGCCGATCGAACATTTGCGAAATTTGAGGTTGAAAATCCGCCAGCAGCACCTCCAATTCCTCGCCAGTCAAATCCCGCAGCCACCTTTGAGCGTCCCCCAGCGCGATCGCCACATCTCCCACCTGCAACCGAGAAAACCGTCCCAGATTTTCATAAAACTTGCTCGTCAGCAGCAGCGTAGAAACATCGTTCACCTTCCAAAGACTGCTAACCACACTAGAGGTGCCAGCATACAACAAACCCGCCGACAAACCCACAAAATCCCCTCCAGCACCGCTAACTCCGCCAGCGGCAATTTCGCAACCCGATAAAGTAACTAAAAAATATTGCCGAAAATCCAGATTAAAAATTTCCTCCAAACTCAGAGAATCATTCCTCAAAAACACTGCCGATTTCAGAGGCCAAGCCAAATTCAGCAAACTCAAACAAGCAAAATGAGCGCATTTTTTCGGCTGCAACTGCCCTATTTGCTGGGGCAAATTCCCATTATTAGCAGACATTTCTTGGGAAAAAGCCTCTTTAATTGCCGGCTTATGGCGCACAACTTGTGTATTGGCAAAATACTGGGAAATCTTGCCGATTTCAATGTTGCTGTAGAACGCATCTCTGGTGAAAGTTGGAATTGCCAAAAGGTGCTGCAAACCGGGTCCGTACCGACCAATAGCCACTCCGTGTGCACTTTGTCTCAACAGCAATAGCTGACAGCTAGGAGCATAGCGAATTCCTCCGGCAAATCGATCGCTCAAATAACCAGCAGGCGCTGCAACGTCGCCAAAAGCCGAACCTTGAGAAAAATCCGAAAGGCTGTAGGTTTCCACATCAAAACCGCTGCGATCGCTCCACCCAGACCTAAAAATTCCCCCACCGTCCTCAAACCCGTCTCTCCCCGCCAAAGGCAAAGCGTGGAGTGGCAAAGCGTGCAAAAATCGGTGCGGCACAAAAATCAGCCGATCGCAATTATCGGGAATCAGCGCCACCACTCGATCGATTTCCAGCATCGCAGCCAAGCGTTTGAGGCGAGTCGGGAGATGATTGATCCAGCGACCTTTTTGTTCAGAATAAGCGGTGAGGTACTCCTGGCCCCAACTTTCGGCAGCCAAAGCATTTTCCGGCGAACACAGGTGAACGGCGGGATATTGTGCACTCTTTACCACCACAAAAGCAACCAACAATTCCCCCAAACTCGCCCACACCACAGCAGCGCAATTGTCATCAGGCAACAATTGGCGAATTTGCTCGAAAGCGATCGGTTCAACTTTGTGAGCTAGGCTGAAAAAAGGATCGTTTGCCTGCACCTCCCGCGCAATCAACCTATCAAACTGCTTCCACAATTGATTTAAGTGCATGAAGTCCGAGTTCGGCAGTAGAGAACCGCTGTTCAAACCTTGGCTATCGCCCTCAGAAATCAAGCTCGTGTTCGGCTCAGGTTCTTCCTGTTCTTGGTGCCGCTGTTCCCCCGCTATTTCCAGTCGCAGCGACTCCAACTCGCTTCGCACCGCTGCAGGAATTTCGGCTTTCGGAGTCAAATGGCATTTAACCAGCAGTTCTACCAAATTCCGATTCTTGTGGCGTTCGGCGTATTCCAGAGCCTTAGCGTAATATTCAGGTTGCCTAGCGCCGAGTTCCAAGCAAACTTGCACCAGGCATTTATAGAGTCCCGCCCAAGTGCGGGTTAATTTGAGTTTTTCGGTACTCGTCCGTGAAGCGTAGCTATCCCGTAGGGAATCGCCAAAATCGACTGTATCAACCCCAACTTCGCAACGCAAGAATTCCACAGTATCGACAGCCGCAGTAAAAACCCCGTAGGCGCGAAGCAAGTCGCCTCGAACTCGGTAAGCTTGACCCAAATAAAATAAAATTTCAGCCCAGCGGTGGGGATAGGTTTCGCGAGTGTAGACTTGACAGGCGCTGTGATAGCAACTGATCGCACTTTCCATGTGCGACAAATCTTCCGCCTCCGTCAGTTGCGAATAAGCCCTGCCGAGATAAATTTGCAGCATTGCCCAGCGGTTGGGATAGGCTTGCCTGGTGTAGACTTCGGCCGCATTTTGATAGCAGGCGATCGCGCTTTTGAGGTTGCGGTTTTTTTCCCCTTTGACGTGTTCGCAGAAAGCGCGGCCGAGGTAGGCACACAGCATTGCCCAGCGTTCGGGAGATTTTTGGCGGTTGCAAAACAGCAAAGCATTTTGATAGCAGACGATCGCCATTTCCATATTTTCGGCTTTTTCCCCTTTCACCCGCCGACTGTAGATCCTACCGAGGTAAGTTTGGATCGAAGCCCAGGCTTCGGGAAACTTGATGCGGGTGTAGACTTGTAAAGCATTTTGATAGCAGGCGATCGCCATTTCCAAATTTTCCACCGGATCGCCTTTGATGCGATCGACAAACACCCGGCCCAAATTCCTTTGAGTAGTCGCCCACTGCTGCGGAAAAGCTTCCCGAGTCCGCACCTGCAAAGCTCTCTGATAGCACGTAACCGCGTATTCGAGATTTTCAGCTCGGTTGCCCCGCGGCAACTCGCAGTAAGCATTTGCCAAATTATTTTGAGTTGTAGCCCAACGCCGGGGAAACACCTTGCGGTTGTAGACTTGCAAAGCATTCTGGTAGCAAGCGACTGCCAGTTCCAGATTTTGGGCTTTGTCGCCCCGCAGCCGGCGGCTGTAAGCACGGCCGAGATTGTTTTGAGTGCTCGCCCACTCTTCCCCGAAAGTTTCGCGGGTGCGAACTCGCAGCGCGTTTTGATAGCAGGCGATCGCCTGTTCTAGATTGTCTGCGGGATCTCCCCTGAGACGCTCGCTGTAAGCGTTGCCTAGATTGTTTTGCAGCGTCGCCCACTGTTCCGGGTACTGTTCGGGCGTGCGTACTTGTAGGGCATTTTCAAAGCAAGCGATGGCCTGTTCGATATTTTGAGCCTTATCACCTTTGGGACGATCGCTGTAAGCGTTGCCCAGATTGTTTTGCATCACCGCCCATTCTTGGGGAAAGTCTTTGCGGGTAAACACCTTAGCAACTGTTTCGTAACCGGCAATTTCGATTTCCAAGTTATGAGCCTTGCTGCCTAGGGGAAACCGCCCAATTTTGTTGCTCAGATTGCCGATTAACGCTGCAATGCGCCTAGTCTCCGATTCTTTGGCAGCAGGGAGCACCAAAGTGGCCCAGTGACGCAGCAGTTGTGCGAAATTCTGGTCGAGTTTGTCTAAATTGTTTCTCAGCAGCGAGTACAGGTGCTGCGAATCAGCGCTGCGCGCGACTGCCTGCAATACTTCTGCTAAAAAAGCCAGATAGGCTGCCCCGGTTGCGGGCAATTTATAATTCCCTTTTGCAGATTCTAAGGGTGCGATCGCCCTTTGGAAAAATTTTGCAGCTTTCAGCAAGCTTTCTCGCGTCAGTGCCACTTCTTCCAAATAAAGCGTTTGCACGAACCCAAAGTCGATCGACTTTGGGTTCGTCCTCAAAATCAAATCTATTCCTGAGTCGCCAGGATTTTCCAGCAGCGCTTGGAGCATATTAACATCAGTTTTGCGACGCTGTTCGTCCATCGTGCATTCCGCCAAACTATTAACCATAGGAGCGCTGCTTCCGTGCAACCAAGTGAACTACCCACCCCTAAATCGTAGTACGAATATAGTAGGGGCTTCTGTACTCATAGGCGAGTGCCTTAGCTGAGACTTTCGTCCAACCTTTGGTCTTACCTCGCCTCCTAAAGCCGAAACGGCTGAACCTTCCGCCTTTAGTATTTTGATACCTTCTGCTTTTATCTTTATCGCTGCGTTCCCCTCCCGATCGCGGGTAGCACAGTGAGGACAAGTCCCTTCCCTCATATCTAATGGCATCTCGGTCATTTGATGGAAACAATTAGAACAGAGTTTAGAACTGGAAACCCCTCTATCAATCTCGACTAAGTTCCCGCCTTTGCGTTCCCACTTGTAGACTAAGAAGTTGGTAAAACTTCCCAAAACCTCATCCGATCTTGCTTTCGCCAAATTTTGATTGCGAATCCTGTTCCAGAAATGAAAGTTTTCTAGTATGACCGCGAGGCGATCGCTGACCAACTTATAACTAAGTTTATGTAGAAAATCTTGCCACCCATTCCTCAACCCTTCGCCTACCTGGGCAACAGCTTTTTTATATTTGTCTTCAGAATTACTTCTTTTCTGCTGGCCTGTAAACTTTGGCTGCTTGCGCTTCAAGTTCTTCTGGTGCTTGGCAAAATGCTTGGCATTGTCATATTTAGATACTTTTTTATCATCGGGGACAATAGCAAAGTATTTCAATACTAAATCGCCAGCCATCCTACCTTTTTTTGTTGTCTGGTTCTCAGCCTTCTTGATTTCAGTCTGTATAGATGCCAGATTTTTCCCTGAATATTTTTTACTAATAATTGAAATTTGAATTTTACCTTCATCTAATCTATCTCTCTTTATTTTTGTTTTAGTTCTTATCCTATTATCTAAAATTACATGACACACAAATTTGACGTTTTTTGGCTGAAATAACAGTTTTTTAGTTTGACATGGGAACTTATAAAAGCCAGCAACTTCCTCAAAAAATTTTTTGTATGCCGTCGTTAAGTTGAGCGTAGTAGCTTGCCAAAATTGGCTGAAATACTGACCTAACCCTACACTCCCCTGGGATTTTTTGAGAGGAGGTAAAAGTGTATTGAGGCTGGAGTAAACACGTCCTTTACCAGTTTTTTGATAAACTTCAATTGATTTATTTAGAGCATAATTAGACCACCAACGCGCACCCCCAAAAGTTGAAGCTACTTGTATTTGTTGATTTTGGGTAGGATACAAACGAACTTGGATAGCCTTGTGTAGCAATCAACATCACCTCCTTGATTCTTCTATTCTCTCACAATATACAGTTGATTATCAAAGCATTACAAAAAAATTTTGTGACGAGGATTACATATTTTCTCTCTTGAAAGCGATCGCCAAAATTACTTGAGGATGCAATCGCCGTCACCAGCCCTTCCCACTATAACGGTACTCAGTTGAGTTGGAAGGGCGCGAAACAGTTAAACCAGGATTCACAAGTCCCAACAGACACGCAGATAGCGAAACTAGCACCTACAATCGCTAATAGTATAATTTTGCGCGTTGCTCTTGAGTAAAATCCCGGTTAAAAGCGCCGTCACCCTGTGGGGGCAGGTTTCACAGACAGTTCTAAAATTGACAAACCCGCCCCGACAGACTTGCAGCGGGACGGGTTTACTTTTACCCCGATCGGACTTAGGCTAAGAAACCGGGTTTCTGGGAAACTATTGGGTTTAGTAACGAGAAATCTCGAAAGAAACCCGGTTTCTGAGGAAGAGTGTGTCCTGGACTAAGTGAGTTATCTAGGATATGGCGCGAACTTCGGCGCTACAGCTAACAAAAAGCAACTCAGTAGATTTTACTGTACCGCTTGAGAAGGCAAGGCTGACTCCACTGCCTGCAGAGCTCGATCGACTTCAGCGGCGGTGACAATCAGCGGCGGGACAAACCTCAGCACTTTCGGCCCTGCAGGAACCAACAAAACTCCTGCGGCGATGGCAGATTTGACGATATCCGCCGATGTAAGTTCGATGTCAGCTTGCAATTCCATCCCGACAATCAAACCCCAGCCGCGCACTTCGGCAATTAAATGCGGATATGCCGCCGCCAACTTGTTGAGCCCTGCTTTCAACTGTTCCCCGCGCTGCTGCACGTTTTCCAGAAGGTTTTCCCGTTCCAAAGTTTGGCAAACGCACAAAGCTACAGCGCAAGCAAAAGGATTGCCGCCGAAAGTGCTGGCGTGACTTCCCGGTTCAAATACATCGCAGGAAGATTTGCACAGCATAGCGCCGATCGGGATACCGCCGCCCAATCCTTTGGCAGATGTAAAGATATCGGGTTCAATGCCAAGGTTTTCGTAGCCCCAGTATTTGCCGCTGCGTCCCATCCCGACTTGCACTTCGTCGAGAATCAGCAAAATGCCTTTTTCGTCGCAAATTTCCCGAATGCGCTGGAAGTAGGCGATATCTCCGGGGCGAACTCCGCCTTCGCCTTGCAGCGCTTCCAGCATAATTGCTGCTACTTGGCGTTCGTCTTTGTCGAGTTGCTCGATCGCACTTTCGATCGCACTAATATCGTTGTAAGGCACGTAGTGAAATCCGGCAACCAAAGGGCTAAAACCCTTCTGATATTTAGGCTGTCCCGTTGCCGTAATTGTCGCCAAAGTCCGCCCGTGAAAACTCGCAACGGCGGTAATGATTGTCGGATTCGAGATATTTAATTTTTCGTGGGCGTACTTGCGGGCGAGTTTAATTGCCGCTTCATTAGCTTCTGCGCCGGAGTTGCAAAAGAAGGCTCTGTCAGCGCAAGAATGGTCTACAAGCCACTTCGCCAACTCGCCCTGTACGGGGATGTAATAAAGGTTAGAAACGTGGTGCAGGGTCTGAATTTGCTGAGTTACCGCTGCAATCATTGCCGGGTGCGCGTGTCCCAGAGTGCAGGTAGCAATACCCGCCACAAAATCGAGATATTCGCGGCCCTCGGTATCCCAAACGCGGCAGCCGAGGCCCCGTTCTAGGGCGATCGCAAAACGCCCGTAAGTCGTCATTACATAGCTGTCGAAGCTCTCAGAACTGAAGGGACTGGCTTCGGCTTGCACGCTTGGTTCTTTTAGTAAGGTTTCTGGACTCACGAATCGCTCCTTAACACATAATATACAGACCTCGATTGTACGGTAAAAATCCAGGTTAGCGGTGCAGGCTGTTAGTTTTGTCATAAAATCATAACAGTAATCTCAATTAATCCCTCACAAATCTACTGATGAGTTATTACATTTCTCCTAACTTTCTCGATAAAGTTGCGGTGCACGTCACTAAGAACTTTTTAAATTTGCCCGGGGTAAGAGTACCCCTAATTTTGGGAATTCACGGCCGCAAAGGAGAAGGCAAAACTTTTCAAACCGAACTGGTTTTTCGGCGGATGGGCTTTGAACCGGTGATGATATCTGGCGGCGAATTAGAAAGCCCGGATGCAGGAGATCCGGCGCGTTTAATTCGCTTGCGCTACCGGGAAGCTGCGGAGCAAATTCGGGTGCGCGGCGAGATGTGCGCCATCTTTATTAATGATTTGGATGCCGGTGCTGGCAGGTTCGATACTACTACTCAATATACTGTCAATACTCAGATGGTGAATGCCACTCTGATGAATATTGCTGACAATCCAACTAATGTGCAGTTACCGGGAAGTTATGACAGCACGCCGCTGCACCGAGTGCCGATTATTGTCACCGGAAATGATTTTTCTACGCTGTACGCGCCGCTGATTCGCGACGGGCGGATGGAAAAGTTTTATTGGGAACCCAGCCGCGATGATAAAATTGGCATTGTTGGGGGAATTTTTGAGTCTGACAAATTGTCAAAAAGCGATATTGTGGGGTTAGTGGATAATTTTGCCGATCAGTCGATCGACTTTTTTAGTGCTTTGCGATCGCGCATTTATGACGAACAAATCCGCGAATTCATTCACAAAGTAGGAATCGAGCGAGTTTCCAAGCGTTTGGTAAACACTTTGGAAGCAGCGCCAGATTTCCAGAACCCCAATTTCAGCCTCGCTCACTTATTAGAAATGGGCAGTTTGATGGTGGGTCAACAAAAGCGGATTCAGGAAATGCGCTTAGTAGATGAATACAACCAATCGCGGCTGTTTAACGTTCAAGGAACCGCCAATGTTCCTGCTGCTGTGCCAACGCAAAGTCAATTAAACGACCCATCATCCAAATATTATAAGGCTTACGTTGAGCCAAGTTCTGAAGGTGGTAACGGTCATGCGGCGCGGCTGAGTTCTGAGGTATTGGAACAAGTAAAACAGTTATTAGCAAGAGGCTGCAAAATAGGCATGGAATATGCAGATAATCGCCGATTTAAGACTGGTTCTTGGCAAAGTTGCGCGACGATTCAAACTGCACAGGAAAAAGATGTGGTTGCATCTTTAGAAACTTGTTTGGCGGAACACGGCGGCGAATACGTGCGGCTGATTGGTATCGATCCAAAAGTCAAGCGACGGGTAGTTGAAACAATCATTCAGCGGCCAGAAAAGTAGACAAGTAGGGTGCGCAATGCGCACCTTACTACAAATTACAAATTCAACTAATGCGCGCTTTACAAGTCAAAGTAGGGTGCGCATTGCGCACCTGACAAATTCAACTAACTGCGCACCTTACTAGAAGTTAAAGTAGGGTGCGCATTGCGCACCTGACAAATTCAACTAACTGCGCACCTTACTAAAGTAGGGTGCTACAAATTCAACTAACTGCGCACCTTACTAAAGTAGGGTGCGCATTGCGCACCTTACACATTCAACTAACGCGCACTTTACTAAAGTAGGGTGCTACAAATTCAACTAACTGCGCACCTTACTAGAAGTTAAAGTAGGGTGCGCATTGCGCACCTGACAAATTCAACTAACGCGCACCTTACTAAAGTAGGGTGCGCATTGCGCACCTGACAAATTCAACTAACGCGCACCTTACTAAAGTAGGGTGCTACAAATTCAACTAACTGCGCACCTTACTAGAAGTTAAAGTAGGGTGCGCATTGCGCACC